>JAVBVK010000004.1:0-51715 GCA_031554335.1 Desulfarculales bacterium
CATTTATGAAATGACTTGTACAAATAATTGCGTTATTGTCACCCCGGAAGTGGCGCCAGCCGCTATCCGGGGTCCTGGCTTTTAAAGCTAACAGCCTGGATGCCGGATAGCCGCAAAGCGGCTTCCGGCATGACATGCCACATTACTGTTGATTAAGCGGCCTGTTCACACAAGCAATTAATCAGTCCTGAGCCCAGTTCTATCTGAGATAGCACAGCTGACTTAAGAAGCCTTGCGGTTGTTGCTGGCTGGCGTGTCGTTCTTGGCCAGCACCTGGCTGGCATCAAGCTGCCTATTGGGTTCAGGCGTATTTTGGGCCAGGGCTTCATAGGCATTGCGGTACTGGCTTACTTTTGCTAAATAACTGCTGGTTTCTTTAGGCAAGTTGCCGCCGCGCCGCACATTGCCCGGTCCCCAGTTGTAGGCGGCCAGTATTTTCTGTTCGTCGCCATCAAACATTTTACTAAGCCATGCCAAATACTTGGTTCCGCCTTCAATGTTCTGGGCCGGATCAAAGGGGTTTTGCACTTGCATGTCTTTGGCTGTGCCTGGCATCAACTGCATAAGGCCCATGGCTCCGGCCTTGGAAACCACGCCGGGATTATAGTCGCTCTCCGCCGAAATTACGGCCTTAACCAGGTTGGGGTCTACCCCATGGCGGTCGGCCGCCTGGTGGGCCATTTTTTCGTACTCCTGGCGCAGGGGGCTGCGCGATAACGCCCTTTGCCCACTGCCGGCCGGCTGGTTTTTATGAGTATTAAGCAAGTTGGAGGCCAAGGGGGCGGGCCGCGCGGCCGCACGGTTTACCGTGTGGTTAATCTGGCCCAAAGCCGCCCGCTGGCCGCTTTGCTGGCTTTGCCCGGAAATGGCGTTGTGGTAGGCAATACTGGCCGGTGGCTTCAGGCTGGGCTGGCTTGGCCCGCCTGTGCTGGCCGCCGCCTGGCTAAGGCCGCGCACCGGCGGCTTCAGGTTCTGAAAGCCGGCGGGCAGTTGGTGGGCAGTGCCGCCAGGGGCTGCGCCACTGCCGGATAATATTTGTAAATTATTGGATAAAGCATTATTGAAACTGCTGCCGCCCCTGGGGTTGGCCGCCAATCTTAAACCGCCCTGAGCGCTGGCGCCAAAGGCATCGCGCCGCCAGGAGCTGCTAAAATTCTGATTGAGATTGACCGGCATACTTCCTCCATTCATTCTATTGCCTGGTTGTATTGCAAAAGGCGGGCCAAGTAACCATAATATACAAAAAGATTGCCCTTTAAGGAGAATTTATGAGCATCTCGCAACTAACTACGCAAAAAAACGGCATAAAACGCCGTAATTTCCTGCAGGCCATGGGCGCGGCCGCGCTTTTGCCCGCCCTTTTCGCCTGTGGCGGGCAAAGCTCGGGGCAAGCCACCACGGCCAGCTCCGGCTCCTGGCTGTTCAGCCAGCATGGTGTGGATAATGAGCAGATAAACACGCTGTTGAAAAAGGCCTTGCAAAACGGTGGGGACTATGCCGACCTGTACTTTCAGCACAGTGTGGGCAATTATCTTATAATGGAAGATATGCAAATAAACCGTGCCTACACGCAAGTGAACTTGGGGGTAGGCGTTCGGGTTATCAAAGGCGAGCAGGTGGGCTACGCCTTTAGCCAGGTGTTGGAAATGCCGGCCATGCTGGAAGCGGCCCATGCCGCGGCGCTTTTGGCCAATGTGGGGCAAACTTCAGCATCCGGCCAGGTGTACCAAGTGCCGGTTTTACAGAACAAGCCGGGCCTAAACCTTTACCCCATGAGGATTGCCTGGGACGAGGTGGATGATGACGAACGCATCGCTATTTTGCAAAAAGTGGGCGCGCGCATGGCGGGGGCGGACAAGCGGGTAATAAAAACCCTCTCCCAGTTCAGCGACAGTATAAGCCAGATATTGGTGGCCACCAGCGAAGGGGTTATGCGTTCCGACCTGCGCCCGCGCACCAGTCTTTATGTAAGCTGCGTGGCTGAGCAGAACGGGCTGCGCGAGTCTAACTATCGCGACTTTACCACCCGCGCGGGGCTGGAAGTGTACAGCGATGAGCGTTTAAACATATTGGCCGACCAGGCCCTGCACGACACGTTGGCCTTGTTTGAAGCCAAACCGTTAAAGGCGGGGCAAATGCCGTGCGTGCTGGCGCCTGGTTCCTCTGGCATATTGCTGCACGAGGCTATAGGGCACGGCCTGGAGGCTGATTTCAACCGGCGCCGCATGTCCACCTATGCGGAGCGCATGGGCCAGCAGATAGCGCCGCCCGAGGTGACGATTGTGGATGACGGAACCATGGCCAACAGCCATGGCGCCATAAACTTTGACGATGAGGGTGCGGACAGCCAGCGTACCGTGCTGGTGGAGCGAGGCGTGCTTAAATCTTATCTGCACGACAGACTTTCCGCCAAATTCTTCGGCGTGGCCCCCACCGGTTCGGGGCGCCGTCAAAGCTACGAATACCCGCCCATGCCGCGCATGCGCGCCACTTTTATGGAAGCGGGCAACTATGCGCCGGAAGAAATTATTGGCTCGGTGAAAAACGGCCTGTATGCGCTGCAGTTCAGTAACGGCCAGGTAAACATTGCCTCCGGCGATTTCAGCTTTTATGTTAAAAGCGGTTTTGCCATTGAAAATGGCAAACTAACTCACCCAGTAAAAGATATAAACGTAATTGGCTCTGGCCCGGAAATTCTAACGCGCATAACCATGGTGGGCAATGACTTGGCCTTTGCCGAAGGCGGTTACACTTGCGGCAAAAACGGCCAGAGCGTGCCGGTAAGTCAGGGCCTGCCCACTACTTTGGTTAGCGGCATAAACGTGGGAGGCAGTCATGGCTGACAGAAGCAACATGGAAGCATGGGCGCAAAAAGCGTTTAAGCTGGCCGCGCAAAAGGGGGCCGGCGAGGCCAGGGCCAGCGTCAGCCGATCGCGTTTTATCAGCGTGGTAATGCGCGATGGCCGCCTGGAAAAGGCCAGTAGTTCTATCAAGCAGGGGCTCAGTTTAAGCCTGTTTATCAATGGCCGCTATGGGGTGCACTCCACCAGCGATTTTGCGACATTGGAATCTTTTGTGGATAAGGCCTGCCGCTTCACCCAGAAACTTACTCCGGATAAATGGCGGGCTTTACCCGCGCGCGAGCTTATGGCAACCGGCGGCAGCGCCGACCTTGGCAATTATGATAAAGATTTGGCCGCGCTGCCTTTGGATTTTTGGTTGGATTTGGCCAGGCAGATAGATGGCGCAACCGCCAACGCCGGCGCTAAGCTTGAATTTGTCAGCTCGCAGGGTGGAGCCTATTTGAATGTGGATGAGAGATTTTTGGCCGACAGCCGCGGTTTCAGCGGCTATGAAAGCGCCACCAGCGGCTTTGCCCTAAGCTCTCTCACTATCATGGATGCGGGCAACAAGCGGCGCCAGGGTTACTGGTACAGCGGCGGCTGCCAGGCCGGGCAACTAACCAAAACAGGTTTGGCTCTGGATTTAGCCGAGCGGGCGCGGACGCGGGCGGTGGCCCAGTTAGGCGCGAAAGTTGGCCCCAGCGGCAGCTTTCCGGTGTTGGTGGAAAACAGCGCGGCCGGCAATTTAACCGGCTATTTGCTGGGCGCCATGAATGGCGCCAGCCTGCATCACAAAACCAGCTATCTGCAAGATAAACTGCATAGCGCCATTGCCGCCGCCTGCCTTACCATTGTGGATCGGCCGCTTATGCAAGGCGGCCTGGGCTCGCGCTGGTTTGATGGTGAGGGCATGGCGGCGCGCGATTTGACTTTGCTGGATAAAGGGGTATTGCAAAATTATTTGCTGGACACCTACTATGCCAAGGCCCTTGGCCTTGAGCCCACCACCGGCTCCACCAGCAATTTAACCCTGGCTCCTTCTGTGGCCATGAACGGCGCGCAACTTTTAAGCCAGGTGCCGCGCGGGCTTTTGCTCACCAATTTTTTAGGCGGAAACTTCAACTCCACCACTGGCGATTTTTCTTTGGGCCTGTCGGGTCAATGGGTGGAAAACGGCAAAATTGCCTACGCGGTAGAAGGCATGAATATGAGCGGCAATTTTGCCGCATTGTGGAACAGCTTAAGCGCGGTGGGTAACGACGCTTTCATGTACGACAGCAATATGACCCCAAGCCTCATGTTTTCAACGGTGCGCTTAAGTGGCGCCTAAGCCGCCGCCTAGGCTTTGTGGTTAAGCTTGCTTTTTTGCGCGCCAGCGGCGTCAAAATTGCTTGGGGCAAGCCAGCGCTCATAATTTTGGGCAAGCTCTGGCCAGTCTTGGTCTATAATGGCAAACCAGGCGGTGTCGCGGCTGCGGCCTTTGGTTATAATTGCCTGGCGAAACACGCCTTCAAAGCTGAAGCCAAAGCGGGTGGCCGCAATTTTAGAGGGCTGGTTGAAGTTGTCGCATTTCCATTCGCAGCGCCGGTAGCCCAGGTCTTTGAAAACGTAATTCAAGAGCAAATAGAGCGCCTCGGTGGCTTGAGTGGTTTTTTGTAAAAGCGGGCTGAAATTGACATGGCCAATTTCCACCACGCCATTGTGCTGGTCTATGCGCATTAAAGAAAGCGAGCCCAGGGCCTTGCCGGTTTTTTGGTCCACCACCGCATAGTGGGTGGGGTCGGTGGTATTGGTAAGGCTTTCCACATAAGCCATGCATTCATCACGGTCTTTGGGTTTTTCGCTGAGCAGGTAAGTCCAAAACCTGTCGTCATCTATGCTGAAATGGGCCTGGTAGAGATCTTGTCCGTGCTTGCTTAGAGACACCGGCTCCAAGCGGCAATACCTTCCTTCAATAATCTGCCTGGCCGGCGCCGGACGCGGAGCAAACTCCGGCATGGCGGGGCCCAGGGATTGTCCATATTCGTTTTTACGCATGATTTAACCTACCTTTTATCTTTTACGTCTACGTTGAATTATCTGCCTCAGTTCGCTCAGCTCCGCCACTTTGAAAATTCGCGCGGCCAGTAAGTAGCTGAGCATGCCCAGGGCCACCAAGCCAACCAGGATAAAGGCGCTTGCCAGGCTGCTGCCCTGGTGCCAGGCGAAGCGGGTTTGCAGCAGGAACAGGGATAGCAGCAGCACACCGGCCATGGCCAGGCTGGCCAGGGCAATGCCCATAAGCGATTTCAATACGGCGCGCAAACCCAAAGGCCCCAGCTTGAGCTTAAGCAGCCAAAGCAGCGCGCCAAAATTGGCAATGCTGGAAATGCTGGTGGCCAGCGCCAAGCCTGTGTGTTGCAATATCTGCATAAGAATGAGCCCGCAGGCTATATTGATAACCAGGCAGGCCGCGCCCACCTTGACCGGGGTTTTGGTGTCTTTAAGGGCGTAAAAAGCGGGCAGCACCGCGCGCAGCCCGGCAAAGGCCCAAAGCCCCACGCCATAGCCCCACAGGGCTAAGGTGGTGGCGCTTATCTCTGTTGCCCCAAATTCCCCCCGGCCGAAAAATATACTTATTATGGGCCCGCCAAGCAAAATAAGGCCCACCATGGCGGGCAGGCAGATAAACATGGTAAGGCGCAAACCATAATGAAAAGTTTCTATTAACGCCTGGTAGTTGCCCGCCACCGCCTGGCGCGACAGGCTGGGCAGAACCGCGGTGCTTAGGGCCACGGCGAATATGCCCAAAGGGAACTCCACCAGGCGGTCGGCATAATACAAATAGCTTATGCTGCCTGAAGGCAAAAAAGAGGCCATGATGGTATTGACCAGCACCGTAATTTGATAAATGGCCGCGCCAAAGGCCGCGGGCAGCATAAGTTTTAAGATGCGTTTCAAGGCCGGGTTGTGGAACTTGAAGCTGGGCCATATGCTGATGCCTTTGGCTTTCAGGTAAGGCAGCTGAATGGCCAGTTGGGCGGAACCGCCCACCAGCACCCCCACGGCCAGGCTCATTACCGAGGGGGTTAGGTCCAGGCTGAGCGCCGCGCCGATCATGCATAGATTGAGCAGCACAGGCGACAGGGCCGGGGTGAAGAAATGCTCTTGCGAGTTGAGTACGCCACTGCATAATGCGGCCAGGCTTATAAAAAATATGTAAGGAAAGCACCATCGGGTCAGGGTTACGGCCAAGCCAAAAACCGCTTCATCCTGAGTAAAGCCGGGGGCTATCAGCATGAGCACCTCGGTGGAGAAAATCATGCCCAGGCCACATATTATAAGCAGGCTAAGGCACAACAGCCCGCTGGTGGCTTTGGCCAGTTGGCGGGCCTCGGCCAGCCCCTGGCGCATAAAAGTTTCGGTAAAAATTGGAATAAAAGCAATGGTTAAGGCGCCTTCGGCAAACAGGCGGCGCAGCAAATTGGGTATGCGGTAGGCCACAAAAAAGGCATCGGCCGCGGCGGAGGCCCCAAATAAGTGGGCTATAACCATATCGCGCAGAAAACCGGTAATGCGGCTTAACAGGGTGGCCGCGCCCACTATGCCCGCGGCTTTGGTTACTTTTTTTCTTTCCGGTTCATTCATGGGCAAAATATATACTTATTTGCTAAGTTAGCCAAGCGGGTATTGACATTAACGCCAAAACCGGATAATAATTACGGCTGAGCTCTTCACCCCAAAGCATAAGAGCGTACGAATATGTTTGTTAAGGGTGTAATGTTAAAATATACAGGAGGTTTGATAAGTTGGCTAACCACGTTTCCGCGCTTAAGCGGGCCAAGCAAAGCGAAGCGCGCCGAGTGCGCAACCGGGCCTATCGCACCAAGGTGCGTAATGCGGTCAAAGAAGTAGGGCAGGCAGTTTTAGCTGGCGACAAGGAACAGGCCAATGCCGCTTTGTGCAAGGCTGTTTCCACTATAGATAAAGTGGCTGGCAAAGGCGTGCTGCATGGCAGTACCGCTTCCCGCTATGTTGCCCGTCTGTCCGCCCAGGTTGCCAAACTAGCCGTATAATTAGCTTGCATCCAACTATGCCGGCCGCTTATCTCCAATTTCGGGGATAGCGGCCTTTGGTGTTTGAGGCCATGCACGACGATATTCTATCCAAAGACGAAATACGCCAGTTTGAGCGTTTGCTGCAGCAGCAAAAGGTGGGCAATATAGAGGCCCGCCTGCAGTTGTGGCGTATCTTTCTGTCTGTGCCCACGCAGCACCTTACCGTGCACGAGCTTTACCAGGAGCTTAGGGCGCGCGGCTGGAACTGGGGGGTGGAACTGGCCCTGGATACACTGGAGCTTCTGGTGTCGTTCGGGCTGGTCAGCAAAAGCTATCTTAACGCCAACACGCCCCGTTATGAACACAGTAAGCTGGAGGAACACCACGACCATCTTCTGTGTATGCGTTGCGGCCGCATTACCGAATTCTACAGCGACAAGTTGGAAGAACTGCAGCAAACAATTATCAAAGAGCAGGGCTTTCACCCCTTGAGCCATAAGCTGGTGGTGCGCGGCATTTGCTGCGATTGTTTGAGCCAGCGGGCCAAGCCTGTGCCGCTCAGCCAGTTCGGGCGTGGTGAAAGCGTGGTGGTGGAAGAAGTTGGCGCGGCCCATGGCAACGCCCTTGGCGATCTGGGCATTATTACCGGCGCCCGGCTCAACATAATATCCAAAAACAAAAACGGCATGGTGGTGGCGTTAAACGCCGGACGCATGGCGCTATCGCAAGAATGGTGCGAGCAAATAATGGTTCGCCAGGCCGCGCAGGCGGATTTTTGCAAACTATCCTAAACCAGGTTGCGAAAAAGGGCGGGAAAGAGATTTGCCCCTTTTCCCGCCCTTCATATTCGGCTTTGGCATAAGCCGATTATTCCAGAATATCCACGAAAGTTTGCACCCTGGTCTTTATCTGTTCAAAGCCGCGCGCTTCCTGGTCCACCTCCAAAAGCAGGCTTTGGATGCCGGCTTCTTCCAACTGGGGGTAGTAGATGGGGTAGTCGAATTCTTCCGGATCACAGAATTTCATCATGCAAATGATAACCGCGTCGGCCTGGTATTTACGAACCATATCTATGAGCATACGGCCTCTGGGCTTAAGCGGGTTGGTGGCCAAGGCGCAGCCGTCGAAATCCTGCCACCAGCGGGCCAGGCGCTCCAAGGGGTCCTTGCCGGGCGGCACATCCAGGCGGAACTGGCGCGACTCCTGGGCCAGGTCGTCGGCCACCACGGCCAGTTGGTTGTCTTTAAAAACTTGCAACAGGCCGTCTGGTTCGGCCATAATGCCGCTAAGCACCACTTTCTTGCCCGGCCAGGGGGGTGCTGGTATTTTCTCCAGTTCGGCGTTTAGCTCCTCCATCAGCGCGCTGTGGGCTCCTTTTTCCATAAACCAGCGTGCCTTCATAACCGCATGGCGCATAATGGGGTCTATGGCTTGGGGGCGTAAAGCGGCCAGTTCGCCAAACTGGCGCATAAGGGCGCGGTTTTTGTTATACACTTCTATGCTGTCATTAATGGCTTGTGCGCCAATGCTCAGCTTCAGGGTCTTTTCCAGCCAGTTAACCAGTTGCTGGTATTCTGTAACCAAAAACGGCACCGCCGCCGCTATTTTGCGGTTTTGCGGGTGGGTAAAGGTAATGCTGGGAGGGCCGCCTTGCCATTTTTGGCTCATGCACTTTAAGGTGTCGCATGGTACGGAAAAGACCACGGCCTTTAATTTGTCATAAGCGCCGTTAAGCTGAAGCTCCATTACCGCCTGCATTACCGAACAGGCAAAAGGCGGCAGGCAGGCCCTGGCTTTCGCAATGGGCAGGGCTCCGCCCCACATGCCCATGGGCAGAAAACCGGCCGCATGTATTATTTCTTCGGGCGCGTACAGGGGCATAACCCCCACCGCCTCCCGGCCGCTTTGCTCACGCGCTTCACGCATGGCGACCGCCGGGTGATGGGACACATGGCTTAATTTTTCCAAAATATCATTCAACTTGCTCATTATCCCGTCTCCTTATTTGTCCTGGTCCATAATTTCCACCAACGATTGCACCCTGGTATCAAACTGGGCCGGGGCAAAGTTGCGGGGGTCGGTCTGGTCGCCATCAAAGCTGGCGCAGGGAATGTTAAGCTCACGGTTCACTATTTCGCCGCTTTCCTGGTTTAGCAGGCTCATCAGCTTGCAACTGCGGTTGGTATGCAGCAGCACGCCGTCGCACTTGCCATATTTGGCCACCCATTGCAGCGTTTTGGCGCGGTTTTCCAGGCAGGTGTTAATGTAAACCTTGGTGTAGGCCTCAGCCATGGACAGCAGATCACCGGGCGTGTAGCTAAGGTTCCAGATGCCGGGATAGGCCGAGCCGGTCATTAACGCGCCCATGGATTTAAGGCTTTTGAAGGTATGTCCCAAATAAGTCCACACCGCAATGCCTTCCCAGGTAACCCGGCTCTTCTCGCCACTGCCAAAGGCATAGCGCCCATCGGCCAGGGCGGCCTCCAGCTCGTCGGCAAACTTGGCAAAGGTCTTTTCCGCATAGTTTAAGCTGCGCGCGCATACAATCAGGCCCATGTAGTTGAACAGGTCAAAGCCGTTTAGGGGTGAAGGTTGATATTTAAGAAAGCTGTATACCCGGTTCCACTGGGCCACCGAACGCTGGGTTTGCTCTTGGGCGGCCAGAAACTTGCCATAATTAAAAGGGCGTCCGCAAATTTGTTCCAGTTGGCTGATGGCATGCTCGAACTGGGCTTTAATGTATTGCTTGGCATGGAGCGGCACCGGCATGGTGTGGTTAAAGGGCACATCAATGATAATACAGGGTATGTTGAGTTCGGCGGCCAGGTTTTCGTACCATTTTAGCAAGGTGTTGCAAATATTGTTACAGGTTATCACCAGGTCGGGCAGGGGCACATCGGCGGCCGGGGAGTTGGCCAGCTTCTCCGGCGTTTTACCGGTAAGCGCCTTTTGCTTTAAGAGCTCCATATAGCCCATGTTGACGCGGGCATAGGAGCAGATGTCTATGTTGTAGCCCTTGCTGTCCGCCACCTCCAGCATATCCATGGAGCCGCGGCGCGCGCCAATACCGGCGGCGTGGGTTTCAGGGTAAACCATGGCGATATCCATGGCCACGCACATTTCCGAAGGCGCCACCGAGGCGGACCAGCATACCAGGCCGCCATTTTTTTTGGCCTCCCTGGCTTCCTCATCCAACAAGGCCTGGTAGTGGGCCAGCATATCCTTAGATAACATTTGTTCAACGTTTGCTTGTTCTTCTTTCATGACTTAGCCTCTCTCTTTTGCAGTTCATCATAGGCAATAAGCGCCGCGCCCAAAGCGCCGCTTAGCTGAGGATTGGGGGCTACGCTTACTTCCTTGCCCAGTTCCTTGGCCACCGCCTCAACCACACCGTGGTTGCGGGCCACGCCGCCGCACATAATAATTTTTTCCAGCGCACCGGCGCGCCAGGCCAGGGCGCAAGCCCGGCTGGCCACCGACTGATGCACCCCGGCAATGATGTTTTCTTTGGCCACGCCCTGGGAGAGCAGGGATATGACCTCTGACTCGGCAAACACCGTGCAGGTGCTACTGACCTGGGCCGGGCTTTTAGCTTTGGCGTGCAGCAGTTCCATTTGATCTAAATCCACCTCCAGCACTCTGGCCATTACCTCCAGAAAACGCCCGGTGCCGGCGGCGCATTTGTCGTTCATAAAAAATTTTTGCAGGTGCCCGCGCTCATCCAGGGCAATGGCTTTGGCGTCTTGGCCGCCAATATCGATGATGGTGCGCGCGCCGGGGCATAAAAAAGCTATGCCACGGGCATGGCAGGTAACCTCGCTTACCTGACGGCTGGCCTGGGGCAGGGAAAAACGCCCATAGCCGCAGACAATACTGCGGGCCATGTCCGGCCAGCCCATACCGCAGGCGGCGAACAGCTCGCCAAGCACCCGGTCGGGGCCGGAACTGCCAGTGCCGGCCTGCACCACCCTTTGCTCCACAATTTCACCGCCATCGCGCAAAATAAGCGCCTTGCTGGAAGCGGAGCCTATATCTATGCCTAAGGTGTACATAACTCCTCGTTAATTAATGGTTATTGCTGCTTTTCGCATCCGCTCGCCCGCATTGCTTGCCATTGCGCTCAATTGGGCCCACGGTTTGCACAAATTCAAATAAAATGCCGTGGCTGTGTTTGGGCCGCAGGAAGTTGACAATAATATCGCTAGTGCCCTCCACTGCTTTTTCTTCCAGCATTTCAAAGCCTTTGCTTGCAAATTCCTTGCGCGTCGCTTCCACGTCGTCCACTTCGAAGGCAATGTGGGCAATGCCGCCCTTGCCATTGTTGAATTCAGTTAGCACCCCCTCGCGCGGGATGATGAATTCGATGGGGCTTTCGTGCTGCCCGTATTTGGTAAAAATTAAATCCGCGCTATAGCTTTTGACAAAGCCTGTGTAGTCTTCTTCCAGCCCAAGTAACTCCATAATGTCTCTTGCTTTTTCCATGCTAGGCAACACTACCCCAATGTGGTGGATTCTCATAGGTTTCACGATAACCTCCTCCTTTTCCTTAAGTTTTATGCGGTACGGTTTACGATGCCTGGATTGACGGCTTTAATTATAAAATTGATTTTTATATTATAAAAATCAATTTTTGTATTTTTACATCGAGTTTAACAGAATTCCTCATATACCTCATCATAATCGACACGATACGCGTTATGACGACCTGAATATAGCGTATACTATTTTGCGGGACAGGGCAAGTATTTTTTCATAAAATAGAACTTAATTTTATATATTTAAATATAAAATTAAATTCATAGTTATCCACAAATAAATTTAATGATATAAGCATGTTGAAAGGTGTGATGGTTCTTGCGAAGCGCCAGGCCAGCCATTAGGGTGCCATGTTTTTTCCACATATAAAAATATAGCTATTTATTGATGTTAAAGCATAGATGGGCTGCAAACATTTCTGTTCTTTCCACGCAAGTGTGGCTGTCAGGCACCAGGCAAAGGGGATTTATTCTTTTCTGTGGGTAACAGTTTGAAAATAATGAATTTATTTATAATAAGAACGATCGGCGGTAAAAATTTTTAATGAGATTCCATTGCAATAAGTTAACAACATGCTATATTTTGCGTAAATAATTTTTCAGCGCCAGGCAGGTGGGCGGCGCATACAAGAGAGAGAGGTTGGGATGCTGTGTTCGGTTAAAGATTTGCCCAATGGTAAAAGCGCCGTGATAGAGAAAGTTAATGCGCGGGGGGAGTTGGGACGCCGTTTGCGTGATATGGGCATGTCGCCCGGGGTGCCGGTGGTTATGCTGGGCCGCGCGCCCCTGGCCGACCCTTTGGAAATAAAGGTAAGGGGTTTCAACCTGTGTCTGCGCAATAGCGAGGCGGAAAAGGTTTTAGTGAGAGTTAGCGAGTAATAATCGCATATTAACTGCCGCGTTCAAGCGCAAATGCAGAGTATTGGCGCGTACGCGGCAGATTTTTATTATCAATTTTAATTATTGTGGTCTAATTTATGAAACCCAAATTTACCTTTGCTTTGGCTGGCAATCCTAACGCCGGCAAAACATCTATTTTTAATGTGCTTACCGGGGCGCGCCAGCGGGTGGGCAACTACCCCGGCATTACCGTGGAGCGCAAGGAGGGCACTGTAAGCTTTGGCGGGCAGGAGGCCACCGTGGTAGACCTGCCGGGCACCTACAGCCTCACCGCTTATTCTTTGGACGAGGTGGTGGCGCGTAATTTTATTGTGGATGAGCGCCCGGACGTGGTGATAGACGTTATCGACGCCTCCAACCTGGAGCGCAATCTCTATTTGGCCGTACAGTTCATGGAATTGGGCATACCAATTGTTCTGTGTCTTAACATGATCGACCTTGCCCTGCAGCGCAACATCCACATAGATAAAAATAAGCTCTCGGCTCTGCTGGGCGGTGCGCCGGTGGTGGAAACCGTGGCTCGTAAGGGCCAGGGGCTGAATGAGCTTTTGGCCAAGAGCTTTGAGCTGGCCCAGGAAAAAAGGCCATGGCAGCCTCTAAATATATCTTATGGCAGCGATTTGGATCACGCCCTGGCCGAGCTTATACCTATTATAGAAGCTGGTAAAGCGAAGGCGGAAGAAGAAAGGCAGTATCACGAAGGTGTGAATCAGGCGGCCCGTGTGGCCTCACCAGCCGCCCGCTGGCTGGCGCTTAAATGTCTGGAACACGATGCGGCGGTGCTGACGCAGTTAGAACAGATTCCCGAGCTGGGGGCCAAGGTAGGCCCTATTTACACAAAGCTTAGCCAGCACTTGGATGCCACCTTGGGCGACGAGCCGGAAAACATAGTTGCCGATTACCGCTACGGCTTCATATCCGCTATTGTGCGCCAGGTGGTTAAGCAGGACAGGCAGGTGCGCATGGATATTACCGACAAGGTGGATATGGTGCTTACTCATCGTCTGGCCGGGCCATTGTTTTTGCTGGGCATACTGTACCTGGTCTACCAACTGATCTTCATTTCCGGCGAACGCCCGGTGGAGCTTTGCGAACAGGCATTTGCCTGGCTGGGCGATACGGTGGGCGGGCTTATGGATGAAGGGCCTCTGCGCTCTTTGGTGGTGGACGGCCTCATCAACGGCCTGGGCGGGGTGCTGGGCTTTGTGCCGCTGATTATTGCCATGTTTTTGGCCATATCCATTTTGGAAGACTCGGGCTATTTGGCCAGAGTGGCTTATATTATGGATAGGGTGCTTAGGGTGTTCGGCCTGCACGGCAACGCGGTTATCTGCCTCATTTCCAGCGGCGGGCTTACCGGTGGTTGCGGCGTGCCGGGCATAATGGCCGCCCGCACTTTAAAAGACCCCAAATCGCGCCTGGCCACTATTTTAATTGTGCCATTTATGAACTGTGGGGCCAAGCTGCCGGTCTATGGCTTGCTGATTGCCGCTTTTTTTCAGAATTTTCGCGCGGAAGTGCTTTTTGGGCTTACAATTTTCTCTTGGGGGTTAAGCCTTGGCGTGGCCTGGCTGTTGCGCGCCACCCTGTTAAAGGGCGAGCAGGTACCTTTTGTTATGGAACTGCCGCCTTATCGTTTCCCAACCTTGCGTGGGGTGCTTACTCACACTTGGGAGCGCAGTTGGGAGTATTTGAAGCGGGCGGGCACTATTTTATTGGCGGTTAGCATAATTATGTGGGCGCTGATGAGCTACCCTGTCCTGCCGGAGGAAGATCGCGAACAAATGCAGACCGCCATTACCGAGGCCACCGACGATGATATTCGCGAAGAACTCATTAACCAGGAGGCGCAGGCCGCCCTGGCCTACACCTACGCCGGCCGGGCGGGCAAATTTATGGAGCAGTACACCACCTGGCTGGATTTGGACTGGCGGCTTAACGTGGCTCTTTTGGGAGGGCTGGCGGCCAAAGAGGTTATCGTATCCACCTTGGGCACCGCCTACAGCATGAGTGAAGACCAGTGGGAAGAGGCGGAGGAGGATGCCGGGGCTGACGAGGCTGTGGTGGAGGAAGAGGCGAGCGTTACCACCCGCCAAAGCCTGGCCGAACGCCTGGCGCAGGATGACGACTGGAATCCCATCAAGGCGATGGCTATAATGATATTAGTGATGATCTATTCGCCCTGTATTGCCGCGCTTTCGGTAATGAGGAGGGAGACCCAAAGCTTTAGGTGGCCACTATTTTCGCTGGTGTTCAATACCCTGGTTGGTTATTTTATGGCAGTGGCCATTTACCAGCTTGGACGTTTAATTATAGGATGAGCTAAAATGAGCGGCCAGACTATAACAGTGCTAATCGTTGTGGGCCTGGCCGTTATTTATGGCGTATGGCGCATTTACAAAACCGTGGGCGGGCAAACCTGCTGCGGCGGCGGAGACGGCGAAGGGGCCGATGGCGCAGGTGAAAACGACTGCGCGGGCGGCGGCTGTGCTGGCTGCACCGGCTGCGGCACTCGCAAACCGCGAGGCTAGCCAGGCGATACCTGCATAAGCTCTATTTCCACCCCATCGGGCGCGTCGAACATAATGGCCTTGACCCCGGGGGTGGGGCTGAGAATAGCGCTTTTGAAGGTTACCCCTTTAGCGGTCAGCTCTTTTACTGTTTGTTCTATGTTGGCAACGCTTACGCCCAGTTGATAAACGCCCAGCCGGTTAAACGCCTCCTGGTCGTCGTGTCTGGGAGAAAGGGCCAAGACGAAATCGCCAAGCTCAAGCAGGATAATCTCCAGGTTGTAGCTGGTATGGTAGTGTTTTAGCTCGCGCGCGCGCAATACGTTGATATAAAAATCCCTGCTTTTGTGCAGGTCTTTACAGCCCAAGTGTAAATGATGCAGTTTTATCATCACGAATAATCTCCATGCAAATTGGCGGATGCATTTAAGCCATTTTTATTTTGCTATAAAAAATACAATTAGCAAGCTGGCCAGCCAAACCAGAAGATAGGTTTGTTTCTGTCCCAGCTTTTTTGCCCGCAGAAATAAATATACGGGAAACAAAAGCAGCATCCACACGACCATGCCAAACACTTGATAGCCGGCCTTTTTAAGCAGGTAGATATCAACCGCCCCCATCAGAGTTTGAAAAGATACTCTGATAAGGGCTAGTTTCAACATCACATCCAGCATTTGTTCATGGGTGTAGGTCTGCATCTCTTGCTGGTCGTAGGTAACGGAAAAAATATACGACGCGATAAACATACCTAAAATGGGGCTTAGCGCGGCCAGCCAAATAATGATATTGCTTAAAGGCGGCAACGGCGCGTAGCTTCGCATATGGGCGGCAATAGCGGTGTCTTTGGCCATGCGCCACTCGTCAAAACCAGGCGTCCACACCATGGTGTCCGGACGCAAACCCTTGGCCTTGAATATGGCAATCGCCTGGCCAAGGCTGAAGGGCCCGGTGCGGCTAACCCCCTGCATTATGTACCAGCCAGGGCTATGCTCGCTTTCGCCTGTTTGCCCGCCGGCTTCTTGTTCGTTGCGGCCCGCGGCGGCGGTGGTGTTTTCATGCTCATGGTGGCTATTGGCCATGCCGGCCAGTTCGCTTTCGGCCAGCTTTTTCCAGCTTTGAAAGCCATCGCGCCAAACCAGGGTGGAAGAGGATATCCGGCCGCTTTTTATGGCGCCAGCTATTTGCTCTTCATTCATGGGGCCCACGCTTACACCATTTTCCACTATGTACCAGGCATTGTTTGTCATCATAAGCAAAACCTTAACTTAAGCAATAAAGTTAAACAGTGGCGCTATTAAAATAGGGGGCCACCTCTAAAGTTTGGTAACCAAGTTGCCGCAGTTGCGGCAAACAGTCTTCTTGCAGCCTGGCCGCCAAGTCAAGTTGATGAGGCTCCACCTCCAGCCTGGCATGGGGAAAATAGTCGCGCAGGCGCAAGGCCCCAGTGAATAGGGGCCGCAACATGGCCTCCGCCGCCGCTATGCGCTTTAGCGCAATTTCCGTCAAGGGCGTATTGGCGGCGATGCGAGTGGCCAGGCAGGCGCTAGCCGCGCTTGGTGGCAGCCCCCACATGGCGCTCAGCGCGCGTACTTTGGCCTTATCAAAGCCGGCCAGGTTAAGCGGGCTTACAATGCCAAGCTCTGCAAGGGCGCGCTGGCCGGGCCGGTGTTGCAACTGGTCATCCAACTGGCTGCCGTCAGCCACTATTTCTATTTTTAGCTCTCTTGCCAAAGATACCAGGTGTTCCATTTTGTGCCGCTTGCAGTAATAGCAGCGTTCAGGGCCATTGGCCGCAATTCGCGGCTGGCTAAGCTCGTCAAGATCAAGCGCGGTCAGCGCCACCCCAAGTTCCCGAGCCAGGGCACGGCCGCGTTCAGCCTCCCAAGGTGGGGTCATGGGGCCTAAGCAAAGCGCGGCCCGCACGCATTTTTTGGGCATATACCGGCTGGCCGCGGCCAGCAGCAAAGAGGAATCGGCCCCACCGGAAAAAGCTATAAGAATGGAGGAATAGCCGCTTAAAAGCTCGCGCAGACGAAACAGAGAATTTTCCAGTTTCAGTTCCTCTCCACCTGGTAGCCCAGCTGGTTTAGCTTGCGCATCATGGCATCTATATCGCCGCCTTCCAGGCGGAAGGAATAAATATCCTGTGTGCTGGGCACCAGGGCAACGCTGATAATGGATCCGCCATGTTCGTGAATAACCTCGTAGGCATGCTCCAGATCATCTTTGCATTTAAGGCTTAAGTTAAGGCGGGTGCTGTCGCCCAAAAGATCTAATATCTCCACTAGTACTTTGAGCATATCAGCCAAAGTTATTATGCCTACCAGTTTATCGTTTTTGGTGATTAAAAGGCCGGTGGTCTTTTTGTTGAAGATCATCCTGGCCGCTTCTTGCACACTGGTGCTCATGGGAATGACCACCGGGTTTTTAGTCATTAAGTCGGCCATGGTCAACCCGCTTAAAATAGCTGGGTCTAAGGTGCTGCGAATGTCCTTGTCGGTGACCACGCCCACAATTTTGCCATTATCCACCACCGGCAGGTGACGTACATTTTTCTGGCGCATGAGGTTAAGCGCTTCTTCCACCTTGGCGCCGGGGGCTATGGTCAGCGGGTTGGGGGTCATGTAATTGGCGATTATCACGTTTATGCTCCGTAAAGTATCTAAAGTTAATTTCACAAACCACCTTGCAGGGTATTTATGAAGACCGCCCCGCTGAAAAGCGTGGTTTTCGCGGGCTGCCGGCGGCTGCACCGCGCAGCTTATGTAGGCGGCGTTAAAAGTCATTTCATAAATGGCTTCCAGTTTAACCCTATTATGCTAAACCAAGTTGGCTTTAACATCAAGAGCAAAATATGCGCATCTATATTTTAGGGGCTTGCCCTAAGTTAAGGGCTAGGGAAAAGTAAGGGGTAATGTGTTATATTATGCATATTTATTTGTTTAAGCCTGCAAGAGGTGCTAATGCCCATTTACCATTTCAATGGCCAGCCTTTCGATACCAGCCGTTTTTTTGTAATAGCCGGGCCGTGCGTTATCGAAAGCGCTGAACTTACCCTGGCCATAGCCGAGCATCTGGCGGCACTGGCCAACCGCCTGGGCCTGCCTTTAATTTTTAAAGCCAGTTTCGACAAAGCCAACCGCACCAGTATTCACAGCTATCGTGGTCCTGGTTTGCGGGCGGGTTTGGAAATTTTGGCTCAGGTGAAAAAGGTAACAGGTTTGCCGCTACTTAGTGACATCCATGTGCCAGAGCAGGCCAAGCCCGCGGCAGAGGTGTTGGATATCCTGCAAATCCCCGCGTTTCTCTCCCGCCAGACCGATTTGTTGGCCGCCGCGGCGGCCACAGGTAAGGTGGTTAATGTTAAAAAAGGCCAGTTTCTGGCCCCCCTGGATATGCGGCCTTTGGTAGACAAAATAAAAACGCTGGGTAATTCCAACATTTGGCTTACCGAGCGGGGCAGCAGCTTTGGTTATAACAACCTGGTGGTGGATATGCGGGCTTTAAGCATTATGGCTCAAACCGGCTGTCCGGTAATTTTTGACGCCACCCACAGCGTGCAACTGCCGGGCGGCCAAGGCCAGTGCAGCGGAGGCGACCGCGGTTTTATTGCCCCTTTGGCCAAGGCGGCGGTGGCGGCCGGGGCGGACGGCGTATTTTTTGAAACCCACCCCGACCCGGAAAACGCCTTGTGCGACGGCGCCAACAGCCTGCCCCTGGCCGAGTTGGAGAATTTGTTGATAAGCCTGCGTAATATTCATGAGGCGGCACGTAATGAGTAATCTGGATCTGGTTGCGCAAAAAGCCAAAGAAGTGCTTTTATTGGCTTTGGATGTGGATGGAGTGCTTACCAATGGCATGCTTTATTACGATGAGCATGGCGGGGAGAGCAAGCGTTTCAGCGTGCGCGATGGCATGGGGCTTAAGCTTTTGCAAGAGGCGGGGGTAGAGGTTGCCATTATTAGCGGCCGACGCTCTTTGGCTTTGAGCCGGCGCGCCCACGAATTGGGTATTGTCCTTTTATTTCAAGGTATAAGGTACAAAAAACAACTGCTGGCACAACTGCTGCAGAATAAGGGACTGGACTGGCCGCAGGTGGGGTATATGGGCGACGATATTAATGATCTAGCTTGTATGGAGGCGGTTGGCCTGCCCATGGCGCCAGCCGACGCCGCTTGCGAGGTGCTGGCCAAAGCGCTTTTTGTGGCGCAAAAGCCTGGCGGTTTGGGCGCGGTGCGGGAAGCGTGCGAATTAATAATCAAGGCCAAAGGCCAGTGGCATACGCTGGCGCAAAGCTATTTTAGCCAGTAGCCCAAGCCAGAGCTGCTTGGGGCTTACTCAAAATTTATCATAATGAAGGAAGAGCGGTATGAAAAAAGCTTTATCATTGGCCGTGTTTTTGCTTGCGCTGGTTGCGGCTTGGCCGGCTATGGCCTTAACCCTGCAAGATAAGCAGGCAGGCTACACGCTGGAGCTTCCCGCCGGCTGGGCTCCCATGAACCGCACCCAGTTGGAGCAATTGGCCGGACAACTGGTGCCATTTTTGAGCGGCGAAGCCAGGCAGCAGGTGGTGGCCAATGCCCGCGGGGCTGAGCGCGGTGGCGGCGGTGATTTGGGCGTGGGGGTTATTATGGTGGCTGTGCCTTACAAAGCCATGGGCATTAACCGCGACGCGTTGGCTAACATGGTTAATAGTTTGGAAAAAGACGGCCAGAAGGTGATTGATGCGGTGGTGGGCAACATAAAGAGCAATGCGGTGCGTTATGAGTTGCTGAAGCAAAAAGCGCACGACCGCGGCTATCTTATTGTTCAGCGTTTGTGGATAGCCGCCGACCAGCCTGATATGGTGATAAATCAAACCATGTCCAGCATCTTGCTGAAAGACTACATGGTAATCTATCTGGGTCAGTATTTGGGTAAGGTGGATCAATCCATCAACCAAGAAATGTTCAAGGCCATTGATACCATAAAAATTAATGCCGACCAAAGGCTTAAGCGTTAGCTAGCTTTTAGCCCGTTCGGGCGGTAATATACTATCATTAAATGAAACAAGGGGCGGCCCAAGGTAAATTATCCCAGTTGGGCCGCTTTTTCTTGCAAAAATCTTGCCCTTTTGTGTCAAATGTTGCTATAATTTAAACAAAGATCTGGATACATAATCAAGGAAGCAGAGTTTGCGTAAACTGCGTTTGGCATTATTCATAATTCTATTGCTATTGGTTGCTGGCAGTGCGCTGTTTTACTGGTTGAGCCCACATGGCAAAATGAATATAAAAATCCAAGGGGATACGCCGCCGCCAAGTGCGGCTGGCCCTTCTGGCCAGAAGGCCGTTGACGCCCGGGCGGAAAATAAAGTTGAGCCCCAGGTGAAGGAAGTTACTTACAGCCACGTGGAAGACGGGGTGCGTAAGTGGGGGTTGTTGGCCGATGGTGGAGATTTTGATCCTGCCACCGGCTATATTGCGCTGCAAAAGGTGCGGGTAACCTACTATCGCGATAATGGCGGCCATTTTTACCTGGAAGGTGATACCGGGCAGTATGATCAAGAAAAGCAAATAGTTATTGTTACAGGTAATGTGCTGGGGCGTAATGACAAAAACGTGACCATAAAAACTAATAAGCTTGTTTACGTAAGCAACCAGCAGATGGTGGAAACCAATGAAGCGGTCACGGTGGCAGGCCCCAATTTCTCCATAACCAGCCAGGGGTTAAAAGTATATTTGGAACCGCAGCAAGTTGAATTTACCGGCAAGGTAAATTCGGTTTTTTGGCCTAAGGCGGGGGAGGGCGCCTTGCCAGGGCTAGGCGATACACAGGCTCAGGGGTAATAGATCACGCTAGTTACAGGAGGTTATATGAAGTTTTGGATGTCGCTTTGCTGTCTTTGCCTGCTTGCTCCCGGGGTGCTGCTTGCCGCGCCTGATCCTGGCAAGGAAGGGGCTCCTATCCATGTCATAGCCGACCGCCTGGAAGTGGATAATGTGAAACAAGTGGCACGTTTTATTGGCGCGGTTAAGGCCGTTCAGGGAGACGTGACCATTGTCTGCGACAATATGGAAGTTTTATATGAGCGTAACCAGCCCGCTGAAAGCCGCGACAGCCTTATGGATAGTGACAGTGGCAAGGTGCACACCGTGGTGGCCTTGGGGCATGTTAAAATAACCCAGGGCGATAGGGTGGCGGTGGGCCGCAAAGCCACCTACTGGGCTGGGCGGCGCGTTATTTTGCTGGAAGGGCAGGCCACCGCCTGGAAGGGCTCCAACCAGGTTAGCGGAGAGCAGATAACGCTTTATTTGGATGAGAACCAGTCGGTGGTGGAAAGCAAACCAGGCCGCCGGGTTACGGTTACCATGTTTCCCAGCCAGAGCGGGAGGTAGTTTTGTCTAGCTTGCAAATGGAGGGGCTGGTCAAGGTTTACGGCGGCCGCCGGGTGGTGGATCAGGTTAATCTCAATTTGAGCGATCAGGAAATTGTGGGGCTTTTGGGCCCTAATGGGGCTGGCAAAACCACTAGCTTTTACATGACGGTGGGCTTGGTGCGCCCCAATCAGGGACGGGTGTTGTTGAATGATAAAGATATAACCCAACTGCCCATGTATCAGCGTGCGCGTTTGGGTATAAGCTATTTACCGCAGGAAGCCAGCATATTCAGAAAGCTGACGGTAGAGGAAAATATCCGGGCTATTTTAGAAACCATGAATTACAGCCGGGAAATGCAGAACGCGCGCCTGGAAGAGCTGTTGGATGAGCTTAAAATAGGGCATTTGCGCACCAACTTGGGCAGCCAGCTTTCCGGCGGGGAGCGCCGCCGGGTGGAGATAACCAGACTGCTTGTCACCAACCCGGTTTTTGTGCTGTTAGACGAACCCTTCGCCGGCATAGACCCGTTGGCGGTGGCTGATTTGCAGAATATCATTCGCCATTTGCGCAAGCGTGGTATTGGCGTTTTGATAAGTGACCACAATGTGCGTGAGACCTTAAGTGTTTGCGACCGCGCCTACATTTTGAGCCAGGGACGGGTGCTGGAAGAGGGGGATCCGGAAACCTTGGCCACCAGTGAATTGGCGCGCAAGGCCTATTTGGGTGAGCAGTTTAGGTTGTAGATTTGATATTAATGCATAACTTATGTTATAGATTGAATATTAATGCATAGCTTTATTTTTGACAGAAAGAACATGTTATGGCCTTAGGCATGACCCAGGAAATCAGACAGGTGCAACGCCATGTCATGACTACTGAGATGCAGCAGGCTATACGCATGTTGCAGTTGTCGCATCTTGAGCTTTTGGAGGAAATCAACCAGGAGATGGAACAAAATCCGCTTTTGGAAGAAGACGATGGCCTGCAAGAGCTTAGTTCTGAAGATGTAGACCGCCACTCCGCCCAGGAAGCCCGTGATAATTTCAGTGACGATACCAAGGAAGTGTTGGGCGAAGAAGCGGTTACTGTGCGTGAAGAAGAGGGCCAGGGTTTTGATTGGGACAGCTACTTGGAGGAGTATTCATCCGCCCCGGCTGGCCAAGACTCTTATTTTTTCGAAGAGCGCGAAGCTCCCAATTTTGAAAATTTTGTAGCTCAGCCGTCTTCGCTAAAAGAAAATATTCTCTGGCAACTGCGCATGTCCAACCTAAGCGCCGACGAAATGGCTTTGGGCGCCCTTGTGGTGGGCAGCCTGGCCCCCGACGGCTATTTGCGCACCGAGCTGGGCGAGCTTCTGGAAAACATCACGAAAGAAGACGGATCTCCCTTTACGTTTAACGAGGCGGAAAGCGTATTAAAGGCCATTCAGCATTTTGAGCCTTTGGGGGTGGCCTGCCGCAGCCTTAAAGAGTGTTTATTGTTGCAGGCTCTGGAGCTTTACCCGGCCTGTGAGCCGCTGCATGATCTGATAGAAAATTATCTGGACAAGCTAGGCAGCCAGAGCCCGGCCTGGCTGGCGCGCAAACTTAACTGCACTCCTGAGGAGCTTGGCGAGGCCATGGAGTATTTGCGCAGCCTCAATCCGGCGCCGGGCAGGCAGATAGACGCGGAAGAAACCCAATATATTACGCCTGACATTTATGTGCATAAGCTGGGCGACGAATATGTGGTGGAGCTTAATGAAGACGGTATGCCCCGCCTAAAAATTAATAATTTTTACCGCAACAATTATGCTTCGGCTTCAGGCGAAGTGAAACGCTATGTGCAAGAAAAGCGCAAAAGCGCCGAATGGTTTATCAAGGCCATCTACCAACGGCAGCGCACAATTCAGAAGGTTACCACCAGCATTGTTAAATTCCAGCGCGAATTTTTAGATAAGGGAATAGCTTATCTTAAACCACTAGTCTTGCGCGATGTGGCTGAAGACGTGGGTATGCATGAATCAACCATAAGCCGCACCACCACGCAGAAATATGTGCATACTCCACAAGGCGTGTTTGAGTTGAAATTCTTCTTTAACTCCAGCATCAGCCGCAACGGAGGCGATTCATTGGCTTCTGAGGCGGTGCGTGACAAGATAAAAAAACTTATAAGCAGTGAAGATCAGGCTAAACCATTGGCCGACCAGACCATTGCCGAAATATTGCAACGGGAAAATATAGATATAGCCAGGCGAACCGTGGCAAAATATAGGGAGATGATGGGTATTGCCACATCCAGCCGCCGTCGCCGCAAGTTGCCTTAATGGAGTGAATCGGCATTTTATGGTTTACCTCAGATGACGCTTAACAAAAGGAGGTTATATGCAAATACAAGTTACTTTCCGCCGCGTTGAATCGTCTGAATCCATTAAAGTATATGCCATGGAAAAAGTGGGAAGGCTGAAGAAATTTTTGGATGGCAGCTTAGACGCCCATGTAACTTTGTCTGTGGAAAAACATCGCCATGAGGCGGATGTGGTCATTTTAGCCAACGGGTTCAAAATTCACGGCCGCGAAGTAACAGGAGACTTATATAGCGCGATTGATTTAGTTGTGGACAAATTAGAGGCTCAAATAAAGCGCTATCGTGAAAGGCTTAAAAAAGCTGGGCGCAGTACCCGCCGAGGCAAAGAACTGCCAATGAAGGTGGATGTGTTTGCCGCACAGAGTTTGGAACAGGAGGAACCTAAAGTTGTAAAAACTAAAAGCATGGTAGCCCGGCCCATGCCGGTGCAAGAGGCGGCCATGCAGTTGGATTTGGATGAAGGTGACTTTTTTGTGTTTATAAATGCACAGACCGAAAAATTAAACATTATTTATAGCCGTCAAGACGGCGATTATGGCTTGGTGGAATTAGTTCAATAACTATGTTTGAAAAATTAACCGACATGCTGCCTGTGGGCCAGATATTGCCCGACTTAAAGGCTCGCAATAAAAAAAACGTGCTGGAAGAGCTGTGTGCCCCGGTGGTGGCAGCTTATCCGGCAATAGACTTTGGCATTTTAATGGAAGTGCTTAAGGAGAGAGAAAAGCTTGGTTCCACCGGCATAGGTGACGGCGTGGCCATTCCACACGGTAAACTGGCCGAGCTGCAAGACATAGTGCTGGTTTTTGGCCGGTCCAAAGCCGGGGTCGACTTCGATGCGTTGGACGGCAAGCCGACGCATTTGTTTTTTATGGTACTGGCTCCGGAAAATTCCGCCGGCATTCATTTGAAAGCGTTGGCGCGTATTTCCAGGCTGCTGAAAAGCCAGGTGGTGCGCCAAGAATTGATGAATGCTAAAGATGCCGCGCAAATTATTAGTGTTATAAACGCGCAAGAAGCCGCAGGCTAAAGTGGTTGTGGTGCAAAAAGCAGATTTGACCTTAACTGAAAGGCAAGCATGTTAAATTCCCGCTTTGTTATCATCACCGGCTTGTCGGGTTCTGGTAAATCAACAGCTTTAGACGCCCTGGAGGATTTGGGCTTTTACGCCGTAGACAACTTGCCGGTGGCGCTTTTGCCGGCCTTTGTGCAAATGCCAAGCTCTATGATGGCCGAGGCCTTCAAGGCGGCGTTGGTTATGGATTTGCGCTCGCCGGATTTTGTGGAAAATTTTCCACGTATATTTAACGATCTGGCTGAAAAAGATTACAGTGTGGAGGTCATCTTTTTAGAAGCCAATGAAGATGTGTTGGTAAGGCGTTTTTCTCAAACCAGACGCCAGCATCCTTTAGGTGGCGATTCTATTTTAGAGGGCATAAAAAAAGAAAAACGCATGCTGGCCAAAATTCGCGGCCTGGCCGAGCATATCATAGATACCAGCCGCTTTAACGTGCACGAGCTGCGTCGTGAAATTACCGGCCTGTTTGCCCGGTTGGCGCCACCCGCCCGTATGCATGTAAATTTGCTTTCATTTGGTTTTAAATATGGCCTACCCACAGAGGCGGACTTGGTGTTTGATGTGCGTTTTCTACCCAACCCTTACTTTGTGGATGGCTTGCGCAGCTTCACAGGTTGCGACAAACCAGTGGTGGATTTCATTTTCAGCCACCCCATAACCACAGAGTTTATGGCCCGGCTGAAAGACATGCTTTTGTTTTTGATACCCCACTATCATAGCGAAGGCAAGTCGCAGTTAACTGTGGCCATAGGTTGCACTGGCGGCAAACATCGCTCGGTGGCCCTGGTAGAGTGGCTTAGCAATGAACTCAAGCAGCCGGACTGCCGTATAAGTAAACGGCACAGAGATATTGCATTAGGGTGAATTATGATTGGAATATTAGTAATTACGCATGCCAAATTGGGTCGTGAACTGGTAAATGCGGCAGAGTTTATTTTGGGTAAAATAGAAAACCTTGAGACCATTGCGGTAGAGGGCACCTTGGAGGTAGAGCATCTAAAGCGCACGCTTGGCGCCAGCCTGGGGCGGCTCGATCAGGGGCAGGGAGTGCTTGTGCTTACCGATATGTTTGGCGGTACCCCCAATAATATTTCATTGGCGTTTTTGAAGCCCAACCAGGTGGAGGTGGTTACTGGCATCAATTTGCCCATGCTAATAAAAGCGGCTACCGCGCGCAATAAGCATGCTATTAGCAATTTGGGCAAAGTGGTGGGGGAGGCGGGCCGTGGAGCCATCTCAGTGGCCAGCGCAATTCTCTCCTCCTGATATTTTCGATAGGCTCCACCTGTTTATTTTGGGAGAAAAAGACATAGACGACATACTTGCCATTGAACAGGTAAGTTTTAGTGAGCCTTGGTCGAAAGACCTGTTTGCAATGGAATTCTCCACGCCGTTGTCTTTGGGCATTGGAGCGCGCATGGGCAATGAGCGCGGTTTGCTGACGGGCTATTTATTTCTGTGGTTTATTATGGACGAAGTTCAGATACACACCATCGCCACCCACCCCGCCTTGCGCGGTCAGCAAATAGCTTCATGCTTGTTGAGCGTGGGGTTGCAACTGGCACGACAAAAGGAAGCCAAATGGGCTAGTTTGGAAGTTAGGCCCAGCAACCTGGCGGCGAAGAAATTGTATCAGAAATTTGGCTTTTATGAGGTAGGGCGCAGGCCGGGCTATTACAGCTCTCCTAGAGAAGATGCTGTATTGATGAATGCCAATTTGTAATGGCACGGCCAGCCAGTAAGGAGGACCGGGTTATGGTGCGGCGCAAGTTAATTGCCGGAAATTGGAAAATGCATAAAACGGTGGCGCAGTCGGTGGAGTTGGGCCAAGCGGTGGCCGCCGGGCTTAAGCGCAACGATGTGGATGTGCTGCTGGCCCCCACGGCGTTAGCCATCTGCCCGCTAAGCGCGGCAATGGCCGGGAGCAAAATACTCTTGGCCGGGCAAAACGTGTATTGGCAAGAGGAAGGCGCCTATACCGGCGAGCTTAGCGCGCCTTTGTTAAAGGCGGCCGGCGCCAGCCATGTCCTTATCGCCCATTCTGAACGCCGCCAGTATTTTGTGGAAACAGAAAAGACCGCCAATTTGCGAATAAGGGCAGCGCTTAAACACGGGCTAAAGCCCATTTTGTGCATTGGCGAAAGCCTGGAGGAAAGAGAGCTTAATCAAACCGAGTTTGTGCTGGAAAGCCAGTTGGCCGGGGCTTGCGCCGGGCTTGGCAAGAGTGAAGCCGTGCAGCTTATACTGGCCTACGAGCCGGTGTGGGCTATTGGCACCGGCCAAAGCGCAAGCGACGCCCAAGCCAACCAGGCGCACATATTCATAAGGTCCTGGCTGGCAGTTCATTACGGCAGTGAATTGGCGACCCGCGCTATTATCCTTTATGGCGGCAGCGTAAAGCCGGCCAATGCCAAAGGCCTTCTGGCGCAGTCAGATATAGATGGCGCGTTGGTAGGCGGGGCATCTTTATTGGCGGAAGACTTTCTGGCTATTATTGAAGCCGCCTAAAAGCTGCCGCCTTAAGCGATTAAGGAGACAACTATGAAACAACCACTGGTCTGCATCGCGCTTTTTGTCACCCTGCTTTTACCGGCAATGTTGGCGCAAAATGCCAATAGTGCCGATGTTCCTCCTATCCAACCTGTTCCCGCGCAATCCGCCGCGGTGTGGGTGGTTCAGCTTAGCGATACAATAAACCCGGGCAGCGCGCAGTATTTGCAAAACGCCCTGGAAGGCGCAGCCCGGCAGAATGCGCCCCTGATTATTATTGCCCTCAATACGCCTGGCGGGTTGGTGGATTCCATGCGTCAGATGGTGCAGGCTATTATGAGTTCGCCAGTGCCGGTGGTGGTCTATGTGTCGCCGGCCGGCGCTCATGCCGCTTCGGCTGGCGCTTTCATTATGCTGGCCGCCCCGGTGGCGGCCATGGCCCCGGCCACCAATGTGGGCGCGGCGCATCCGGTTAGCGGTAGCGGAGGTAATGTGGAAGGCCATATGGCCGATAAAATAACCAACGACCTGGCAGCCCTGGTGGCCAGCCTGGCCAAGCAGCACGGCCGCAACAGCGAACTGGCCATGAGTCTGGTTACGGAATCTAAAAGCTTAGACGCGCACGAAGCCCTGCAGCAGGGGCTGTGTGATATTGTGGCCAAAGATTTAGGTGACTTGCTGGCCCAGCTTGAAGGCCGCAAGGTAAAGTTGAGCAGCGGCGAGAAGCTTTTGAGCAGCCAGGGGCATGCAATTTACTTTCATCAACCCAGTATGCGCGACAACCTGCTCAGCATGCTGGCCAACCCCAGCCTGGCCTATATTTTGTTTATGATCGGCCTGGCCGGCATTTACTTTGAACTCACCAACCCGGGCGCCATATTCCCTGGGGTGGTGGGGGGGCTTTGCCTCATTATTGCCCTCTTTGCCATGTCCACTTTAAGCGTGTCGGTAACAGGGCTTTTATTAATAGGCCTGGCTTTGCTGCTGTTTGTGCTGGAACTTAAGGTGGCCAGTCACGGCCTGCTTTCCATCGGTGGGGTGGTGGCTTTGTTTTTGGGCTCATTCATGTTGTTCAATACCGACGATTTGGGGCTCGGGCTTAGCTGGAAAGTTATGCTGCCCACCTTGCTTCTGATTAGCGGCTTTTTCTTTGCGGTGGCATTTTTAGCGGGCCGGGCGCAGTTGGCCAGGCCAGTAACAGGGGCGGAAGCCTTATTGGGTGCCAGCGCCACGGTGATAGGCCCTGGCCTGGTACGGGTAATGGGTGAAATATGGCATGCCGACACCACAAATTTAAATACCGGCGACGCGGCGCAGGTGGAAGCAGTAAAAGGTTTAACCTTAACCCTTAAAAAATAAAACTTAAAGGAGCGCTATGACATTATCAACAATTCTGGGCACGGTCAGCACCTATATCGTTCCCGTTGTAATTATCATTTTTTTTCTCACCTCAGCCCTAAAAGTTTTACGCGAGTATGAGCGCGGGGTGGTCTTTCGTCTGGGCCGCCTCATAAATACCAAGGGCCCCGGCATTATTATTCTTATCCCTTTATTAGACCGCATGGTTAAAATAAGCCTGCGCACGGTGGCCATGGATGTGCCGCCGCAAGACGTTATTACCAGGGATAACGTGTCCGTGTCGGTAAATGCGGTGGTGTATTTCAGGGTGGTTGACCCGCAAAAGGCGGTAGTGCAGGTGGAAGATTATTTGTTCGCCACCAGCCAACTGGCGCAAACCACGTTGCGCTCGGTCTGCGGCCAGGTGGAGCTTGATCAGCTTTTGGCCGAACGCGACCACATTAACCAGCAGCTACAGGAAATTTTAGATACCCACACCGACCCCTGGGGAGTTAAAGTTTCTAACGTGGAAGTTAAATATATAGACCTGCCGCAGGAGATGCGCCGGGCTATGGCCCAACAAGCCGAGGCCGAGCGTGAACGCCGGGCCAAAATTATCAGCGCCGAAGCCGAGTTCCAAGCCGCGGAAAAGCTTTCCCAGGCCGCGGCCATTATTGCCCGCCACCCGCAAACCATGCAGCTGCGCTATTTGCAAACCATGCGCGAGATGAGCAATGAACAAAGTAAAATAATTGTCTTCCCCTTGCCTATCGATTTGGTGCAGCCTTTTTTGGATGTGGTAAAATCCTCCGGCAACCGGGGCGAAGGTCAATAATTATAAGCTGGCTGTCATAGCAAACGCGCCGCTGGCCCAAGCGGCGCGTTTGTTGTTTGCATGCAAGCGGCGAAAACCCTGGCGGGCATGTTTTTTACTGTTTGGCGCGGAGTTTGGGCGCCTGCTATAATTTATTTGCCCTAATGCAATGTTTACTATTGGAAGATTGAGGAGACAAAGGCATGTTTAGTTTGAAAGACAAAGTAGCCATAATAAGTGGCGCCACCAAGGGGCTAGGGTTGGGTATAGCCAAGGCTTATGCCGCCTCTGGCGCTAATGTGGTGGTGGTAAGCCGCAACCAGGGACAATGCGCGCAAGTGGCCGAAGAGTTGCAAGAAACCTATAAGGTGAAAACGTTGGCCCATGCCACCGACGTTACCAGCATGGAACAGATAGAATCTCTGGCCGCTAAAGCTGAAGCCGCCTTCGGCAGAGTTGATATCCTGGTCAATAACGCCGGTTCCGGCATAGGCAAGAACGCGGAAGATATCACTGAAGCCGATTGGGATCACATTATCAACGTTGATCTCAAGAGCGTATTCTTTTGTTCGCAGATAATAGGCCGGCAGATGATTAAACAAAAAAGTGGAAAAATTATAAATATTGCCTCCATATTGAGTTTAGTGGGTGACAGAAGCGTGCTGCCCTACTGCGTGGCTAAGGGCGGGGTGCTGCAGCTTACCAAGGCCTTGGCGCTGGAATGGGTGCGCTACAACATACAAGTAAACGCCATATGTCCCGGCTATTTTGCAACAGAAATAAATGAGGAAGCGTTTCGCGATGAAAGGGTGAAAAATGCCATTTTGCGCAAAATACCAGCGGGCCACTTCGGCAACATAGCCGAGGTGGGTGCGGCCGCGGTTTATCTGGGCTCTTCGGCTGCCAACTACATGACGGGGCAGCATATTGTTATAGATGGCGGCTATGTTGCCCAGTAGCTCAGTATAGCTTCTGGCTTGCCTTTCATTTTATAATTTTATTATGCTTGCGCCAAAGCCCGACTATATTTTAAACTGGCCCTTAGGAAAGGGCCTGGAAAACTTAAGCCAAAAGCTTGAGCAAAGCGGCGAGGCTATTTTAGCTGGGCTGGAGGGCAGCGCTTTGGCCTTTGCTTTGGGGCGCCTGTGGCAGGCAACGCCCGCGCTTACTTTTATTGTGTGCCCCACCTTGGCCATGGCGGAAAACCTGGCCCGCGATTTAGCACTTTTTGTTTCTCAGGAATTTATCCGCCTTTATCCAGCCTATGAGGTTTCGCCCTATCAAGGCGTAGACCCGCCAGCGGAAATAACCGCCAGGCGTCTGTCGGTGCTGTGGGAGCTTATGGCTGAAGAGCGCCCTTTGCTGGTTATTACCAGTGCCAAAGGCATAAGCCCGCGCTTGTGTCCACCGGAACATTTGCTGGACAGGTCTTTGCGCCTCAACAAAGGCATGGAAATAGACCGCGACTATTTGGCCGCCCAACTCGGCGGGTCTGGCTACAGCCAAGTGGGCCTGGTAGAGCAAGTGGGCGACTTTGCGGTGCGCGGGGCGGTGGTGGATTTTTTTCCGGCCAACAGCGAACTGCCCGTACGCCTGGAGCTCTGGGGCGACGAGATAGTGTCGTTGCGCTATTTCACCAGCGAAGACCAGCGCTCGCAAGGCAACTTAGATGAATTTACGGTTATTCCCTGTTATCCGGTAGATTTATCGCCCGGTGGCAGCGCGGCCGCTGTGGAAGCTTTGCGCAAAATAGCGCGCCAGGAAGAGTTCAGCCTTAAAAGAGTAAACCAGCTTGTGGAAAAAATTGAGCTGCGCGCCCCCTTCAGCGGGGCGGAAGCCTGGCTGGCCCTCTACTTTGAACGCTTTGCCGACATCTTTGCCTATCTGCCGGAGCTGTCCCGGCGGGTTATTGTGGAGCCCGCCCAGGTTAACGAGCTGCTCGCCAGCGAAGCCCAGGAGATGGATAAACAATATCGCGAAGCCTTGGAGCAGGGCGAGCTGGCTTTGCCGCCGCCCCGGCTGCGGCGCACGCCAGAACAACTGTGGCAGCGTTTGCGCACCGGGCCCTGCCTTTTTACCAAGGCGCTGTCGTGGCAGGAGGATGAAGAGCCGGTTAAATTAAGCGCCGCCAGCCATGGAGCGCTTTACCAGCAGCTTAGCAATGCGCGGGAAGGCACATTGTTCAGCCGCTTTGTGGAACAGGTGCAAAAGTGGCAGGAACAGGGCTATACCGTTATTTTGGCCTGCCGGGCGGAAAGCCAGGCCAGCCGGTTGCTGGCGCTTTTAGAAGAGAGAAATTTTCCCGCGCGTATTTTGCAGGCCAGTGCCCAACCGCTGGCCACAGAACTTTCTTTATTGGTGAGCGGCATTGGCCATGGCTTTATTTTAACCGACAGCCTACTGCTGCTGGTTACTGAAGACGAAGTTTTCGGCGCGCCCAAAGTGGTACGGCAAAAGGCGCCGCCTAAAATGTCGGCCATGCTGGCGGCCTTGGATGATTTGAATTCGGGTGATTTGGTGGTGCATGCCGAACATGGCATTGCCCGTTACCAGGGGCTGCAAACCATGGAAGTGGGAGCCAGTGAAAGCGACTTTTTGCTGCTTACCTTTCAAGGGGGAGACAAACTTTACGTGCCCGCCGATCGCATGGGCGTGGTCAGCAAATATCGCGGTCCCGGCGAAACTTCGCCTCCTCTGGACAGGCTGGGCGGCAAGTTGTGGGCGCGCACCAAGGGTAAAATTAAAAAAGCCATTGAGGCCATTGCCCGCGATCTGGTAGAGCTTTACGCGGCCCGGCGCTCGCGCAAGGGGCACGCCTTTGCCCAGCCCGACTTAAGCTATCGCGAATTTGAAAGCTCTTTTCCCTACGAAGAAACGCCTGACCAGGCCAAGGCCATAGAAGATGTTATAAGTGATTTAAGTAAAGACACGCCCATGGACCGCCTGGTGTGCGGTGATGTGGGTTTTGGCAAAACCGAAGTGGCCATGCGCGCCGCCTGGCTGGTGGCCATGCAGGGCAAGCAGGTGGCCATACTGGTGCCTACTACGGTATTGGCCGAGCAGCATTATCAAACATTTAAAAGCCGCCTGCGCGACCAGCCCTTGCAGGTTGCCAGCTTAAGCCGTTTTCGCAGCCCGGCCGAGCAAAAACTGATACTGGCCAAATTGGCCGATGGCACCTTGGATATTATAATTGGCACCCATCGGTTACTGCAAAAGGATGTGGTGTTTCGCGATTTGGGACTTATGGTGTTGGATGAAGAGCATCGCTTCGGGGTGCGCGACAAGGAAAAGCTGAAAAAAATAAGACGGCTGGTGGATGTGCTTACCTTAACCGCCACGCCCATTCCGCGTACCTTGCAGATGAGCTTGTCTGGTATTCGCGATATGAGCATCATCAATACGCCCCCGGCCGAGCGTATGGGCATAAAAACCTATCTGGCCACTTTTTCCGCTCAGGTAATAGAGCAGGCTGTCAAGCGCGAATTGGATCGCGGTGGCCAGGTTTTTGTGGTGCATAACCGGGTGGAAGACATAGCCCGTTTGGCCGGTATGATAAGCGCTTTGTTCCCTGAAGCCAGGGTGGGCATTGCCCATGGCCAGTTGCCAGAGCACGCGCTGGAAAAAGTGATGCTGGAATTTGTGCAGGGCGAGATAAAAATACTGGTGTGCACCACCATTATCGAGTCCGGCCTGGACATACCGGCGGCTAACACCATTATCATAAATAATGCCGACAAAATGGGGCTTAGCCAAATATACCAACTGCGCGGCCGGGTAGGGCGGGGTAATGAAAAGGCCTATGCCTATTTGCTGGTTAAGTCGGAAGACGCGCTTACCCGCGACGCGGCCAGGCGCCTGAAGGCCTTAATGGACTTTACCCACCTGGGGGCCGGCTTCGCCATTGCCATGCACGATTTGGAAATAAGAGGCGGCGGCAACTTGCTGGGCGAGGTGCAAAGCGGGCAGGTGGCCAGCATAGGCTATGAACTCTATCTGCGCATGTTAGAAGAAGAAACAGCGCGCTTAAAAGGCGAAGAGCCGGAATATGGCGAAGAGCCGGAGCTTAACCTTAGAATGTCCGCCCGCCTGCCGGAAGACTATATACCCGACCCGCCGGCGCGTTTATCTATATATAAGCGCCTCAGCCAGGCGCTGGATGGGGAAGACATAACCCGCATTGCCCAGGAGCTGATTGACCGTTTCGGGCCGCTGCCGCCCGCGGCGGAAAACCTGCTGGCCGCCGTGGATATAAAATTCAGCCTGCGTAAGATGTTTGCCCATAAGCTGAACCTGGGCGACCAGGGCATGCAGGTATTTTTCAGCCAAAAGCCGCGGCTTAACCTGGATAAGCTGTTGGCTATGGCCCACAGCCAGCCCGACAGGATAAAAGTGTCGCCAGACGGTAAAATCTGGGTGGGCTTCAGCGCTGGCCAGGCCCCGCTGCAGGCGGGCAAAGAATTCTTGCAAAGCATTATGATATAAGGCATAATAGCTAATATGCTTGTAAAAAATATAAAAAAAATTAGGCAGTTGGCGCTGCTGATATGTGCTTTGCTACTGGGCCTGGCATGTTCTTCCGGCCAGCCGCAAAACCCGCAAATAGCTTTAGTGCAGGGGCAGTCCATTTTGCTCGAAAATTTTCACGCCCAAAGCGCATTCATGGGCTTGGGTAACGACCCTATGGCCTTGACTGCGGACATGCGCTTTCAGATACTGGACTTGCTGATAGAGCGTGAACTGTTGCTTGATCAGGCGCAGAAATTGAAAATAGATTTGGATGCGCAAGAGCTTAACCGTTTAGAAGTGAGCCTGCGCCATGGCCTGGAAGATGAGATTTTTGAAAGGAAGTTGATTGAGCAGGGCATTACCTATGAGCAGTGGCGCGAGATACTGCGCGCCCAATTGCTGGCCCAAAAAATTTTGGATATGCTGCTGCTCCCGCGCATTCCTCGCATAACTACTGAACAAATAAGCAATTATTATGAACAGCACAGGGAAGAATTCAGCCGCCCGGAGCAGGTGCTGGCCCAGCACGCGCTCTTTCCCACCCGGCAGGTGGCGCAAAAGGTGGCTGATTTCATGCGTAAGGGCACGGATTTAAAGCAGGCGGCCAGCCAGGCCGGCTCTCCCTTGGAAGAGGACGTGGAGCCTACCTGGCTCAGCCGGGGAGTTATTCCCAAGTCTCTGGAAAACGTCATCTTTGCCTTGCAGCCTGGCCGGGTTGCCGGGCCTGTGGCCAGCGACTATGGCTTTCACGTTATAAGAGTGCTGGCCAAAAGGCCAGCCCAGAATTTGACCTTGTCCGAGGCGGCCGAGGAAATTCAACGCACCCTCATTCGTCAGGCCAAAGAGGACATGTCCGCGCTTTTGCTGGACGAGCTGCGGGAACAGGCTAAAATATGGATTGATGAGCGTTTCCTCAGCACTGGCCAGGCCGAGTAGCCGGTGTTTTTATATGGTTTTTTGTTTTAGTTTGTGGTTTAATTCCCTTTAGTTGTTTCCAAGAAACATGGTAAGGATACTGCGTATGCTTAAACGAATGAGCGTTTATTTATTGTTTTTATCGTTGTTATTGTGTTTGCCGGCTTTAGCTGAAGCCCAGGACAACAACCGTATCGTAGCTGTTGTCGGCAACGATATCATTACTCAGTATGACTTGGAAAAGGCTACCAACCGTCTGCAATCGCAAATACTCTCCAATACGCCTCCCAATCAGGCCCGTCCTTCCGCGCAAGAAATAAGAAAAGCCGCGCTGGATAATTTGATCGAAACTTTGATTTTCAAACAAATCGTGGAGCGGGAGAAGCTTAACTTGTCGGAAGTCGAGCTGGATCGCCAGGTGTCCGCAATAATGGCAAAAGGCCATATAAGCGAACAAGAACTGGCGGCCGAGCTTAGTCTGCGAGGCATGACCATGGAAGAGTATCGCCAGGAACTGCGCCAGGATATTTTAAAACGCCGCCTTATTGAGCGGTTGGTGCGCAGCCGGGTGGTGATAAGCGACGAGCAGGTGCTGGCCTACTATAACGCCAATGCCGGGCAGTTAGCTCCCAACCGTATGCACTTGCGCGCTATTTTCCTGCCGCTGCCTGCCGACAAGAATGGCCAGGAGCAAATGCGTTTATTGGCGCAGAAAATTCATCAGCAGCTAAAAGAAGGTGCTGATTTCAGCAAATTGGCCACTGATTTCTCCCGCGGGCCAGGCTCTGACCAGGGGGGCGATTTGGGGAAGATAGAAATTGAAGACATGTTGCCCAGTATGCGCGCGGCGGTGGAGAAGTTAAAGCCGGGTGAGATAAGCAAGCCTGTGGCTCTGCCAGACAACTATGTAATTTTTCAAAGAGTTGTGGAGCAGGCGGCTCAGCGTGGCGTAACCGCCGGCCCTACGGAAAGCGAACGCCAGCAAATAAGGGCTTTATTGGAAAAGCAGGCCCTGGACAAACGCTTCAAACAGTGGCTGGAGCAGGTGCGCTCTGAAGTTTACATAAAAGTCATTGAAAATTAAGTAGTCAGTTATAGTTGAATAGTAAGATAATCTATGTCCAAGGCTAATTTTCTGATTGCGCTGCAGCTTCTGGGTGGGGTGGGGCTTCTACTCTACGGGGTACGGATCATGTCCGACGGGTTGCAGATGGTGGCTGGCCGTCGTCTGCGCCGGGTGTTGGAAATGATGACCAGCAACCGCCTGGTGGCGGTGTTGGTGGGGGTTGTGGCCACTGCCACCGTGCAGTCTTCCACCGCCATTACGGTTACTATGGTGGGCTTTGTCAACGCCGGGCTTATTTCTTTTGCCCAGGCCCTTTCTTTAATGCTGGGGGCCCACATAGGCACTACTATTACAGCCCAGCTCATTGCCTTTAAACTTACAGACCTGGCCATGCCCGCTCTCTTTATTGGGGTAAGTCTGCTCTATTTTGCCAAACGCAAGCACCTGCGGCATGTGGGCGAGGTTATGATTGGCTTTGGTCTCTTGTTCCTGGGGCTGCTCATAATGCAGTCCACCCTGGCCCCGCTAAGCAAGAATCCTGAATTCATAGATTTCTTCACTCACTTTGCCGCCGACAGTTATGGTGGCATATTGCTCAATGTGGCGGCTGGCGCGCTTTTGTGTATGTGCCTGCATTCCAGCAGTGTGGCCGTGGGCATTACCATGGTGCTGGCCAGCCAGGGCCTGCTTACTCTGCCTGGCGCGGTGGCCATGGTGCTGGGCGACAATATTGGCACCACCATCACCGCGGAAATGGCGGCCATTGGCTCTAGCCTGGAAGCCCGGCGCGCGGCCCGCGCCAACTGCCTGGCCAATATTCTGGGAGTTTGTTATATCATGATTTTTTTCTACCCCTTCCTAGAATTGGTGCAGATGGTGTCGGGCTGGATGGGGGTGGGGCCGGCCGAAATGGCAGTTGGTGCGGAAAAGCCCAATATTGCCCGCCATATTGCCAACTCCCACACTTTGTTCAACTTGGTTAATACCACTGTTTGTGCCATTTGTTTGCCTTTGCTTATTAAAATGGCTGTTCTGTGTACTCCTCGGGGACGCCAGGTGTCGGTACACGATCTGGCCCAACTGCAATATATCAAACCCAGCAGTTACCGGTTTGAAAAATCCACCAGCGCCAGCCTGGCCGAGGTGCGCCAGGAGTTGGTGCGCATGGGCGGCATTGCTCGCGATTCTTTTATGCAGGTAACCCAAATTCCCCTAACCCGCGATCTGCGCCAGATGGAACAGTGGAAAGAGCCGGAAAAGGCTCTTAACAGCCTGCAACGCCAGATTATCCAATATCTTGTGCAGGTGAGCCAAAACCCCATTTCCGATGATGAAAGTAACGAGATATCACTGCTCATGCGTGTTACCAACAACTTGGAGCGCATGGGCGACTCCGTGGAAAATCTGGCTCACCTCAATGAACAGTTATTGGATCAAAAGCTGGAGTTTACGGAAAACGCCCGAGAGGAATACAAACAAATTACCGAGTTGGTGGCTGAATTCATGCAGCGCACTCTAGCTGCCATGGCGCGCCAGGGCGAACTGCCCCTGGCCGAGGCCAAACATTATGAAGACACTATTGACGAGATGCGCGATCGCATGCGTGAGGACCATGTTAACCGCCTGCGCAATGGCCAGTGCACCTTGGACGCGGGGCTTATTTTTGTTAACATGCTTACCAACTATGAACGCATTGGCGATTACTTGTATAACATAGCCCTGGTGCAGAAAGACCTGCGCAAGATAAGTTAGAGTTTTTTCTTTTGCCTTGACGGCCTGCGAACATCTGTTTAGAGTTTGAACAGAGGCTGAAAATAAGGAGTGGGAAATGGCCATAGTATTTGATCCCCTTACCCAGCGCCAGGTGCAGGTACCCGACCCGCCCCTGCCTTCGCCCCCGCCGCCGGCGGTGGAGCATGTATTTTTGTCTAACACACCGCCTTCCATGCCGCCCGAGTTGCCGCAAAACATTGTTACCGTGCCGCAGCCTATGGTGCCGGTGCAGGGTTCCAGCGCCGCCGCGCCAGCCCAAGAAACTGGTTTGCCCAGCGCGCCGCCCATAGACCCCACTTTGGGTTCTAATGTGGACAGCGTGGTCTGAATTATATTCCCTCCGCTAACTGCAACCCCTGCTGGCCCGGCCAGCAGGGGTTGCTTGTTGTCCGCGGGCGGGCGCAAGGCGGCCTGCAACTTGTCTGGAATTGGCTTTTATGTATGAAAAACCGCCGTTTTTTACCGCCCATAGCTTGAATTCAAAAACCCCCTTGCCCACGGGCAAGGGGGTTTTTAGGCATATGCTAGCGGACGTTTTATTAAGGGTACCTTAAGCCAAGCCACCTATGCGGGTTTATGGGCCTTGGCCGCCTTAATAAAATCTTTAAACAGCGGGTGGGGGTTCATGGGCTGAGACTTAAATTCCGGATGGAACTGACAGGCCAAAAACCATGGGTGGCCCTGTAACTCCACTATCTCCACCAAAGCGCCGTCGGGCGAAAAGCCACTAAAAACCAGGCCATGCTCTTTAAGCTTTTCCATATAAGCCTGGTTGAACTCAAAGCGGTGGCGGTGGCGTTCGTGAATGACCTCCGCCTGATAGGCCTGGTGGGCTATGGTGCCTGGTGTAAGCTTGCAAGGATAAGAGCCCAGGCGCATGGTGCCACCCAGATCGCTGTCATGGCTGCGGGTTTGGGTTTTGCCCGTGCGGTGGTCATACCAACTGGACATAAGGTAGATGACCTTGTCCGGGCTGGCGGGATCAAACTCTTCGGAGTTGGCGCCCGCTATGCCGGCCAGTTCGCGGGCGAATTCTATAACCACGCAGTGCATGCCCAAGCATATGCCAAAAAATGGCACTTTGTTTTGGCGGGCATAGCTTATGGCCAGCAACTTGCCATCAATGCCGCGGGTGCCAAAACCGCCGGGCACCAAAATACCGTTAAGGCCTTTTAGCTGCTGGTTCAGGTTTTGCTCGCTCAAATCTTCGGCGTTTATATAGCGGAAGTTAACCGCCACCCGGTTGGCCAGGCCGCCATGGGCCAAGGCCTCGTGCAGGCTTTTGTAAGACTCTTTCAGCTCCACATACTTGCCAATAATGCCAATGGTCACCTCGCCGTTGGAATGGCTGCAAGCCTCCACCAAGTCTATCCACGGCTGCAAGTTGGGGTTTTGCGCGGGCAGTTGCAGCAAAATAGCTATTTTTTGATCCACCCCTTCATGGTAAAAGCGTAGCGGCACTTCATAAATATTTTTTACGTTTACCGCCGAAAACACCGCATCTTCATCCACGTTGCAAAATAGCGCGATTTTGCGTTTGATGTCGGCGGGCAAGGGGGTGGAGTCGCAGCGGCCCAAAATAATTTCCGGCTGAATGCCTATACTGCGCAGCTCTTTAACGCTGTGCTGAGTTGGTTTGGACTTATGTTCGCCCGAAGTGCTTAAATAGGGAACCAGGGTAAGGTGCACGTTGAGGCTGTTAAAGGGGCCCAGCTCTTTTTTTAGCTGGCGCACGGCCTCTAAAAAAGGCAGGCTCTCAATGTCGCCCACGGTGCCGCCTATTTCCACTAAGGCCACGTCCACCTCCGGGCTGGCTACCGACAGAATGGCAGCTTTTATTTCGTCGGTAACCTGAGGTATAACTTGCACGGTGCCACCCAGATATTCGCCCCGGCGTTCTTTCATTATAACTTGATAGTAAATACGGCCGGCGGTGTAGTTGTTGTTACGGGTGGTGGGGGTGCCTAAAAAGCGCTCGTAATGGCCCAGGTCCAGGTCGGTTTCCGCGCCGTCGTCGGTAACATACACCTCGCCATGCTGCATGGGGTTCATAGTGCCGGGGTCAACATTAAGGTAGGGATCCAGCTTTTGCACAGAAACCCTTAAGCCGCGCGACTTCAAAATAGCCCCGATAGAGGCAGCGGCCAAACCCTTACCCAAGGATGAAAGCACCCCTCCGGTAACAAAAATAAACTTTGTCTTGTGCATTATAACAACCTTCATTGGGGCGAATAGTTAGAATAAAAGATGGAACAAATATAGGCATAATAATAAACATTATTGCCCCAAATGTCACTGTTTTCCTAAAACATTTCTAATTGCGCCGCCTTGCGCGCTTTGCCTTTGGCCCTTACCTGGCGCAGGTAGGGGCCGTTAAGTTTGCGCCAAAAGGGAGAGTCTTCCTCAGGCAACTGGCGGCCAAACAGCATGCGCTTGGCCGCGCGGGTTAGGTAAAGCCTTTCTTGGGCCCGGGTTAAGCCCACAAAGAGCAGGCGGGCTTCTTCTTGCACCTTGCTGGCCTGGCCAGAAGGCGGCGTATAGGGCAGCAGCCCGCTTTCCAGGCCGCAGATGAAAACCACGGGGAATTCTAAACCCTTGGCCGCATGCAGGCTTAAGAGGCTGACCTTTTGCAGCTTGAAGTTAAGCTTTTCCAATTCCGCCAAAGGCTCCTGCCCGGCCACCTGCACCGGAATGCCCAGCTCTTCCAAGGCCTCCTGCAAAAGGCCCGCCTGTTGGTGCAGGCGATATAAAATGGCAATATCCCGCGGGGCATAGCCCGCGCCCTGCTGTTTATCCACCTGGCGTGAATCCATGCCGCCCAAAAGTTCCAGCACCTTGGCCGCAACAAAACGCGCTTCGGCCCGGGGCGAGGGCAGGGTGGTGGCTTCGGGCAAAGGGCCGTCGGCCAGCAGCGGGTTGAGGGTGGTGTTAAGCAGCGACGCGGCCAGATGCACAATGACGGCCTGGCTGCGGTAGTTGTTGTCAAGCTCTATCTGGCGGGCGGGCTTAAAATCTTCGCTAAACCGGGCAAACAGCTCTACTTGAGCCCCGCGGAAACCATAGATAGCCTGGCGTGGATCGCCAATGACCATTATTTGGGTGTGCTGGCCGGTAAGGCGCTTTAACAATTCCACCTGCACGGGGTTTACATCCTGGTATTCGTCTACCAAAATGTGGCTGAAACTGGGGTAGGCTATGCCTGGCCCGGCCACGGCCTGATAGACCAGGTCGTCTAAATCCAGGGCAGTTAGCCGGCCCAAGGCCTCGGCATATAAGCCGGCTAAAGGCGCCAAGTGGGGAGCCAGCAGGCCCGCGCTGTTGGCTGGCGCCTGCTGCTTGCTAAGGGAAATGGCGGCGGCCAGGGCCTCCGCTTTTATTTCGGGCGGAACCAGGCTTTTTATCAGGTTCAACCGCTCCTCTTCGTCAAGCACTTTACTCGGGCATCCCAAAAGTTTGTGCCCTAAACTATGAAAAGTGCAGGCCTCCACTGCGTTTTTCAGCCTTTCCCGCAGCTCTTGCGCCGCCTTGCGGGTAAAGGTTATAACCAATATGCTGTGCGCCGGCACGCCTTGCCCAAGTAAATGTTTCACCCGCTCCACTAGTACTCTGGTTTTGCCGGCCCCGGGCCCGGCCACTATTTGCAAATGCCCGTTTTGATGGGTTGCAGCCGCTTGTTGCTGGCTGTCTGGCACAAAAGGACGGTGGGCCGGGGAAGGTGGCGGGCAGGCGGAGGCCTGGCGGCTTAACTGGGGCAGAGCGGCGGCGTTTGTGGCGGGTGTGTTTTTATGGCCCTTAAGCAAGCGCATCTGTCCCTGTATTTCTTTCCGCTCGCGTTCATCAAATAATTCCACAGTGCCAAATTCGCCGTCGTAACCAGCGTTTAAAATAACCTGGCCCGCGCGCAAGCGGCGCAGACCTTCGGCCAGCAGTTGGCCGTAGTCGCGCGTGGCCTCTTCTAAAGGCCAGTTACGCAAAATGAACAGTTCATTGCCAACCTGGTTCAGCAGTTGCTGTTTAAGCTGGCTTACGGCCTTGCTGGCCGCGCCTTTGCCCAGCACTTGCCCCAAAGTTTGGTTTAATGAAGTGAGAGATTCCACCTTAGGTGCGTTGGGCGGTACAAAGCCAGGGGCGCGGTCGGACAATTCCTCTACCCGGCTTAATACACCAACCGTAAGGGGCTTGCCGCAAACCGGGCACAGGCCATTAAGCTCTATGGTTTCTTGGGGGGTAAGTTTTATGTTGCAGGCACGATGGCCGTCTAAATGGTATTTGCCTTCGTCGGGGAAAAACTCTATGGTGCCCAGAAAAGCCGGATGCCCTGGGCGGCTTAGGGCCTGGCGCAACTCGCCAAAGGTGGGGGCGCAGTTAAGCAGGTTGGCCTCGCGGGCAATGGTGTCCAGGCTGTGGGCGTCGGAGTTGCTGACCAGGGTGTATTTATCCAGAGCCGATATCTGCCAATTCATGGCCGGGTCGGAACTGAGGCCAGTTTCCAACGCGGTAATGTGGCTGGTTAAATCGGCAAAGCAGTCCTCTATGCGGTTGAACCCGCTTTTGCTGCCAAACAGGCTGAACCATGGAGTCCAGATGTGGGCGGGTATAAAAATAGCCTGGGGGTGAGCTGTGAGACATACCTCTAAAAGATCGCGCGCGCTTAACCCAAGGATGGGACGGCCATCGCTTTTGATGTTACCCAAGTTATCGAGAAGAGCGTTAAGCTTGGCCGCCGCCTCTAGGGTGGGCATGATTATAAGGCAGTGTATTTTACGAACCCGGTTGCCTTGCTTGTAAATGCACGATATTTCGCCAGTTAAAGTAAAATGTACCGGCGCTTGGCAAGGGCCGGGTACGTTGAGTTTAGAAGCCAGATCTGGCTTAAGCACATAGCCACCGCTGTCGGTAAGAACTAATTTTTCGCGCAGTTCAGCAAACCAGGCGGGATGAGTGATGTCGCCGCTGCCAATGAGCCCCACACCCTTTTGCTGTGCAGCTCGAGCCAGGCCTTCTACGCTTATCTCTTTAGAAGTGGCCCGGGAATAGCGGGAATGGATATGTAGATCTGCTATTAGCAACTAAGCCTCCAGTTGGCGTGCGGGCCAGGCTTTATGATACTAAAACCTGCCTGGCCTGGCAAGCGCATAGGGGCGCCAGCTTTAAAAATATAGCGGTAAAAAACGTTTTGCCTCTGGCAAATAAAAGCAAAATACAGTATATATGTATGTCAGGCTTTTGCCGTATTTTTGGGGTTGAGCCGTTTAACCCACGATAACCAAAAATTAGTTTAGGTGCACTAAATGAGCGTTATTGTTACTATTATTCATATAATTGCCTGTGTGGGCCTTATGCTGGTGGTGCTTATGCAGGCCGGCAAGGGCGCCGGCATGGGCGCGGCTTTTGGCGGCTCCTCACAAACCGTGTTTGGCAGCTCGGGGGCAACTACCTTTTTAGGTAAAGTAACCACCATAGTGGCTATTGTGTTTGTGTTGACCTCTTTGGGCATCACCATATTCTCTGGGCCCAAAGCATCCAGTTCTGTAATGAGCAATAAGGCTCCTGTTGCCCAAGAGCAGCAGCCAGCCATACCTACTACGCCGGTACAGGGCAACCCTTCCGGCCAAAGCAGGTAGCTGACGTGAAAAACGCCGTGGTGGTGGAACAGGCAGACACGCCGTCTTGAGGGGGCGGTGGGGCGACCCGTGCCGGTTCAAGTCCGGCCCACGGCACCAGAGATAAAATCGAAGAAGTTCGAAGAAGACCGAAAGCCCTGGAAATTCCAGGGCTTTCGGCTTTTTTATGTTCGATGAGGGTCGTTCAGAATCGTTGAAATTTGGGTCATAATGGGTCATGCTATGGGTGTCAAACAAGCTTTTAGGGCCAAAATGACCCATTTAAATTAGCCTTAAAATCTGTCACAATATTGTCTGTGGAGGTGAGTCAAGGAGCACAAATAAACCGCTCAAAGGCTCATCTGAGACCCCTTCAGCAAATGGGAAAAACACTGATGACTCACTACAATAAACTCACTGACGCCAAGATAAAGGCCCTGAAGCCGCAGTTGAAACCCTATAAAGCCTTTGACGGTCAGGGCCTGTTTCTGGAAGTGACCCCATCAGGCGGCAAAAAGTGGCGGCTGCGCTATATTTTTGAAGGCAATGACAAACGCATTACCATCGGCACCTACCCGGTGGTGGGGTTGAAAGAAGCCAGGGAAAGATCCATAGACCTGCGCCGGCTGCTGGATAAGGGTATTGACCCGCTGGTGGAAAGGCATAACGAAAAATTAGCTAAAAAACAGGCCAAGACTTTCCAGGAGGTGGGGCAAGCCTGGGAAGAGGCTTTTCTGGAAAGAATCGCCCCGGCCACCCGCAGGAAGAAAACCGGCCTGCTGACCAATTACATCTATCCTATCATCGGCAATATGCCCTTAACCGAGCTTACCCCGTACTTATTATTGAACAAGGTTTTCAAGCCCCTGGAGTTTGAGCGTAAGCTGGAAACCGCCCATAGGGTCAAAATGATGTGCAGCCAGATATTCCGCTACGCCATTGCCCATGGCTGGATGGAGCGCGACCCCACCCAGGAGCTTAAAGGGGCCATGCCCCAGCCCAAGGTGACCCACCGGGCCACTATCCTGGAACCGGCCAAAATCGGCCGCCTGCTGAAAGATATTGATAATTACAGCGGGCAGGTATCGGTAACCTATGCCTTGAAGCTCTTGCCTCTGCTGTTTGTGCGTCCTGGCGAGTTGCGTCACGCCATGTGGAGTGAAATAGATTTTGAACAGGCCATGTGGCGCATTCCAGCTGAAAAGATGAAAATGCGTACTCCGCACCTGGTGCCACTATCAAGGCAGGCCATGGCGCTCATCCAGGAACTGCAAAAAATTCACGGCCAGTATGAATACCTGTTTCCCGGCCAGCGCAGCAACCAGCGCCCCATAAGCGACGCGGCCATGATTGCCGCCCTGCGCTATCTGGGTTACAGCAAAGAGCAGATTACCCCGCACGGTTTCCGTTCCATGGCCTCCACCCTACTTAATGAAAAAGGCTATAACGCCGACTGGATAGAACGCCAGCTGGCCCACACAGAACGCGATGGCGTGCGCGCCGCCTATAACTATGCGGAATATATGCCGGAAAGAATAAAAATGATGCAGGATTGGGCCGATTATCTGGATGGTTTAAAGATAAAAGTCTAATTGCATCACATAGACGATAAGCTCAAACTAGTCTATACTATTAAAAATATGGAAACTATGATTGTAGGTTAACTCAGGCCCTTTACTTCAGGCAATTTGGAAAATATATTTACTATGCATTATAGGGGAAAGTTTTTAAGTTTGTTTAGCGGGTGTGGGGGGTTTGATCTTGGCCTGCTCCAAAATAATTTTAAAGGCATTGCAGCATATGACATTAATAACGCAGTGATTTCTGTGTATAATAAAAATGTTGATAAGGTCGGGGAGGTCAGAGATTTATTACAAGATTTTGATTGTCCCATATATCCTGATGTTATTATTTCCGGCGCTCCATGCCAAGGTTTTTCCACAGCAGGTAAAAGAAAACTAGATGATCCACGCAACTATCTTTTTATTAGATCGATAGAGATTGCGCTGAAACTGAAACCCAAGGTTTTTGTTGCTGAAAATGTTGCAGGCATTTTATCTGGCAAACACAAAATCCATTACATGGATTATGCTATTCAAAGATTGAGCACTAGTGGATATAAGACACATTTATTTACTATTGATTGTCGAGAATTAGGTATGGCGCAAAGACGCAAGCGCGCAATTTTAATAGCATGGAATACCGATCGGGATTTAGTCTTTTCCAGGAATAGTTATGCCGCACAGAATATCAGAAATGTTATAAGCAATATTCCTGGCCGTATAGCAAATAATGATACAACTGCTTGTGCTGCAGTAGGAAAACATTTGTTGATTGCTACTCATATCAAACCTGGACAGAAGTTAAGCAATGTCAGAAATGGGAATCGTTCAGTTCATACCTGGCATATTCCCACAGTTTTTGGAAAAGTAACGCGAAAAGAAGTTTTAGTATTAGAAGGCATAATGTTTGTACGGAGGAGGATTAGAAAAAGGGATTGGGGGGATGCAGACCCTGTTTCCATTAAGGACTTAAAAGCTCACCTTAAATTTGATCCATCTGTAGAAGTTAATTCACTAATAGAAAAACAATATATTAAACGCATTGCGAGACATATAGACTTAACGCATACATATAATGGCAAATACCGTAGGTTACATTGGGATGAACCGTCTTTAACGGTCGACACTAGATTCGGTTCACCGTTACTATTTTTGCACCCAACTGAAAATCGTGCATACACAGTAAGAGAAGCTGCAAGGCTTCAAGGCTTTCCTGATGAATTTGTATTTGATGGCTCGCTTCATGCGCAATATGAAATGATAGGAAATGCAGTACCCCCGCCATTAGCAAGCTATCTTGCAAAAACAATTGAGAAACTTTTATGAGGTAATTGTGACATCAATTGGTGATAAAATTATTAGATGGGATCAATCGCTAAGTGTGGATGAAAAATTTACTTTTAATGATTTACATTCTTTTATAATTTTTAGAGACAACTTCTCATATTCTGAATATATTCCAACAAAAAAAAATGGAGAATCTTTTTCTGCCCGATTAACAAAATGGCTTAATAATCTTTCGGAAGATGAATGGCAAAAGGAACTTTTTTCCCTTATTCCCAGAATTATTTTTATTGGTGAAAAAGAATTCGATTCCCTGTATCGAGCTGCATTCAGAGAAAAAGTACAGAGGTGGCTCATTGATCTTTATAATATCAATGTACTATTGTCTAATGCACAATCAGAGATAACTACCGCTATAAACCGTACGTGGTTATGTACTGCAACTGATAGCATGAATATCGCAGCTTTTTGTCATATAAATAACATCACTGGAAACGATTTTAGACCTGACTGGCGCTCACTTGAAAAATTTGGAGATTGTGAAAAAATTGTTAACTATATGCGATCTAAAAACTATGAAAATATAGTTATTTTAGAAGATTTTGTTGGCTCTGGCAGCCAGTTCTTGGGCAAATTGCAAAATTCAAAAAAAACCCGTCTGTTGGAATTAATTCAACTATTAAATAACAAACCCAAAATACTTTTTGTACCACTTATACTATGCCCAGAAGGAAATCAGAATATTAATGAGGCTATTAATCAATATGGAATGTCAGACCAAATACAGTTATCTCCTGTCATGTTATTACCAACAGATTTATTTATAACGCCTGAGAACAAAAATGTGTCTGTGAGGATACATGAGTTGATAACTCAAACTTGTAATGTGGCTGGATTTAAAGAAAATCCATACGGTTATAACCAAACGGGATCAGTTATTGTTATGTTTACGAACACCCCAAATAATACGTTGACGTTATTGCATAATCAAACTGAAACTTGGCATCCATTATTTCCACGCTCATCTAGGTGGTAAAGTGAAAAATCAAATAAATCCATTCCAAAATTTATATGTGACTGAACGCTTGCACGCTAATGAATATGTACATCTTTTTAGTCATTTATTAGTAGCACAAGCATTGCCTTTGTTTCAAACAGGTAATGTTGTATTACAAGGAACTCAAGGTAGTGGTAAAACAACACTCTTGGCGTTGCTACAATCGAAAATTAGAAATGCATATCGTCAAGAAGGAGTTGATTTTCCAGTACCTTCGAAAGCTACTAACTTCATAAGTGCCGGTATTAATCTAACTAGGAGTGGAGCACTGGATTTTGGTAGAAGGCCAATTGAAAACGAAATTAAAGATGAGGAAATACTTCCGCTTTTTTTTGCTGATTTCTTTAATTATCATATAATTAGCGACCTTATGCAAAATATTAAGCATGACGTTGAGTTGGGAACAGGTGATTTCAAAATTGATAGGAATAAAAAAGTATTAGCCCAACTCTGTGCCGAAATGAAAAAGATGGATTGTTGGTTTGGCTTTTTTCAAAACTGCAATTCATTTTTTGAGATAATCGATAAAGTTAAGTGGCGCATTCTTCAGTATAGACTTTATCATCAATTTAATCTTAATTCGTTGCCACAAGATATAGTAGAAACCAAAACTGCTATTGGAGAACCAATTTCACAAGTTAGTCGAGCAATCAAAGAGCTTGGAATTATATCGCCCCAGACTGAAGTATTTATTAGGATTGACCAATTAGAAATTCTTTTAGATGCAGATGAAATTCGAAAAAATTTGGGCACTCAATATCGCAGGATGATTAACTCTGCATTAAGTACAAGAGATCCAAATGTGTCATATAAAATTGGAACTAGAACATATGCATGGGGAAAGGAACTAAGGACATATCGCTCAAATACAAAAATAGAACACCAGCGGGATTATCAATTAATTGATTTTGATAATATGCTGCAACGTAATGAAAACCCTTCTTCATGGATTTATCCTGATTTTGCTAAGGATGTTTTCAAAAGAAGACTTGTTTTTTGTGGATTTCAAGATGTTAAGATGAGTGATGATAACAAAAATATCTACGATAAAGTATTTGGAAAAAAACCTCTACCAGTAGAAATGGCTAAGTTATATTGTCGCAATGTCAATCCCAATAAAGCATTAAAATTTGATTCTTTGCCTCATAGTGCTAAAAAACAGATAGCTGAAGTTTTTAATGATAATCCACTCAAAGCCATGTTAGCTACCGCTTGGGCTCAACAGAAGGGTAAAGATTTCCCGCATGACCAAGCATTCAATTTGGCAATGAACATGCCATGGACAAAATATTGGCAAAAGGAACGCAATAATCAAGCGTTATTGCAACTTGCTGCAAATTGTGGACAAGCGCCGAAATGGGGTGGAGGTGACGAAATAATAAGCCTCAGTGCTGCAGGCATACTAGGTTTTTTAAGTCTATGTCAACACATTTGGGATGTTTTTCTACGATTAGAAAGTAAGCAAGATCATATTGCAAGTTTGCCAAAAACTCCAGATAAAATAGATATTGAGCTGCAAAATATTGGCATACTATCTGCGAGTACGCAATGGTTTAACAAAATAGCTGAGCTTCCAGGGGGAAGTGATCGCCAGAGATTTATTACTCTTTTAGGATTTTTCTTTAGGGAAATGTTATTAGAGGATAATAAGATGTCATATCCTGGCCATAATGGTTTTTCGTTAAGTAAGAAAGAGTTGGATGAAAACCCTATAGTTGAAGAAGCACTTAATGATGCAACGGATTATGGAATACTAATTTCATCTCCGCATACTTCAAAAAATAAAAAACATGGTCCCAGAATAAAATGGTACCTTAATCCAATTTATTGTCCTCATTTTAAAATATATGAAAATAGAACAAAAGAACCATATTATACAACTCCATCAGAAGTTGAAGAATGGCTTACAGCAGCATATTTAAATAAAACAGTACACCCTCCCAGAAGATCCAGCATTCATCAACCGTTATTATTTCAAGAGTAGTAGTTACAATGCAAGAATATTATAGGCCATGGGGAAATCTGCAATGGATTCTAACTCAGTTTCCCAATAATACAAAGTGGTTTTTTTTGGGTACTATTGCTTCCGAGGACAGAACCGTCGTAACATACAATACATTAAAGACAATAAATCAAAATATTATTGATTCAACATTTATAATAGTTAAAGATAAGATATCTAGACATACTTCATTAGTTCAAAAAAAGATAACAGATAAAAGAAATGAATTAATTGATAATCCACAAAATATTATTGAATTTGATTTACTTTATGAGAATGATAGCATTATTATCAACTTTATTGATGACCTCACGAATAAATATGAAAATATTATACTAGATATCTCGTGTATGCCTAAAAGATTTTTTTTCCCATTTCTAAAAAGAATTCTTTTAGCTGAACATATCAAGAATCTTATAATTACTAATTCCAGTCCGATTAGCTATGAATCCAATGAGCCGCTGTCTGAAACGTATGGAGCTTGGAGAACTTTACCTCTCTTTAGCGACTTGTTGGGTATGACGGATAACGACAAGTCAAATATAATACTTTTTGCAGTTGGTCATTTACCAATGGGATCTCCAGGCCCTATTTATGATATCGGTAATTCTTCGAAAATTTTTTTATACTTTCCATTCCCTGGTCACCCCTATTCATTTGATCCTTTATGGAAATTTATACACGATATCGAAAAGACAATTAAGCAACGTAGTGATATGATCATTGAATGCGTTAGTGCCCAGGATGCTCCTGAATTATATGATTGTTTGATAAAAGCATCGAACGGGGGGCAGGCGCCTTCAATTATTGCTCCTTATGGGCCAAAGCCTTTTTCATTGGCAATGGCATTATTTGCATGTAAATATGCCCAGCCAGTTTACTATACCCAGCCTTCAGTCTATCATCCTGATTACTCTAGAGGCATTTTAATGAATGATGGTAAACCATTGATTACTACATATGTCATAAAAGCCAGTGGGAGAAGTCTATATTGATTATGCGTAAGCATGGCGTTACACTTGTATTTCTATTACCATTAACTTGTGAACTTTATAACGGATTTGTTGGGTTAGATAGTGTTGATATAACGGATGCACTGGAGTAGGAGTAGTGGATAGTATGCTTGCTAAGGATACCAAGCGACGTAGCACCCTGTTGACTGTGACCAGGTTTGGCGTGGATATTGTCCTAGCCCTGCCTGTTTGTGTTTAATTTATCGCTTGGGTTTCTCCGTTTTTTCCAGTCATCGTAGAATTCACGTTGAGAATTATTAAATCGTTCTTGTATGGGTTCACACAGTTTTCCAAATCCCTCGTATACCCTGAAAAGCTCTTTGCTTCCTCGTGGGATATTATATTTATAGTGGAGAGCCTCTAAAGAAATAAACCAAAGCCCTACTAAGTCACTCCATATGCGCGTGTAATGTGCAATCTGCAATATTTCAAGCTCGTTAGCTTCTCGCAATGCTCTATCCTGCATTAGATCCAAGGCACAGTCATCTACATGTATCAGATGACTAGCGGTGTCATACCCAAATAAAAAAGATGAGACATACTTCATCGGAAATGAAGGCGGATGGTTTTTTTCTAAATGGGTGACTATTTCAGTAAATGACCACTTTTGTTCAATAATTTTTCTTTCTTTTTTATTCAACGCATCACGTTCAAACTCTGTCTTGTCCTCTAACATTTCAAAAATATTAACATTATCAAGAGAATTGGCATGTAGGAATAGTTCTTTTGAAAAATGTGCCTTTCCAGCCTTTTTCCTATTATGAATTTGAGCACTAATTCCCCAAAATTCGTCAATAAGTGTTTTTTGTTCATCTTCTGAAGCGAGACAAATAAACCATATTTTTGCAGCAGTTTCTAAAAAGCATCTTAGTATTATTTCTGCATCCCAAGGTAGTTCGCAGCTTACAAGGTGGGCTACAGCTTGAGTCCTATCGCCAAAATAATGAAATAGTTGCTTTAGCGTAATATCTACATTTGATTCATTGTGTGAATTTGCAGAAAAGATTTTTATAACTTCATCATGATAAAGTGTTATTGCATGCAGCATAGCATCTTGAATTCTATTTATTTCATTTGCATATTGCATGGACATCTCGCTTCTTAAAATGGGTTAAAACCTTAATTGCAAGAACCTATTTTATCACAGAAAAATGATTGAAAAAATCACTGAACCCGATTCATTGATTAAGCAGATAATTTTCCTATCTAACGCTTACCGGCTTCAATCGATATACTCACCACATAGTCTACAATTTCCCCACCTTTTGGTAAAGACTCCGCAATCTCTCTGTATAAAGGGTCGTTCCATTCCTGCATATTGCGCACGTAATCTGGCTTGGGGGTAAGCACAATAGATGTAAAACCGGTTTTTTCCAGCATGGCCCTGGTTTCTTCCAAGAGCGCCGCCCCGGCCACACAGCCCACCAACGTGGCTGCCATGGCCCGGATATTGTCAGGCAGAGGCTTGAGCAGGGCCAGATCGGAAACGGACACCCTGCCGCCTGGTTTGAGCACACGTAAAATTTCCCGCCAGACCTGCGGCTTGTCCGGCGAAAGATTGATGACACAGTTGGATAGAACTACGTCAACGCTGTTATCCGGCACTGGCAAATATTCAATCTCACCTAACCGAAACTCCACATTATCAAGGCCAGTGCGCTGCCGGTAGTGCTCAATATTC
>JAVBVK010000018.1:0-58077 GCA_031554335.1 Desulfarculales bacterium
ATTGCCATAAGAAAGGAGCGACTATGCGCTGGCCTGGGTCTAAAGTGCCGGCCGCGCCGCAGTCTATCATCATTAGCTGGCCTTCCGGCAGCTTGGCCAGCACGGCCTGGCCTTGCCCCACATCCAGAGCCCAGGCCTCCAGACGATTTTGGGCGAGTTGCGGCTGGCTGGGCCACAACCATAACGATAAAGAGAGCAGCATAAGCGCGCTAAATAAAAATACGCGTTTGCTGCCACGCAGAAAAAATAACAGCAAAAAGGCCAGATAAAAGATAACAACGCTGCCCGTGCCTGGCCCGGCAATGTAGCTTACGGCAAAGGGCAGGGCGGCCAAAAAATTCACCAGCCAGATGATAGCTGTTGACAGATACATGGCCAGTTGCAACAGCGCCTCTCCCGCCCAGGCCCATAGCAAGCCCGCAAAGCCGGCTAACAGGGAAAGTGGCAGTAGTATGGAACCCACCAGGGGAATGAAAATGCTGTTAGCCAGCAAGCTCAGCCAGGGAACCTGGTGAAAGTTTTGTACGGTAAGCGGCCAGATAAATACTTCAATGGCCAGAGTGAATGAGAGAAAGCCTATTATATAAGCCAGGGGGCGGGGCAGGCCACGGCGCCTTTGCAGGTAGTTGGCAAGGGGCAGGGCCACCATGATGATGGCGCCCATGGCGCTGAAGGAGAGCTGGAAAGAGAGAGTGAACAGCGATTCCGGCCAGAATAGGCATATGCTGAGCGCGGCCAGACTTAGGCCTCCCATGGCCTGATAACTGCGGTTAATCCACAGCGCGAATACCATGCAGGCGGTCATGATAAGGGCGCGTAGGGTAGGCAGGGAGGCCCCGCCCAGAAAGGCATAGATGAACACCGGGCAAAAGGCCAGGGTGGCCGCCAGGCGCGGTAGATTGTAACGCAGCATAAGCCAACAGGAGCGTTTTAGTAAAAAGCGCAGGCAGGCATAGCAAAAGCCCCAAACCAAGGTTAGATGCAGGCCGCTTATGGATAACAGATGAGCAATGCCCAACGCGGCAAAGTTGTTCTTTATCTCGCTTGACGATTCGGCCCTTTGCCCCAGGGTAAGGGCGCGGATAAGCCCGCGCGCGTCACCCGCTTCGGCGCTGGCCAATAGGCTGGCCCAACGGGCGCGTATGCCTTCCAGCACATATCTGGGTTCAGTGCTGTGGTCGGCTGTTATTTCCAAATTGGCCTTAACTCCCAGGTTGGCGGTGGCATATACATTTTCCAGGGCGCGCAGTTTTATCCAGTCTGGGCTTTGCGGGTTGGCCCAGTTAACTATGGGGCGCAGGCGCAACTTGGCTCTTACTTGCATGCCTGGCGCTGGCGGGGTAGTTTGCTTGCCGCCCCTCAGCTCAATCCCGCCGCTTGCGGGCTTACCATCCAGGCTTATAGTTTGCGCTAAAGCCTGCCAGCCGTATTCGTTGGGCTGGGCGGCCTCGGTTATTATAAGCTCGGTTGCGTGGTAGCGGTGGTCAGCTAAAAAGCTAATGTGGTTTTCGGGAAGAGCTTGGTCGCGGTACATGCCCAGCCAGCCCGCTGCCAGGCAAAAAAGGGCAAGGCTAAGCAAAACAGGCAAAAATTTGCTTTTTATGCCAGCCATGATAATTACTGGCAGAAGCAAGATAAGGCCCGCCAGCAAAAAAGGCAGATAGGGCAGCGGATAAATATTATAGAAGGACTGGCCAGCCAAAAAGGCCGCCGTGGGCAGCAGCAAGGGGTGCACATGCTGAGCTTTGCTGGGCACAGGCTTCACCGTGAAAGGTTTGTTTGATTGCGCGGCGGTTACAAGCCGCGTGCCAATTTACTACGCTTACTCCGAGGCACGTTTTATCTTGGCGCCAGCCATGGCCAGCTTGCGGTCGATGTGTTCATAGCCGCGGTCTAAGTGGTAAACGCGGCTTATTTCCGTTTGCCCGTGGGCCGCCAGCGCGGCCAGCACCAGGCAGGCCGAGGCCCGCAGGTCGGTGGCCATTACCGGCGCGCCGGTCAGGCGGCGGCTGCCGGAAACCACAGCGGTGGATCCGTTAACTTCAATATTGGCGCCCAAACGCCTAAGCTCGCTGGTATGCATCATGCGGTTTTCAAAAATAGCTTCCTGAATAACGCTGGAGCCGGTGGCCAAGGTCATGAGAGCCATAAACTGGGCCTGCATGTCTGTGGGAAAGCCGGGATAGGCGCCGGTATGGATGGATACCGCCTTGGGCGCGCGCCGGGCGCTTACCACCACCCCTTTAGGGGTTTGCTGAAAACGCAGGCCCGCCTCTTTAAGCTTGGCCACCACCGCGGTTAAATGCTCCAGCGGCGCGTCGGCTATGCACAACTCGCCTCTGGTGATGCCCGCGGCCACCATAAAGGTGCCAGCCTCTATGCGGTCTGGCATTACCGTGTGTTCCAGGGGCATTATTTCATCAACCCCCTGGATGCGTATTACCGCCTCTCCCGCGCCTTCAATGCGGGCGCCGGCGGCGTTGAGCGCGCGGGCCAAGTCTACCACTTCCGGCTCGCGGGCGGCGTTGCGTAAAATGGTTTCACCTTTGGCCAGGGTGGCCGCCATCACCAGATTTTCCGTGCCGGTAACAGTTACCATATCCAAGGCAATGTCCGCGCCTTTCAGGCGTTTGGCCTGGGCATGCACATAACCGCCCGCCAGCTCTATCTTGGCGCCCATGGCGCTTAGCCCCTTAAGGTGCTGGTCTATGGGGCGCTCGCCAATGGCGCAGCCGCCTGGCAAAGAAACCTTGGCCTCGCCTTGGCGGGCCACAAGCGGCCCCAAGGCCAGCACCGAGGCGCGCATGGTCTTAACCAGGTCATAGGGCGCTTCCGTGCCCTGGGCCGGGGTGGTGTCTATTATAAGCTCGCTGCCCTTTTTGGCGCTTACCTGGGCGCCTAAGGTGGTGAGCAGCTTGCTCATGGTGCGCACATCGCGCAAGTCGGGGATGTTATAAAGACGGCTGCGCCCCTTGCTGAGCAGGGTGGCGCACATTATGGGTAAGGTGGCATTTTTAGAGCCGCTTACTTTTATGCGCCCCACTAAAGGCCTGCCGCCTTCTATTATCAGCTTATCCATAGTCGCTCCTTATAGCCACCAGCACCCGTTGGTGGCCGGCCAGGTCTGGCACGGTATATATATTTTGGTAGATGCCGGCATTTTGCGCTATTTTTAGCGCGGCCCGCGCCTGGCCCGCGCCCAGCTCTATAAGCAGGCCGGCCATGGGCCGCAAAAAAGCGCGGGCGCCAATAATGATGTCTTTGATAACGGCCAAGCCATCTTCCTCAGCCAGCAGCGCCTGGCTGGGTTCATAGTTTTTTACCTCCGGGCTTAAACCCTGCCATTGTAAGCTGCTTACATAAGGAGGGTTGGCGGTAATAAGGTCGAAAAACAAGCCCCTGGCCGCCCACGGCTGCCAAAGATCACCTTGCTCAAGATGAATTGCCACCTGTAGCTTTTTAGCATTAAGCCTGGCATATTGCAAAGCCTCTTGCGAAATGTCGGAAGCATGTACCGCGGCCGGTGGGTGGTTTTTGCCAATAGCCAAAGCAATGGCGCCGCTGCCGGTACATAAATCCAGCACCTGTGGTTGGTTCAACTTCTGTTCGGCCAGAATTTTAAGCGCGTGTTCCACCAGGTGCTCGGTCTCCGGACGCGGTATAAGCACCCCAGGGCCAACCTCCATGTTTAAGCCATAAAATTCGCGGCTACCCAGAAGGTAGGCCACAGGCTCGGCCTGGCGGCGGCGCACAAGCAACGCTTTGAAATCCGCCAGCTCTTGCAGGCTCAATGGGCGATCGTAGCCAAGGTAAAGCTGCAGGCGGGTGGTGTTTAACACCTTAGCCAGCATCAGCTCGGCCGAAAGGCGCGGCGCGGTTATGGCGTATTTTTCCAGGTAGGGGCCTGCCCAGGCCAGAAGCTGACCTACGCTCCATTCCAAGGCGTGGCGGCCTTTCAGCTTCCCTGCGAGGCTTTTAAGGCCTCGGCCTGGAAGTGGGAGATCAGTGGCGGAATAATTTCGCTAAGATCACCCTGCATGATGTTTTCCAGTTTATACAAGGTCAGGTTTATGCGGTGGTCGGTGAGCCGGTTTTGCGGAAAGTTGTAGGTGCGGATGCGTTCCGAGCGGTCGCCGCTGCCCACCTGATTTTTGCGGTTGGCATCCATGCTGGCCTTCTGCGCCTGGTCTTGCGCGTCTTTAAGGCGGCTGGCCAGCACTTTCATGGCCTTGGCCCGGTTTTTAATCTGGCTGCGCTCGTCCTGGCAGGTAACCACTACCCCGGAGGGGATGTGGGTTATGCGCACGGCCGAGTCGGTGGTATTTACATGCTGGCCGCCCGCCCCGCTGGAACGATACACATCTACCCGCAAATCTTCCTGGCGTATGTCTATATCACTCTCTTCCGCTTCAGGCAGTACCGCCACAGTGGCGGCCGAGGTGTGAATGCGCCCCTGGCTTTCCGTGGCCGGCACTCTCTGCACCCGGTGCACGCCCGATTCGTACTTAAGCTGGCTGTAGGCGCCCTTGCCGCTTAAGAGGGCAATTACTTCCTTAAAGCCGCCGCCGCTGGTTTCGTTGCTGCTTAAAATCTCAGTTTTCCAACGGTTTAGTTCGGCATAGCGCGCGTACATGCGAAACAGATCGGCGGCAAACAGGGCGGCTTCATCGCCGCCAGTGCCAGCCCTTATTTCCACAATAATATTTTTGTCGTCATTGGGGTCTTTGGGCAAAAGCAGCACGCCCAGCTCTTGCTCCAGTTCTTCTTTTTTTATCTGGCCCTCTTCAAGTTCGGCCTGGGCCATCTCGGCCAGTTCGCGGTCAAGATCCTGGGCCAGTTCGGCGTTCTCCCGCAGGCTTGTCAGCAACTGTTTGTATTGGCGAAAGGTATTCACCAGCTGGCTTAAGCCCGAGTGTTCTTTGGCAGCTTTCTGAAAGGCTTCGTTGTCGGCCAGTAGCTGAGGGCTGGCCATGCTTTCTTCCAGCGCCTGAAATTTGGCTTCCAGTTGGGACAGCTTGTCCATTAATAGGGGGCTTAAAGACATCTATATTTAGTCCTTAGTAAAAGACCGATGGCGGTTAAAGGGCCAGTACCTGGCGCGCCGGGGCGGCTTGCTCCATTTCCAGCATCTGCACCTCGCTGGGTGCCTGGCAGGTGGAGAGCGCCGCCTCCAGGGCCACAATGGCGGTCTCTAACTGGCTGGCATCGGGCTCGCGGGTGGTAAGGCGCTGGATTTGCAGGCCGGGCCACATCATTAAGCGGCAAAGCGGCTGCTTGCTTCTCTTGGCGGCAAAACGGATAATTTCATAGGCAATGCCGGCCAGGGGAAACATACACAGTATTTTCAAAAGTATTTGCAACGCCTGGTTAAGCCACATGTTCGCCGAAAACGCGGGCAGCAGAGGAAAAATAATGGCAAAGGCGGCAATGGAAATGGTGAGAACTAAAAGCAGAAAAGTAGTGCCGCAGCGGTGATGCAAACGAGAGAAACTCTGGGCATTGGCCACGGTAAGCGGCAAGCCCGCTTCCAGGCAGTGAATGGTTTTGTGCTCAGCTCCGTGGTAGGCAAAAACGCGCTTTATTTGGTCCATTAGGGAAATGGCCCAGATATAGCCCACAAAAATCAGCATTTTCAAAACGCCGTCAATGACATGAAAGCTTAGGCTCTGCACATCAAAGCGCCACAGTGAGTACTCGCCCAAAAGCCAGGTGAGAACATGAGGCAAAGCCACAAACAAACCCATGCCCGCGGCAAAGGCACCCGCCATAGTAAGGAAAAGCGACCAAGAACTCATCTGCTCGCCTTCGTTTTCCATTAATTGGCTGGCCGAAAAAGCCAGCGCCTTAAGCCCCAGCACCATGGTTTCCACCAGCACCACCGGCCCGCGCAAAAAAGGCCAGGCCAGAAAAGGCCAACGCTCGCTTATGGGCTGGCAATCACTTATTTTAAGGGCAATTTTGCCAGAGGCCAAACGCACCGCCACACTAAGGCGGGTTTTGGCCTTCATCATTACACCTTCAATAACTGCTTGTCCGCCAACTGGCTGGTTGCTCATGGCAATGGCGGTTAGCTGCCTGCCGCCTCATCGCTGCCGGCCTTGGCCTGGCGCGCGGCTTCCATTTCGTCGGCTTTACCCTTGTATTTGTCCAAGTGGCTGTATTTTTTGTAAAAACGTTCAACGCGGCCGGCGGTGTCCACCAGTTTTTGCTTGCCGGTGAAAAACGGATGGCATTGCGAACAAATTTCCACCCTTATTTCGTTTTTGGTGGAACCGGCTTCAAATTCGTTGCCGCAGGCGCAACGCACCCGCACTGGCTTGAATTCAGGATGAATTCCTTGTTTCATGTCTATACTCTCAGTTTAATAGGTTGTATGAAAACCTGTTAACTATATACCTTATAATAGGTTTTGCAAGCCCCGGCCCTAACGGCTCATGGATTGCAGGAAGTCGGCATTGCTTTTGGTGCCGTGCAGCTTTTCCAGCAAAAATTCCATGGAATCCACCGCCGTGAGCGGGCTTAACAGCTTGCGCAATATCCAGATACGGTTGAGTTCAGCCGCGCCCAGCAGCAGCTCTTCTTTACGGGTGCCGGAGCGGTTGATGTCTATGGCTGGGAACACACGTTTGTCGGCCAGTTTGCGGTCCAGATGAATTTCCATGTTGCCAGTGCCTTTGAACTCTTCAAAAATAACTTCGTCCATACGGCTGCCGGTTTCAATGAGCGCGGTGGCAATAATGGTGAGGCTGCCGCCGGATTCGATGTTACGGGCCGCGCCGAAGAAGCGTTTAGGCCGGTGCAGGGCGTTGCTGTCCACCCCGCCGGAGAGAATTTTGCCGCTGGGGGGCACCACGGTATTGTAGGCCCGGGCCAAGCGTGTGATGGAATCTAAAAGAATGACCACGTCGCGCTTGTGCTCCACCAGGCGTTTGGCTTTCTCTATAACCATTTCCGCAACTTGCACGTGACGCTGGGCCGGTTCGTCAAAGGTGGAGCTTACCACTTCTCCCTTTACCGAGCGCTGCATGTCGGTAACTTCTTCCGGGCGTTCGTCAATGAGCAGCACAATAAGAACCACCTCTGGGTGATTGACGGCAATGGCATTGGCAATGTTTTGCAAAAGCATGGTTTTGCCGGTGCGGGGGGGGGCCACAATAAGGCCGCGTTGGCCCTTGCCAATGGGGGTCATCAAATCCATTATGCGCAACGAATAGTTTTTGCCTTCGTTGTTTATTTCCAGATGCAGGCTTTCGTTGGGGTATAGAGGCACCAGGTTGTCAAAGAGGATTTTATCTCTGGCCACCTCGGGCGGTTCCATGTTGATGCTTTCCACCTTGAGCAGGGCAAAGTAGCGTTCGCTTTCTTTGGGCGGGCGAATCTGTCCGCTTATGGTGTCGCCGGTGCGCAGGTTAAAGCGCCTTATCTGGGAAGGCGAGACATAAATGTCATCGGGCCCAGGCAGGTAGTTGTAGTCGGGCGCGCGCAAAAAGCCGAAGCCATCGGGCAGAATTTCCAGCACCCCGCCGCCGTAGATGGCGCCATTGCGTTCGGCCTGGGCCGTGAGCAAGGCAAAAATAAGTTCCTGGCGGCGCATGCCCGCGGCGCCTTCTATGTTGAAGTTACGCGCCATAACATTGAGAGCGGCAATATTTTTTTCTGTGAGATCGGCAATATCCATGCTGCCGCCGTCATCGCCCGCGGCCGCTTTAGCCTCGGGGGCGGACACGGCCATGGGCACAGGGGCATGTTTGGAATGGCGGGGCTTGCGGCCTTTGGCCACCTCGCCGTTACCGTTTGTTGCGGGTGGCTCGCAGGCCTCGCTTCCATTAACAATAGGCATATCGGTATTATTCTCAGACATAATTCTCTTAAAAGTTGAATAGGTTAAGGGAAAATGGACGTTATCGCATCCTTTGGATTTTTAACTAAAGATGGGTTTGCTGGTTAATGGCGAGCCAAACAGGCCACAAGCCATATTCATAATTATTGCCTAGTTATTCAATCAGGACAACTTTCTAAAAGGCTGGTTCTACAGATTACCCACACACTGTCTCAAGCGCGTCTATTTAATTAACTGGGTTTGATTAGCAGATATTTTTTGTAGCGCAGGCCAAGTGTCTTGTACTTGGGCTAAAGTTTCTGGCAAAAGACCAGAGTTGTCAATAATAAATTGCGATTTTTGTTTTTTTTTGTCAATGGGCATCTGTGCCGCCAAAGCAACTTCAGCCGTTTCTCTGCTAAGGCCGTCGCGGCTCATCAGGCGGTGTAGTTGTATTTCAGGCGACACATAAGACAAAATAATGGTGGAAAAATCTTTATCCCAGCCAGTTTCGAACAACAAAGGCACGTCCACCAGCACAATGGCGCCAGGGTCTTTTATTTTGTCCATTTCGCTTAACAGCATGTTTTTTATGTGAGGATGCAGCAGATTATTTAGTTGCATTCTGGCCGCCTCGTCGCCAAAAACTATGTCGCGTAAAAAACGGCGGCGTAAGTGGCCTTGCGCGTCCAGTACCTCTGGGCCAAAGATTTCAACCAAGCGTGGCAAGAGCGGCGATGGGGCCTCCACCGCCTTATGGGCCATATGGTCACTTTCGATAACATGGGCGCCAAGTTCGCGAAACATGCCGCCCACTGTGCTTTTGCCACTGGCAATGCCGCCGGTTAGCGCCGCTTTCAGCATAATTTAAAAGGCTCCAGCAAATCGATGATATTTTCCATGTCTTGGGGCAGGCTCGCGGTTATATCTATGGGGGCGTGGGTTACGGGATGCACAAAGCCAAGCTTGTGGGCATGCAGCATTTGCCGGGGCGCTTTAAAAGAAAGGCCTGGCAGACTAAGGCGCGCTTTTTTGGGCGCGTAGGTGGCATCGCCCAGCAAGGGGAAGCCCGCTTCCGATAAATGCACCCTTATTTGATGGGTGCGGCCGGTATAGATGCTTACTGCCAGCAGACTGATGGGCCCTTGATAGTAGCTTTGCACCTGCCAACCGCTGCGGGCTGGTTTGCCGCTGCGGCTGTGCCCGGACATGCGTTTGCGGTCAATGGGGTGGCGTCCTATGGGCGTATCGATGCTGCCCTGTTTGGCGGGGTGCCCCCAAACCAGAGCCAGGTAGGTTTTAGTTACCTGGCCGCCAGCAAAGGCTTTTACCAGCCCCTGGTGGGCTGGGTCGTCTTTGGCCACCACCAGTGCCCCGCTGGTGTCCTTGTCCAGGCGGTGCACAATACCCGGCCTCAGCACCCCGCCTATGCCGGCCAAATCTTGACAGTGGTGCAACAGCCCATGTACCAGGGTGTTTTCCGCATGCCCTGGCGCCGGGTGCACCACCATGCCAGCGGCCTTGTTAACCACTAATAGATGCTGATCTTCATATAGGATATCAAGTTCCAACTGGGTGGGCACAATGGCCAAAGGTTCAGCCGGCGGCAGATTAAAATGCACCACCTGGCCCGCCGCCACTTTTTGCGCGGCCCGGGCCGGGGCGCCATTCATATACACCATACCCAACTGCAGCAAACGTTGCAGCTGGCTGCGGGTGAATTCCGGCAGTTGGCTGGCCAAAGCCTGATCCAGGCGCATGCCACTGGTCGCCGGTGGCAGGGTAATTTTTGTTTCCATTGCAAATTAGTTGAAGATGCTGTCTAGTTCCTCGGCCACTTTTTCTTCAGATGCCTTACGGGCGATGGATATTTCTTTGATGAGCAAATTGCGGGCTGTGTCCAGCATCTTACGTTCACCAAAAGATAGGTCTTTGGCAACTTTCAGCAGAAATAAATCGCGCAATACCTCGGCAACTTCCACCGCGGAGCCGGTTTTGATTTTTTTCATATAATCACGGTAGCGTCGGTTCCAGGTCTGCGATTCGGGGGCATCCACCCTTTGGCGGAGAATTTTAAATATTTCAGTGGCTTGCCTGGAGGAGATGATGTCGCGCAGGCCCAGGCTGGCCGCATTGGCCGTGGGGATCATGATAATCATCTCATTGTCCACAATGCGTAGAATATAAAATTGTTGCGGCTGCCCTGCAATATCTCGCTTTTCAACCGATTCGATGCGCCCTACCCCGTGCGCGGGATAAACCGCCAATTGGCCTACCTTGAACATGTCATCCCAATCATATATGTTGAAGTTTATCCTATAATATAGCACAATTTCACAGTATTAGTCAAGCATTGGTGAATTTATTGAGCCAACGCCCTTTAATAACGAGGGAAAATTGGCTCAAATAATTTATTTGACAGGAGCCGGTACCGCCAAAAGGCGATCAACAGTTTTATTCGGCGCAAGTTGTCACCGGACTCATGGGGTGGTTTTTTGTTTTTTTGCAGTGATCGGTGTAAACAAAGGGCCGGCGGCTGAGCACGGCCGTTTAACCGGCGCGCTAACTGCGGCTGCCAAGGACGGCAAGCCGGCCCTCCGCCCTGTTGCCCAGTTGGGGGGTAAGGCATATAATGACGCGGCAAGGGTGGGCAACAGCAAGCCAGAGAATATAATTGCGCGGGGCGTGGTATAATCTTTTCGGTTTGCCGCTATAGTGCGGGTTAGCTCCTTTTTCCTTAGTTACGCGTTATGCATGTTATTTCGCTGATATTAATAGCTTTGGCCATGTCTACCGACGCCTTTGCGGTGGCCCTGGGCCGAGGGGTGGCGCTTAAAACCCCCGGTTGGCCAATCGCGTTTAAAACAGGCCTGATTTTTGGCCTTACTGAAACGCTGGCCCCATTGTGCGGTTGGACTCTGGGCTATGTGGCGGTACAGTTCATTTCGCAATGGGACCATTGGATAGTATTGGCGTTGTTGTCGGCGCTGGGCATCCGCATGATAAAAAACGGGCTTGCCGCGCCGCGGACGGAAGAGCGCAAGGCGCCTGCCCGTTCCTCCTGGGGCATGCATTTACTGCTGGCGGTGTCCACCAGCCTGGATTCGTTTGCCTTGGGCATAAGCCTGGCCTTTGCCGAGGTTAATATTGCCCTGGCCGCCCTTATGATAGGCTGTGCTACCTTCACCATGGTTAGCCTGGGCATTATGGCGGGGTGCAAAATAGGGGAGATGGCGGGCAGGAAAGCGGAGATTTTAGGTGGTGCCATACTAATTATAATTGGGCTGATAACCATTTATAAGCATATGGAATAAAACTTTTTTCGTGTAATTTCGTAATGTTGCCACCTTAATATCCACAAGCCGGGAAAATGCTGAATCCTGGCGGCAGCGCATTTTATTTGCATTTTGCTGTTGCCATATAGAGACAACGCATTATAATTACATGCAATAGTCATCAGCATTATTTGGTTGTTCGCCTTTTGCCAAAGCTGGCTCTGGCGACGGCTGGTTTATGGCTTTTTGAGCGGGTGTAACTCAGTTGGTAGAGTGCAAGCTTCCCAAGCTTGATGCCGCGGGTTCGAGCCCCGTTGCCCGCTCCACCCATCTTCACAAGCCCCGGGCAATTAATTGCCTGGGCAGCCCCTTGCCAAGGGGGTTCTCTGGCTGGCATTCCTCATGCCGCGGGCCAGAGCCAGCTTTGGCTTGCGGGGTCAGACTTCTTAACCGTGGCTTCAACTCCACGCTTTTAGTTGAGAAAGACGACAGTTGGGTAGACTCGCCGCTTGACAGCGACGGGTGTTGGTGTGTTTTATGTTGGAGGGGCTTTTGCCTGCCGCGAAAAGAGTAATAGGTTAATGGCGAAACAGCAAAATTGGCAAGAACCGATACCAAGCGAGCTGGAACTTAGGTTGCAGCGCATAGTGGAGCCCATTGTGCGCTCGGAAGGCCTGCAGTTGCTGGAACTGGAGCTGGGGGGCGAGGCGGCGGGCCGTGCCCTGCGTATTTATGTGGATGGGCCGGACGGCGTGTCTTTGGGCGAGTGCGAGAGTATAAGCCGCCAGGTGGGAGACGCGTTGGATGTGGAGGATGTCATTGCCCAGCGTTATCGTTTGGAAGTGAGCTCGCCCGGGCTGGATCGCAAGCTTAAATACGCCCGTGAGTTTGAACTGTTTGCCGGCCGCAAGGCTAAGCTGCTTTTGCGCGGCGAGGAAAAGAATTATTATGTGCTGTGCTATTTGAAAGGCAGGCAGCAAGATGAAATCATTATTCAGGAAGATGGCGCAACCCGTTCCATTGCCCTGGACAACATAATCAGGGCCCAGTTGGAGCCAGAGCTGGATTAGGCTTTTGTCTTCGGTGGGTAATATTGTTAATTTGCGGAGTAGTTAACGCATGACAGAACTAAAAAGAATGATAGACCAGGTAGCCCGCGAAAAGGGGCTGGATCGTCAAGTACTGATAAGCACGCTGGAGGAGGCCATGCGCTCGGCCGCCCGCCGCAAGCTTGGTTCAAAGGTTGAGGTGGATGTAGCCTACAACGACGAACTGGGTGAGGTGGAGGTATTTGAATTCCGCGAAGTGGTGGAAGAGGTGACTAATCCGGAAACCCAGGTGAGTTTGGCCCGCGCTTTGGAGCTGGATGCCGAAAGCGAGATAGGGGATGAGTTGGGGGTAAAGGTAGATACCGGCGACTTCGGCCGCATTGCCGCCCAAAGTGCTAAGCAAGTAATTATTCAGCGCATGAAAGACGCGGAGCGGGATATCATTTTTGAAGATTTCAAAGACCGCAAAGGCGAAATCATTAATGGTATTGTTCAGCGCATAGATAAAGGCTCGGTTATTGTTAACCTGGGGCGCACCGAAGCGGTGCTGCCACCCAGAGAACAGGTGCCGCGCGAAAACGACCGCCCAGGCGATCGCGTTCGCGCTTATGTGCTCGATATCAAACGCATCAGCCGAGGTCCGCAGATCATTCTTTCCCGTACCCATCCTGGTTTTGTGCAGGCGCTTTTTGAACTGGAGGTGCCGGAAATATCTGAGGGTATTGTCACTATAGAGGGCGTGGCCAGAGAACCGGGCAGCCGCACGAAGATAGGCGTAAGCTCGCGCGATCGCGATGTGGACCCTGTGGGCGCCTGCGTGGGCATTAAAGGATCACGCGTGCAGGCGGTGGTGCAGGAATTGCGAGGGGAAAAAATCGATATAATAACCTACGATCAAGATCCGGCCCGCTATGTGGTAAACGCGTTGGCGCCGGCCGAGGTGAGCCGGGTTATTGTGGATGAAAGCAACCGCTCTATGGAGGTAGTGGTGGCCGACGAAGTGCTTTCGCTGGCCATTGGCCGCCGTGGGCAGAACGTGCGTTTGGCCAGCAAGCTCACGGGTTGGAAAATAGATGTTAAGCCGGAGTCCACCTATAATGAAAGCTTGAAATCGGGCTATCGTTCGCTTCTGGAAGTGGTGGGCGTGGCCGATGTGGGCGCGGATACGCTCTTTCAGGCCGGCTATGTTTCAGCGGAGGCTTTAGCTGAGGCGGATGTGGAAAACCTTATCAAGCTCCAGGACATGAACGAGGCCAGGGCCAGCATGCTGGTTGAGGCGGCTCGCAAATATGTGGCGGCTAAAGAAACCGCGGGCCAGGAAGACAGCGCCTCTGCGCGTGAAGATGCGGAAGCGCTTGAGGAAGCTTGATTGCGTTAAGAACATGTTTAGGTTGTGCCCGACGCCTGCCAGCCCAGCAGATGCTGCGCATAGTTTTTTATGAGCAGAAACTGGCGGCCGATTATGCGCGCATTTTGCCAGGACGCGGCGGATATTTCTGCGGGCAGGCGGCTTGCGCCGACAGGCTGGCCAGGGGCAAGTTGAAAGGCAAACCGCCAGGCAATTGCCAGGATATTAGGCTTTGGGCTCAGTTTGTGGAGCAGGCCGGACTTTGGTTGGAAGCCAGATGAACACTAAAATGCTTTCGGCATTTACAGGCTTTATTTTACTGTCTGTATTACATTAGTTGAGAGGGTAGTTGATGGAGAAAATTCGGGTAAACGATTTGGCCCGGGAGCTTAAGCTGGACAGCAAAGAGTTGCTGCGCCGTATTAACGAACTGGGTATTGAAGCACGCAGTAATTTAAGCACGCTCAATTCTGATGAAGCCAATCTGGTGCGGGAAAAATTCAAAGATCCGCAACAAGTGGAGGAAACCAGGGTTGCCAGCAGAGTTATTCGTCGCCGCCGTAAGGCAACCGAACAAGATGTCTTGGATGCGGACGGAGATGAAATTGCCGCTCAGCCAGAGGAAGTGACTGACAGTGCGCGATCGGTTGGTGCCAGGACTGTAGAAGCGGAAAGAGCGGCACAACTACCCGCGGCGGCCGAGGAGCAAGGAGCGAGCGAAGCCGGTGGGCTGGCGGCGGAGCCTGTGGCGGTTGCGCAGCCGGAAGAAATCCGTGCATCCCAACATCTGCCCAAAGCTGCATCATCTCTCCCAAATGACGCCAAAGAGACTGAAGACAGATTTGTGCGTGAAACCAGGGAGATTAAAAAACCTAAAAAGACGATGGACGCCCCGGCACGCATCATTAGTCGTCCTGACCCTTCGTTCAAACCAGCGCGGCCCACGTCTGGGGCGGAAGGCGGGCAGTGGCGGGGCGCCTCTTCCAAAGGGTCTGCCCGTCCTGGCGCCGCCGAGGCTCCCCGTTTTACCCCGTCGCAGCCGCGCCCGGGCGGCGCTCCCAAATTTACGCCCGCAGCTGTGGAGGCCCCGGCTGCGGATAAAGATGGGCGCGTAAACAGAGGGGTCGGCAAAAAGAAAGGCAAAAGATCAACCGGTGGCGATGATGGATTTGCCAACGGGCGTTTGGGCGCTAAGCGCAAAGAAATTTTTGATAAGCAGGATTTGTATGACGCCCGCGCTCCTAAAATGCGTCGTAGCGGACCCAAAAAGAACAAAAAAACTGAAGTTACTGTGCCTAAGGCCATAAAGAGGCGTATAAAAGTTGGCGAGGTGATAAATGCCGCCGAGCTGGCCAAGCGCTTGGGCATAAAGGCGGCGGAGCTTGTGGGCAAGCTGATGCAAATGGGCATGATGGTAACGGTAAACCAAGTGTTGGATGTGGATGACGCTGCATTGGTGGCTGCGGAATTTGGTTTTGAAGTTGAGCGTGTGGGTTTCGAAGAAGATACATTCTTAGAGCAAGCGCCGGACAAGCCGGAAGATCTCAAAATAAGACCGCCGGTAGTAACCATTATGGGGCACGTGGACCACGGGAAAACCTCGCTTTTAGATGCCATTCGCCGCAGTAACGTAACCCAGGGGGAAGCTGGCGGGATAACCCAGCATATTGGCGCCTATGATGTTACTTTGCCCAGTGGGGGCCATGTGGTGTTTGTGGATACCCCCGGCCATGCGGCCTTTACCCAGATGCGGGCGCGTGGAGCTCAGGTGACGGACGTGGTGGTTTTGGTGGTGGCCGCTGACGACGGCGTTATGCAACAAACCAAAGAAGCCATTAGCCACAGCCGCGCCGCTAACGTGCCGATTGTGGTGGCTATAAATAAAATGGATAAACCCTCGGCCAACCCGGAGCAGGTGCGCCGCGAACTGGCCGACCAGGGCTTGCTTAGTGAAAACTGGGGCGGTGATACCATTATGATGGAAGTGTCGGCTAAAACCGGCAAAGGCATTGAAGAGCTTTTGGAAATGCTGCTGCTGCAGTCGGAAGTTTTGGAACTTAAAGCCAACCCCAACAAAGCCGCGCGCGGGCGCATTTTAGAGGCCAGGTTGGACAAAGGACGCGGACCGGTAGCTACTGTGCTGGTGCAAGACGGAACTTTGCGCACGGGCGACTTTTTCGTAAGTGGAACCTATGCCGGCAAAGTGCGCGCCATGCAAAACGACCTTGGTCACAGCATGGACAATGCGGGGCCATCCATTCCGGTGGAAGTGCAGGGTTTGTCGGGCGTGCCTGAGGCTGGCGATGAATTTGTGGTGGTGGAAAACGAAAAAACCGCACGCCAGATTGCTGAGCACCGCAGCTTTAAAAAGCGTGAGGCCGAGCTTTCCAGCAAGGGCCGCTTAAGCTTGGAAGGCTTCTTCGAACAAATGAAAGAAGGAGCGGTGCAGGCCCTCAATCTGGTTATTAAGGCCGATGTGCAGGGTTCGGTGGAGGCTCTGGTGGAGGCCTTGCAGCGCTTGGGCAATGAGCAGGTTAAAATAAATATTATCCATGCCGCCGCCGGGGCAATTACCGAAACAGACATAATGCTGGCTTCAGCCAGCGATGCCGTATTGATTGGCTTTAACGTGCGTCCCAATAATAAAGTTGCGGAAATGGCGCGCGCGGAAAAAGTTGATGTGCGCACCTACGATATTATTTATCAAATCATTGATGATATCACCGCGGCGCTTACCGGCTTACTGGCTCCCATTCGCGAGGAAGAGGTCATTGGCCGGGCCGAGGTACGGGAAACTTTCAGTGTTCCCAAGCTGGGTACTATTGCCGGGTGCGGCGTAACTTCGGGCAAGGTTGAGCGCAATGCTAACGTGCGCCTGTTGCGCGACGGCGTTGTTGTTGCTAATACCAAAGTAAGCAGCTTGCGTCGCTTTAAAGACGACGTAAAAGAGGTAATGCAGGGATATGAATGTGGTATTGGCTTGGAAAACTTTAATGACATAAAAATTGGCGATGAAATCGAATTTTACGTGATAAGGGAAAAGGCGGCCAAATTGTAAGCGTTATGGTGGTTGGAGCCTTAAAATTGACAATGCACGTTAGCCATTCTGGTGGGCTTAAACCCAAACGTAAAGTGGCTCGTTCTATTTTAGACAGGGTGCGGGCCAAATTTAACGCCGCTGCGGCTGAAGTTGATGCCAATGACCTATGGCAGCGCCTGGAGATTGGTTTTAGCGTGTGTGGCAACAAAGTTGCTCAAGTGGAAGAGCAGATGAGAAACATCACCAGGTTTGTGGAAAGCTTGGGCCTGGCGGAAATAGTGGATGTGCGGTTGGAAGTTATGAACTTAAAAAATATGAGCTGGATTGGCGAGTATAAGCGGGAGCTGGATTTATGAGCACCATGCGCACACGCCGTTTAGGCTCTCTGTTACAGGCGGAATTGGCCGAACTTTTAGCGCGCAGAGTAAATGATCCGCGTCTTAGCCAGGTCGTTTTAACGGGTGTGGATGTGGCCCCCGACTTGAGCCAGGCCAAGGTGTTCTTCACACTGCACGAAGAAGAACACCGCATGCAGGCGGAAAAAGGCTTCAAGGCGGCATCGTCTTTTTTACGCACTCAGCTTGCGGCCAAGCTGCATTTAAAAACCGTTCCGCGCCTGGTTGCGGTTTTTGATAATAGCATTAGCCGGGCCTCGCGTATAGAGGGCCTTATTCGCGAAGCGAAAGAGAATGATGCCCGTTTGTCTCAAACAGATAGTGATAAAATTTTGCCATGAATATTACTATAGAACAGGCCGCTAGCGTTTTGGCTGGTGCCAAGCGCGCGCTTATAGCCGGACATAGCGACCCCGATGGAGATGCCTTAGGTTCGATGTTGGGCTTGGCGTATTTGCTGCAAGTGCAGGGATGCGAGGTATGGCTCTATCGCGAGGGCGCGCTGCCTGTGGATTATGATTTTTTGCCAGGAGCGGAGCAGGTAAAAGAAGAGTTGCCGGGTAGCGCCTGGCCAGATTTGCTTGTACTGCTGGATTGTCACCAAGTTGGGCGCGCTGGAGGAAAGCTAGCCGCTTGGTTTCCAGAGGGGTTAAAAGTTCTGGTCTTAGACCATCACTTGGGTGAGGTTGCGGCGGAATTTATGTCGGCGAAAGACCCAGGCTATAGCGCCACCGCGGAGCTAATAGCGTTGATGGCGCGCCAGGCCAATTGGCTGGTTAGCATGGATGCGGCAAAGTGTTTATATGCGGCGATCATGTCCGATACGGGCAATTTCACGCAGGGCAATACTACAGCCCTGGTTCTTGATACGGCCGGCTGGCTGGTAAGCAAAGGCGCAAACCCAGAGGAGCTTAGCTTGCTGTCCCATTCAACCAATCTTAACCGCCTTCGGCTGCATGCCATGGCCTTAATGCGCAGCAAAAGTTTTGCTGATGGCCGCGTTTTTTTAGCACACGTCAGTTTGCAAGATTTACATGATTATGGGTGCGTCATTGCCGATCTGGAAGGGCTAGTGGAGCCATTGCGTTTTATCAAAGGCGGGCTGATTGCCGCGATTTTAAAACAGATCGATGATAACCAAGTGAAAGTGAGTATACGTTCTAAACGGCATGTAGACGTAAGCAAGCTGGCCATGCATTTTGGCGGCGGCGGCCACAAAAATGCCGCTGGCTTTAGAACCACGGGCACCCTGGATAGTGTGGAAAAGGAGTTCTTGCAGCAAGTGCTAGTTGTTTTGGAGGAACTTGGTGAAGGCCAAGCACGCTAAATTTTGGGATGATGGGGTGATGGTGCTGGATAAACCGGTTGACATCACCAGCTATCAAGCATTGGCCAAAGTAAAAAGAAAGCTTTGCCCGGCTCGCATAGGGCACACTGGTACATTGGACCCATTTGCCACGGGGGTTTTGGTTTTGCTTTTTAACCAGGCCACGCGCCTGGCGGAAGTGTTTGGGGTAGGAGAAAAGACCTATGTTGGGGTGTTGCGCATGGGTTGCGCCACCGACAGCGGCGACTTCACCGGGCAAATTATAAAACAGGCGGAGGTGCCCAACTTGGACATGGCGACTATTGAAAATGCCATGGCGGAAATTGTTGGCGTTTTAATGCAGTCTCCGCCTATGTATTCCGCCGCCAAACACCAGGGTAAACCTTTGTACAGCTATGCGCGCCAGGGGGAAAAGATAAATAAACCGCCGCGCCAGGTACTGGTGAAATCGGCCAGTTTGCTTGCTTATGAAAATGAGAGCCTGTCTTTTAAAATTACATGCGGGTCAGGCGTATATGTTCGTTCATGGGCGGAAGATCTGGCGGCCAAGCTTGGCACAGTGGGGCATTTAAGCGCTCTGCGCAGAGAAAAAAATGGACCATTTAAATGTGAAGATGCGCTTTCGTTGGGAAAAATTGAAGACTTAAATGAAGTTGAATTGCGCTCTGCCATGATGCCAACCGCGTTAGCGCTTAATATGTTGGGTGCGCATGTCATTAGGGTGGATGCCGAAGAGGCTTTTAAACTGAGACAGGGTGCGGTGTTTAGTCGTTTAGACTTTATAAACGCCCCGCCAAGCGGTTTAGCCTATGTGCTAGATGGCGATGAAGAATTGGTGGCGGTAATGAATTTTTTGGATATTAACCAGCATGATGCTGGTAAAGATTACGAAACCATAAGGGTTTTTCATAAAAACATCCGCGTCAGCCAGTAGCTGAATAGCCTGGAAGGTAATGGTTATCTTTCTGGGTCGTGGACAAGGGGCAATAAAGCCCAGCAACCAGAATAAGGAGGCAAAAAAAAGTGGTTCTTACGACTGAAGACAAAGGGCAGATAATAAAAAAATTTCAACGTCAAGAAGGTGACACTGGTTCACCCGAGGTGCAAATAGCCCTGTTATCTGAAAGAATAAATTATCTTACTGAACATTTTAAAACACACGCCAAAGATCATCACAGCCGCCGCGGTTTATTAAAATTGGTGGGGCAACGGCGCCGCTTGCTTAATTATTTGGCCAGCCGCGATGTTGAACGCTATCGCGCTGTGATCAAGGAACTTGGCATTCGTAAGTAATAACCAACAGCATTCGAAATAAGAAGGACATGAATGTATAAAAAAGTAACAACAACGATAAATGGACAGGACTTTTCCATAGAAACCGGAAAAATTGCCAAGCAGGCCTCAGGCGCCGCTTGGGTAACTTTTGGGCAAAGCGTGGTAATGGTTACTGCCGTGGCCGATACCAGCGCCCGTGAAGGCGTAGATTTTTTACCGCTTACTGTGGACTATCAAGAATTCGCGTATGCCGCGGGCAGGGTGCCTGGTAACTTTTTTCGTAGAGAAATGGGGCGGCCGAGCGAAAGAGAAACCTTAACCAGCCGTTTAATAGATAGGCCTATCCGCCCCAATATGCCGGAGGGCTGGTTCTATGAAACCCAAGTAATAGCCAACGTATTTTCAATCGATAAAGTCAACGACACCGATGTTATGGCTTTAACAGGGGCTTCAGCCGCCTTATGTTTGTCAGACATTCCGCTAAAAACACCCCTGGCTGGCGTGCGGGTTGGCAGAGTTGACGGCAAACTGATTGTCAACCCCACCTATGCCCAGCGTGAACAATCTGATATGGATATCATCGTAGCCGGTTCACGCGAGGCGGTGTGCATGGTGGAAGGCGGGTGTGAAAACTTGAGCGAAGCCGAGGTGCTGGAAGCTATATGGTTTGGCCATCAAAGCCTTGTGCCTCTTCTTGATATGCAGGAAGAGCTTATGGCCGCCTGCGGTAAAGCCAAGCGCGATTTTGTCTCTCCGGTTGCTAATGAAGAGCTTGTTGCCAAGGTGCAGCCATTGGCTGCCAAGGGCCTTGAGGATGCCTTGTCCACCAGAGACAAGCTGGAGCGCTATGCTAAAATCCGCCAACTCAAAAAACAAGTAGTGGAGGGCATGGGCGAAGAATTTGCCAATGTGAGCTCCGAACTTAAAGAGATAGTTGGCGAGTTACAGTCGTGCAAAATGCGTGAAGACATACTGACGCATGGCCGCCGGGTGGACGGACGCGACTTGGTTACCGTGCGGCCTATCACTATCGAATTTGGCGTGTTGCCTCGCGCGCATGGCTCGGCATTATTTACCCGTGGAGAAACGCAAGCCTTGGTTACCGCGACCCTTGGCACCAGCGGAGATGAACAGCGCATAGAGAGCTTTTCTCAAGGCGATTCCACGCGCAGCTTTATGCTCCATTACAATTTCCCCCCGTACTCGGTTAATGAAGTTAAGCGGTTGGGTGGGCCCGGCCGCCGTGAAATAGGGCATGGAGCTTTGGCGCGTCGCGCTGTGGAAAAAGTACTGCCAAGCAAAGAAGAGTTTTCTTATACGATTCGCATCGTAAGTGAAATAACCGAATCCAATGGGTCATCCTCAATGGCCACGGTATGCGGCTCTTCTTTGGCGCTTATGGATGCTGGCATTCCCATCAAGGGGGCGGTTGCCGGTGTGGCCATGGGGCTTATCATGGAAGGGCAGCGCGTGGCTATTTTGACAGACATATTGGGAGATGAAGACCATCTTGGCGATATGGATTTCAAGGTGGCGGGTACGCTTAATGGTATTACCGCGGTACAGATGGATATCAAAATTGACGGCATTACCAAAGAAATAATGAATAAGGCCTTACTGCAAGCCAAAGACGCGCGTTTGCATATATTAGGGGAAATGGCTAAAGCCTTATCTTCTCCCAGAGGAGAGATAAGCCTGCTTGCCCCACGTATAACAACGCTGAAAATAGCAGTCGAGAAGATAAAAGACATCATTGGGCCCGGTGGCAAGGTTATCCGCGGCATTCAGATGGAAACAGGGGTAAAGATTGACGTTGAGGACGACGGTACCGTGCATGTTGCCGCTGTGGAAGGCGAAAACGCGGAAAGAGCCCTTAAGATGATACGCGACCTCACCCAGGAGGTTGAAGAAGGCGCCATATACGAGGGCAAGGTTGTAAAGCTTATGGACTTCGGCGCCTTTGTCGAAATACTGCCGGGACGCGATGGCCTCATTCATATCAGCGAATTGGCGCATAACCGCGTGCGCGCAGTTGGCGATGTGCTTAAAGAAGGCGACGTGGTCAAGGTTAAAGTGCTTGGCGTTGATGACCGCGGTAAAGTGCGTTTAAGCCGCAAGGCGTTACTGCCCGCGCCAGAAGCCGGCAACTAGCTGGCCGAGGTTGCAGGCTACATGTTTGCGGTAAAGAAAACCGTATTGCCTAATGGGGTGCGTGTAATCAGCCAGGACGTTCCCCATGCCTTCTCTGTGGCGTTTAGTCTGTGGTGGGCGGTGGGCTCCCGCGATGAAAATGATACTAATTCCGGTATCAATCATTTTTTGGAGCACATGGCTTTTAAAGGAACCAGCCACCGTTCCACCCTGGACATCGCCCGGCAGATAGACCGCCTGGGTGGCCATGCCAACGCGTTTACAAGTAAGGAGCATACTTGTTTTCACGGAAGGGCGCTGGCTGCCAGCCTGGAGGAAATGGTCGACCTTTTTGTGGATATATCCTTAAACCCCAGCTTGGACGGAGACGAACTGGAGCGAGAGCGTGGGGTTATTTTGCAGGAAATAGCCGGCATGGAAGATACCCCGGATGATTTAGCCTTTGTGCTTCTGCAAGAAGACTTTTGGGCCAAGCATCCTCTGGGATTCTCTATTTTAGGCCAACCAGAAATTATTGAAAGCCTGCGCACTGAAGACATGCGCAGGTATATAGCCGACTACCATGTGCCGTCACGGTTGGTTATTACCGCTGTGGGCAATATTGAGCACCAAAAATTTGTGGATATGCTTTCCCCGCGGTTACACGCACTACCAAGCAGCGAAATGTTGATTGAACGCAAGGTGCCTACGCCAAATTTTGGTGCCCGCGCTGTTTTGCGCGATACGGAACAAGAGCATTTGGTCATAGCCGCGCCTGGTTTGCCTGCCAATCATAAAGGGCGCATGATCTTGGCTTTGCTGAACCTCATTTTAGGCGGCAATATGAGCTCCCGGCTTTTTCAGGAGGTGCGTGAACGCCGTGGGTTAGCCTATTCTGTATATTCATTTTTACATTTACAAGAAGACAGCGGAATGTGCGGGATATATTTGGGCGTTCCTCCTGAGCGTGCCAATGAAGCGCTAACTGTGGTGCGTAACGAGTTAGAACGCTTGCGTAGCGACCCGGTAAGCGAGCAAGAACTTGCCGACGCCAAGCAAAGCTTGAAAGGTGGGATACTGCTGGCCGCGGAGAACATGGAAAGTAAGGCGGCCAGATTAGCCCGCAACGAATTTACTTTTGGCCGCCATATAGGGTTGCGTGAAGTGCTGGCCTGCTTGGAGACGGTAGATATTAAAGACCTCGGCACCTTGGCGCAAGAGCTATTGAACCCCACTTGTTTAAGGCTGCTGGCCCTGGGCCCGTCCAGGTTGGAGGAACTGAATTGGAATTAGCCATTATGCGTTTGCCTCATGGCGAAGGCCTTGAGTATCCAGCCTATCAAAGCACGCTGGCCGCTGGTTTGGATCTGCCAGCCGCTGTGGAAAGGCCGGTTGTTATAGAACCAGGGCAAATAGCGCTACTGCCCACAGGCTTTGCCATTGCCATTCCCGTTGGTTACGAAGGCCAGGTGCGCCCGCGTTCCGGCCTTGCCATTAACCATGGCATAACCATAGTAAATGCGCCTGGCACCATAGATGCCGATTATCGTGGCGAAATAAAAATTGGGCTTGTCAACTTGGGCATTGCCGCATTTACTATTGAACGAGGTCAGAGAATTGCCCAGCTTATAATAGCGCCTGTTACGCGGGTGCAAATGCGGCCAGTTACGGTATTGCCAGCCACCATCAGGGGTAGTGGTGGCTTTGGACATACAGGAAGATAACACCTTGCGGTTTTGTGTGCTGGCCAGCGGTTCCAAAGCCAACGCAACCTATGTGGATAATAAACATGGGGCGCTATTGATAGATTGCGGCCTTTCGTCTACCGATTGCCTGGCCCGGCTGGCAGGGCTTGATTTAGACTCTTCCAGGCTAAACGGCATTATTCTTACCCATGAGCACTTAGACCATATAAGAGGAGTGGAGCTTTTGGCCAAAAAGCTGAACATTCCCGTGCTTACAAGTTATAAAACATGGAAAAAGGCAAAATTAAAAGGTGAGGTTTTAAGGCTGCAGGCAGAACAAAGCCTGTGTTTCGCCGGTTTCACAATACGCCCTTTCAGTGTTAGCCATGATGCGGTTGATCCTTTGGCGGTTGTGCTAGAAGCCGAGGGAGAGCGTTTAGGCTACTGCACTGATCTAGGCCAGGTGAATACAGCATTATATGATAATTTACAAGGTTGCACCGCCCTCATATTAGAGTCCAATCATGATCCGGATCTCTTAAGCCGGGGGCCGTACCCTGGCTGGCTTAAGCAGAGGGTAGGTTCCATTAAAGGGCATTTGTCTAACCAAAGCGCGCTGGACTTGCTGGAAAGATTGTGGCAGCCAGCGTTGCGCTTGGTGGTGGCGGCTCATATTTCGCAAGTAAATAATTCGCTGGAGTTGCTTAAGAAGCAATGGCGCAAACGTTTGGCGGGGTTTGCCATGCCCATGGAGATGATGGTGGCGCTTCAGCATGGCGGTTTGCCGGTGGTGGATTTAACTACAGTGACAGGTGATATTACTAATGGCTAGAAAGAAAATTGGGCGTACGCCCAAACTGGAAGATTTAACTCCATCCGAACTTACGCTTTTTTTACCCAAAACACTGCCATTGCTGCCAATGCGCGATGTAGTGGTTTTCCCTTATCTCATCTTACCTTTGTTTGTGGGGCGCGATAGTTCTTTAGCCGCGGTTGATGCCGCCCTGGAAGGTGAACAACTTATTTTTCTGGCTGCGCAGAAAAATTCAGCGGAAGACAACCCTGGCCCTGCCGATCTTTATAAGGTTGGTACGGTGGCTATGGTTATGCGTCGTTTGCGTCTGCCCGACGGGCGCTTGAAAATTCTAGTGCAGGGCCTTACCCGCGCACGCATAACCTCGTGGAAAAGGCAACAGCCCCATATGCAGGTAAGCATTAAACCGCTAGATGACAAGCCATGGCGTGCTTCAGTTAAACTGGAGGCCTTGCTGCGCAACGTGCGCGAAGCCAGCGAGAATATATTGTCGTTGCGTGGGTTATTGTCCAGCGACGTGGAGGCCATACTAAATTCTGTAAGCGAACCCGGCCGGCTGGCCGACATGGTGGCAGGAAATTTGCGTTTGAAAATACCTGAAGCGCAAGATATTTTAGAGCGCCTAGACCCGGTGGACAGGCTTTTCAAAGTTAATGAGCATTTGAGCCATGAACTGGAGGTTGCCTCTATTCAAGCGCGCATAGAATATGAAGCCAAAGAGGAGATGAGCAAAAGCCAGCGTGAATATTACCTGCGGGAACAGCTTAAGGCCCTGCGACGCGAATTGGGCGATGGCGAAGACCGCCAGCAAGAAATGCTGGAGTTGCGTATGGCCTTGGAGGCTAAAAAACTTCCTCCGCAATGCCACGGGGAAGCCATGAAGCAACTTGCCCGTCTGGAGCAGATGGCGCCGGAATCTTCCGAGGCGATGATAGTACATACTTATTTAGATTGGATTGTGGATTTGCCATGGAGCAAAACGAGCCGGGAGCGCATTGATCTTGTCAAGGCCAGCCAAATTTTAGATAAGGAACACTATGGCCTGGGCAAGGTAAAAGAGCGTATATTGGAGCATTTGGCGGTACGCAAGTTAAACCCGGATATGAAAGGGCCGATTCTTTGTTTTTCGGGCCCTCCCGGTGTTGGTAAAACTTCATTGGGCAAGGCCATTGCTTCGGCCCTAGGCCGTAAATTCGTACGTATGAGCTTAGGCGGCATTCGTGATGAAGCTGAAATAAGAGGGCACCGCCGAACCTACATTGGTGCTATGCCTGGGCGTATTTTGCAGTGCCTAAAAACCGCCGGTACCAGCAATCCGGTATTTATGCTGGATGAAATTGATAAAGTCGGCAGCGATTATCGCGGCGATCCTACGGCCGCGTTGTTGGAGGTTTTAGATCCTGAACAGAATAACAGCTTTAGCGATCATTATCTCAATTTGCCTTATGATTTATCCAAAGTGATGTTCATTACCACGGCCAATTTGGAAGATACCATACCAGAGCCTTTACTTGACCGCATGGAGATCATAGAAATATCCGGATACACCGAAGAAGAGAAATTGTGTATTGCTGAAAAGCACCTGCTGCCCCGGCAGATAAAAAACAGCGGGCTAGCCGCTAAAGATATTCAGATAAGCCGTGAAGCTGTGTTGGAGATTATCCGTTCCTACACCCGCGAATCGGGGGTACGCAATTTAGAGCGCGAGCTGGGAGCGGTTTGCCGCAAGCTGGCCAGAGAAGTGGCTGAGGGTAAAAAAGGGGTGTTTAAAGTTACGCCGGCTAATTTGCGTAAGCTTTTGGGCATCGTTAAGTTTCCCGCGGAAGATGATAAAGGTGAAGGTGAAATTGGTGTGGCCACCGGTTTGGCCTGGACTTCTGTGGGGGGAGAGGTTCTGCGTATAGAGGTAGCCCTGCTTGAGGGCAAAGGCAGCCTCACCATAACCGGCTCGTTGGGTGAGGTTATGAAAGAGTCCGCCCAGGCCGCGCTTTCTTATGTGCGCTCGCGCACCGAGCGCTTGGGACTTAAGGCGGGTTTTTATGATGAATTGGACATTCATTTGCATGTGCCTGCTGGAGCTATCCCTAAAGATGGCCCCTCGGCTGGGGTGACAATTTGTTTAGCCATGGTAAGCGCGCTTACCGGCATTGCTGTGAAGGAGGATGTGGCCTTAACTGGCGAAATCACTCTTACCGGCAAGGTGCTGCCCATTGGCGGCCTCAAGGAGAAGTCGTTGGCGGCCCTGCGCTCTCATATGAAACTTTTGTTGGCGCCCAGCCGTAACCAAAAAGATTTCGACGATCTTCCCGCTTCAGTTAAAAAAGGCCTGCGCATTGAGTTTGTTTCCCATATGGATCAGGTGCTGGAGCTGGCCCTGGCCGGGCCTTTAGCCAAGAAAAAGACAAAGGCTAAAAAATGAAAATTTTATATATAGATGCCGCTGCCGGAGCGTCTGGCGACATGCTGGCCGGCGCTATGTTAGATTTGGGCTGGCCGCTTAAGCAACTTGAGGATCTGCTTCTGCAAATGGGGCTTGAAGCCGAGGCCGGGGTGGGCATAGACTATCCTGTCCACCAAGGTATACGCAGCAGCCGGCTGAGGGTTGAGCTTTTGACCGACGTTAAGCACGAGGCGCACCACCACGATCATCACCATCACGCGCCCCACCACCACGAACATCCGCATTTGCATAGTCATGGGTCCAAACGAGGCTTAAGTCAAATTAAAGAAATACTAAGCCGCCTAGCGCACAAAGAAATAGCTGGCCAGGCGGAGCGCGTCTTTAGCGCTTTGGCCGCGGCCGAGGCTAAGGCCCACGGCATAAGCGCGGAGGAGGTGCACTTTCACGAAGTAGGAGCGGTGGACGCTATCGTGGACATAGTGGCATTTTGTGCGGCTATAGCTTGGCTTAAACCCGAACGTATTTTATGTTCTCCCCTGCCTCTGGGGCGCGGCTTTGTTAATTGCGCTCATGGGCGCTTGCCTTTGCCCGCGCCGGCGGTACTTAACCTTTTGCAGGGTATACCAGTCACCACATGGCCCGAGGAGGTGGAAACAGTTACGCCTACCGGCGCTGCCATATTAAGCGTTTTGGTGGATGAGTTTACCACGCTTCCTTCTTTCACGCTGTTTAAAAGCGGGGTTGGCGGGGGCAGCCGCCTTTCTGCCGGCCAAGCCAATTTATTGCGTGTGCTATGGGGAGAAAAAGCTGAACTCACGCTTGGCCACAATGAGGATGAAATAGTTGAGATAAGTTGTAACCTGGATGATCAGCTTGGCGAAGACTTTCCGTTTATCAGTGAAACTTTAATGGCGGCTGGGGCGTTAGATGTGACGGCCTGTCCGCTCTTGATGAAAAAAGGACGCCCGGCCTTACAAATTAATGTGCTTTGCCGTCCGGATAAGACTGAAGATATGGCGGCCTTGTTGCTAAAGCAGAGCACCAGCCTGGGGGTTAGAGTAAGCGTGAAGAAGCGTTACCTGCTGCCCAGACAGATAAGCGCTATCAGCACCCCGTGGGGTGAGGTGCGTATAAAAAGCGCGGTGCTGGCAAACGGCGAGTTACGCCACCACCCCGAGGCGGAAGACGTTCTAGCCATCTGCCGCCGCACCGGCCTTAGCCCCGCACTGCTGCGTCAGAAGATATATGCCCTGCTGGCGGCAAAGTAACTAGGAGTTATTTCTAAATCCTCCTAAAGGGGGATTTATGACGGAGCGCGAAGCAAAAAGTGAGGTTTTTGCTTCGCTCCCGGCGGCTTGCGCTGCCGCGTGAGCCTGTTCCCGGCGGCGTTACAAGCCATTTATGAAATAACTTGTATTATATATAGTTGAGCAGGAACATGTCGCTGCTGCTGGATGTCACCTTAAGCACATCTGAATAATTGCTCAGCACCAACTGCATTTCCAACAAGTTGGTTTCAGGGTCTATCTCCTGCAAAGCTACCAGCGTTTCGCTGTTTAGTATCTCTTTGCCGTCCAACACCGAAACCCGTCCCGCGATGCGGTTTTGTCGAGCGCCGGAATCAGATACATAGTCCAATATGTGCTTCTGTGCATCTTTCAAGCTGTCCAGGGCGCGTTGGCTCCAGGTTTGGGCAAATTCCTGGTCGCCGCTCTGCAGGGCCAGGCACCATTGTTGCAGGGTGTCCAGCACGTGCTGCTGATTGGGGTTGAGGCTTACAAAGAAACTGTCTCCAACCTGGTAGCTGCCAGGTTCCAATTGAAAGAAAAAGCCTTCGCCCGCGTGCTCTGGCGACATGATGATACGCTCCTGAAAGACATCCGGATTGCCAGGAGTGGCATTGTAGTTGCCGGGTTCCAGATAAAAGCTGAGACCATTGGCGCCTGGTATTTCCATGGCAAATTCTTCGCCCGCGCAGGCGAACTCCATGTCGTCCTGATGCGCAAGGCCTTGATCATCCACCCAGCTTACGCGCACCGTAACCGGGGTATTGCCAACATTGCCGTTGTTTAAGGTGCCGCTACTAATCACTTCAAAATTAAAATCGCACGAAGTAAGGCCTTTATAGTTGCCAGACATCACAACCTGCCCGTCAAAAGCGGTGCTGATGCCTCCGGTTTTAAGGGCTTCCTTGCCTGTCAAATCTATTTGTGGGGGGTAGCCCATAATAGGCAGCACCGCTCCGCCGCCGGTACCACTGCTGTCCAAGGCCACGGTTTGCTGCTTGGGCTGCCCGTTTTCGTCGGTCCAGCTTGCCCGCACCAGCACCATGCCGTTTTCCAGTTCACCGCCATCTATAATATCGAAAGTCATATTTTGCTGTGCGTACAAGCCGTGATAAAAACCGGACAAAGAAATGAGCCCGTTGCCGCTGTTGGCATTGCGCGGTACCGTTTCCACACCTCGTAAGTCCATGCGCATATTGTCACCCAGCACTTGCCGGGCGTTCCAGTTATAGCGCAATTCATTGCGTTCTGAATAATTGGTATTCAGATCCTCCGTGTTGCCTTGCAGGTAGCCAAGCTTAATATCAAAGGTGTCGCCCAGTTTAAAGCTCTGGTTATCGCGGTAAATATAAAAATCTGGGCCAAGTTCAGGAATGTTGATTTTGCCGGATTCCCCGCCGTTGCGCAGCTCAACTTCAATGTGTTGGTTTTTACCATTGTCATCTACCCAGTTAAGCGCTACAACCACCGTTTCTGGGCTGCCATCAGGCAAATTGCGCACTTCCAGCACTTGGCCTTTTATCGTAGTGGAAATATTCAAGTTGGAATGCCCGGATCCATATATGTGTCCTGGAGCTGCCTCGCCGCCGCCCATGGGATCCAACCCGCCGTACAGATTGCCGCTGGTTTGAGTGCAGAAACCACTGCTTTCAATTACCACGTTGCCGGCTTTGCCTGGCACGGCGGCATCTATTTGCAGGCACACCGCTCCACTGCCGGGAGGGTTGGGTATGAGCTGGCAGTTAAACTGGCCGGTATGGCTCTGCAAATAATCGCGCAGGGCGGTGGCATAATCGCCAGAGGTGGCAAAAGGGTTACCGGCATTGGCGTCTTTTATTTCTCCCCATGTCACCTTAATGTCGCCTAGGCGCACATAGTCATCATCGCGGGGGGGGAAGGTAAGAGGGTTGCTGTCGTCGATGGTAAAAGTGCCTTGAGCGTTTATCCCGTTGCTGATGCTGTCGTTAAAATTTTGCAGGGTCAGGTTCTGGTCAAGGGTAACCCCGGCGTTGCTGGTCTGTATGTCTATGGGGTTGCCGCAGGAAATTATGCGCACGTTGTTAGAGGAATCCAGCACCGCGGTAAAGCGCTTATCGCCAGAGGCGTTAAGCTTGGTTATCAGCTCTTGCGCGTTGGTGAAAGTATAGTTGGTATAGGTGGGAGGGGTGTCGCCATTATGTATGTCTATGTCGCCACTGCCGGAAACAGTGGCCCAGGTGCGGAAGGTCTGCCAACCCGCGTTTTGATCCGCCAGCCAGGAGAAGCTTTCGCCGGCTTTGTTAGAAACCAGGCTGGCGGCAGAGGCGAAAGTTTGGTTGTTTTCTATAAGCTGGCCTTGGTTAGCCCCTGCCTGGCGGATAACCGTCCAGTTGTCGCGGCTGAAATCCAGGCCCAAGTTTTGCCCAAGGGTGTTGCCCGCCGCTATCTGCAAAGTTGAATAGAGACCGCTATCGGTACGCCCCAGGCGCAAGCTGTAGGGGCCACCACCCATGGTGGTGTCATATATCAACGAAGAGGTGCCATGGCCGAGCGTGCGCATAACCGCGGGCTGGGCCATAACCAGATTTTTCGACACAGGCTGGATATTGCCGCTGGTGCCGGCAAAAATGTAGGAGCCATTACTGTTGGAGTTGGCCAGGACCATGAGATCGTTTATAATGCGCTGCAGTTCCGAGGCCACCGACGGGTATTGCGCGGGGGTGTAAGTGCCGTTGGACATTTGTTCAGCCAGGGTACGCGCTCTGGTCAGGCGCTCCACCATGGATGTCATGCTGGTTTCCGAGGCTTTAAGCCAGTTTTGCGCGGTTTCCAGGTTGGTGCGGTATTGCTTTACCTGCTCCAGCGCATAACGGCTGGTCAAAATGGTGGGGGCGTAGGCACTGTCGTCTGAAGGGGCGTTGACCCGGTTGCCGGTATCTACCTCTTTACCCAGGCGCGCCTGTTCGCGTTGCAAATTGAGCACGTTATTAAGGGTATTACGGTAATATGTGGAATTGCCAACTCGCATAATATAAACTCCTAATTCCAGCCTGTTGACTTAGTCGGCCCGCCAATTTGGCAATAAGGGCAACTTTCGCGGCTTTGGGCAGCTATTTCAGTACACCATATGAATTGCAATAGATGTGCCAAAATGTAAAAAATATATTGTGCAATATCAGCTAGTTGAATAGGGGGAATTTTGACTGGCAACAAGGGATAACAAATGGCCGCGTCTGCGGATTGGCCGTAATTATAAAATTAAATAAGATAGTTATTTTGTACTTGCCGCGAAATATGCTGGCTCTGCGGGCCGTGCCGGGCATTTTTTGCCTGGCTGGCCGCCCGGTTATTGGGAGTAGCGGTACAACCAGGCGCCGTTTTCATTAAAGGCCAAGCGCAATAAAAAGAAGCCGTTAAGCTGTCCGTGGGGCAGGGCCAGGTCTCGTGGGCGGAAGTTGTTATCCACAATAAATATTTTGTCGTTAATACGGGCGGCCAAAAGGGCGTGCCAGGCGCGGCGCGAGGGCACCTCTACCACCAGCAGACGTAAATCCTCCGCGTTAAAGCCCAGGCTGCGCAGGGCGAAATATTTGGCTATGGCAAAGTCTTCGCAGTCGCCCCCTTGGTTTTTTACAAACTCGGCGGGCGCGGCCCAATATTCGCCTATGCCGTAATTGCGCTGATCGGGCGCGCCTACCAATTGCACGTTAATAAAACCGCTAATGGCTCTTAGTTTTTGCAGGTTATTCATGGCAGGGATTGTTTGCATAAGGTTTTTCCACTGCCACAGGCAGGCAGGCGGCACATTGGCTTTGCCCCCGGGCAGAAAAACCGGGTTATCTTTTTCCAGGGCCTGCACGCGCTGCCACTGCTGGCCTATGTTTGCCCAGTATTCCGTTCGCTCCGCCGAACCAGCCAACCTAGCCCCTAAAAAAGCTTCCCAGCTATCGGCTTGAGCGCTGGCGCTGGCAGCCAATAGCAATAGCAGCGCAAAGGCCAGCCCCAGTTTCATGCCAGCCGCCTGGGGCCGAACAGTATTGTGCCAACTCTCAGCAAGGTTGCGCCTTCTTCCACGGCGATCTCAAAATCATCGCTCATGCCCATGGATAGTTCCCGCATAGAGCCCGCGGGCAGGTTGGCCTGCAGGTTATGGGCCAGCTCGCGCAGCCTGGCAAAGTAGGGCCTGGCGTTTTCCGGGGTGTGGGTTATGGGCGGTAAGGTCATCAGCCCTTTGAGGCGTAGACTGCTTAAACCAGCAATGTATTCAGCCAGAGGCGCTAACGCGGACACCTGGCAGCCGTGCTTGCCGGCCTCGTTAGCCAAGTCGGCCTGAATGAGCACGTCTATGCTTTTGTTCAGCGCGGTTGCCCGCAGGTTAAGGCGGTTGGCCAGTTCTTGATTATGAACACTGTGCACAGTTGCAAACAATCCAGCCGCCTTAGCCGCCTTATTGCTTTGCAAATGGCCAATAAAATGCCAGTTTATATTTGTCAGGTCCGCCATCTGCTCAATTTTTTGCGATGCCTCCTGCAAATAGCTTTCCCCAAAGATTAATTGCCCAGCTTGCGCCAGTTGGCGCATACTCTCCACGCTCTGGCCTTTGGATACAGCCACCAGCTTCACCTGGCTGCTTTCACGGCCGGCGCGCAGGCAGGCTTTTTCTATGCGCTGCCAAATGTGGTTGAGGTTGTCACTAAGCATTTTAATGCCCCTGGTTAGGGATAATAACGTTATAGACCAGAAGCTTTTCAATAACCTTGGCCAAGGGCAGCCCTACCACGTTATGAAAACTGCCGTTTATGCTTTCCACCAGGGCCGAGCCCTTTTTTTGTATGCCATAGGCCCCGGCTTTATCCATAGATTCGTTACAAGCCACATAGGCTTTTATTTCCGCCTGGCTGAGCGCACGGAAGGTAACCTGGGTTAGCTGATAGCCGGACTCCAGCCAGGGAGAGTCTGCCCGCATGGGCAGGCCCTGCAGGCAAAACCCCGTGGCTACCTGGTGGCTGCGCCCGGCAAGCAGGCTTATCATTTCCAGTGCTTGGGTGGTGCTGGCCGGTTTGGTCAAAATTTGTCCGTCTATGCCCACCAGGGTGTCGGCGGTAAGCAAGGCCTGGCCAGGGGCCAAGGGGCCGTAGGCCAAATTTTTAAGCAAGGCTAAGCGTTGGGCCTCGGCGCTTGGCGAGCGGCCGTGGGTTAGCCGTTCGTCAAAAGCTATGGGCCGCACGTCAAAAATTATACCCACCTGTTCCAGCATGCGTTTGCGGCGGGGAGAGGCCGAGCCAAGTGTGAGCCGCCAGTTTGGCGCAACTTGATACATGATGCTAATCCAGGCCAAAAAGGCGGACAGCGTTAGCCGCGGTTAAAGATATGGTTGCCTGCAAACTCATGTCTAAGGCTTTGGCCAAGGTTTGGGCGGTGTGCAGCATAAAGGCTGGTTCATTTTTTTTGCCACGCATGGGTTCAGGGCTCAGGAAGGGGCAGTCGGTTTCTAAAAGCAGCCTTTCCTTGGGCACTTGTTTTACCAGCTCGCGCAGGGTTTGGTTTTTGGCGTAGGTTATAACGCCGGGTATGCCCAGGTAAAAGCCCAGCCCAACCACTTTTAGGGCCAAGTCAAGATCGCCGGAAAAGCAGTGCAACACGCCACCTATTTTTTGCGCATGGTTGTCGCGCAGAATTTGCAGGGTTTCCTGGTGGGCGTCGCGATCGTGCACTACCAGAGGAAGATTGTATTCTATGGCTATTTCTATCTGGCGGGCAAAAGCCAGGCGTTGCTCTCTTGCCGCGGAAAGGTTGCGGAAGTAATCCAATCCACATTCACCAATGGCCACAGGCGGCCTGGCTTCCACCAGGGCTTTGAACTCCTGCCAGAAATTGGGCGCGCCAGCCTTGGCCGCATCATGCGGGTGCAGGCCTATGGTGTGGAATACGTTGTCATGAGTTTTGGCCAGAACAGAGGCTTTGCGCGAGCTGGCCAGATCTATACCAATGCTGATTATTCGTTTTACGCCGGCCTCATCCGCATTTTTCAGCGCCAGGGGCAGGTTGGGCAGCATTTCCAAATGTGCATGGCTGTCTATCAAAAAAACTCCTTGTTAATCAATGGGTAACTGCCATAATAAATATGCGTGGCAGCGCATGGCTAACAATAAAATATAAGAAGTTATTATACCACTATGGTTGAACGATTAAAGCAAGTAAGAAGTGAACTGGAGGCGGCGGAAAGCGGGCGCCTGTCCAAAGGGGCCAGCCTGAGCAATCAGGCGCTGCGCCGCTACCCCGATATGGTGGCCGATACGGGTTTCAGGTTAAACTATTCTGTGGATAGCGACCGCATTTTGCATGCCAGGGCTTTTACCCGCTATATGGACAAGACCCAGGTTTTTTCCTTGATGGATAACGAACATATAACCCACCGCCTGCTGCATGTGCAACTGGTTAGCAAAATAGCACGCACTGTGGGGCTTTATTTGGGGCTTAACCTTGATTTGCTGGAAGCCATTGCCTTAGCTCACGATATTGGGCATACGCCTTTTGGCCACGACGGTGAGCGCTTTTTGAGCAACAAATGCCAGGAGCATGGCCTGGGCTTTTTTCAGCACAACGTGCAGGGCGTGCATTTTTTGCAAAAGGTGGAAGCGGGTGGCCACGGCCTCAACTTAAGTCTGCAGGTGCTGGATGGAGTGCTGGCCCACGACGGCGAAGCCTTGATCGATAATTTAACTCCAGCGCCAAGTAAAAGCTTCGCTATTTTAGATGAAGAGATAAAACGCAAAAGCCATGACCCGGACTTTGCCATCTGCCCTTTTACTATGGAAGGCTGCGTGGTGCGTCTGGCCGATTCCATAGCCTACGTGGGGCGAGACTTGGAGGACGCCATTTTGGTGGGCCTGCTAAGCCGTCAGGACTTGCCCGCGGCAGTGGTGGATAAGTTAGGCAACAGCAATGGCACTATCGTTTACCGCCTGGTGGAAGATTTGATTGCCAGCAGCCTCGATAAAAGTTGGGTGGGCTTTTCCCCGCCCATACGCCAGGCCCTACTGCAACTAAAAAAATTTAATTTTGAAAACATTTACACCAATCCGCTAATCCGCAGCCAGCACCACAAAATAGAAGAGCTTTTTTACCGCGTGTTTGATACCTTGCTGGGCGAAGTTGTCAGCGGCAGAAGCGGCTCGGTTATTTTTCAGGATTTTTTGCACGGCATGCGGGCCAGCTATTTAGAGGAGAGCAGCCCGGCCGGGATGGTGCGCGATTTTATGGCCAGCATGACTGACGAATATTTTATTAAGCTGGCGGAAAGTTTGTTGCGCCCGGCCCGGCTGCCTAAGCGCTTCATTTGAAAGTTAAGCGCTTGTCTCCGGCTTAGCCTTGGGCCGGCGCGAACGGCGGCGGCGTTTGGGTTTACCCTCTCCCTCTGCCGCTGGTTGCTCCATGGTGGGCAAGGGTGCGGGGTCTTTGGGCTTGGCAATTTTCTCCGGGCCTTTTGGGCGACGGCGGGCCTGGTCTTTTCTGTTGCCGTGAAGAGCCGGCTGGTTGCGGCGTGGGCGCCCCGGATATTCCGGCGCTTGGTCAGGCAGAAAAAGTTCGTCTTCCGCCCAGCAGGTGGGTACTTTGCAACCCAAAAATTCTTCTATATATGGCAGATGGGTCGCGTATTCGTCGCAGCACAGCGATATGGCCTTGCCCTGCGCCCCGGCTCTGGCCGTACGCCCCACCCGGTGCACATAGTCTTCGGGGTCTGCCGGCAGGTCAAAATTTATTACATGGGTTACATCGTCCACATGTAAACCCCTGGCCGCCACGTTAGTGGCTACCAGAATGTGCAACTGGTTGTCTTTAAAACGCTTAAGCAGGTTAAGGCGCACGCGCTGGTTAATATCGCCAGATATGCCTTCGGCGGCAAAGCCATTGGTTTTGAGCTTAAAGGTCAGCCAGTCCACCGTAAATTTGGTGTTGGCAAATATCATTACCCGGGCCGGGTTTTCCTTCTTAAGCAGGCCCAGAAGAAGAGATAGCTTTTCCTGCTTGCTGCAATGGTAAAGCTCCTGGGTTACCTGTTCCACCGTGCGCGTGTCTTTTTGCACCGCTATTTCTTTAGGCAGATTCATGAATTCATAAGTGAGTTCCATCACCCGGTAGTTCAGGGTGGCGGAAAAAAGCATGCTCTGCCTTTGATTATAAGCTGGCAGTCGGCGCAAAATCCAGCGCAGATCTGCCACAAAGCCCATATCAAACAAGCGGTCGGCTTCGTCTATTACCAGAAACTCCACCCCTCGGGGGCTGAAAAACTGTTGTTTTATGTAGTCGATCAGGCGCCCTGGCGTGCCCGCCACCAAATCCAGCCCGCCGCGCAGGGCCTTGGCCTGCTTGCCGTAATCCACCCCGCCAAATACCGCGGCCATAGCCAGTTCGGTCTCGCGGGCAATGGCCATGGCTTCTTCATAAATTTGCACCGCCAATTCCCGGGTGGGGGAAATAATAAGCGCGCGCGGTTTCAGATCTGGGTTGCGCGGCGGGTTTTGTAGCATGCGGGCCAAAATGGGGATAAGAAAGGCCGCGGTTTTACCGGTTCCGGTTTGTGCCTGCCCAGCCACATCCAAGCCCGCCAGGCCCAAGGGCAGGGCTTTTTCCTGGATAGGGGTGCAATTTACATAGCCACTGGCGTGCAGGCCGGTTAAGATGGCTGGAGGTAGATCGAAATCGGCAAAAGGCCGTCCTCCGGCCTGGGTAACCAATGGGCCGGAGGATTGGTTTGTTGTGTGGGAATCCATATTGGCTAGAATGTATCCTGTCCTGGCTTGGTGAATTTGCCGGTTATTTTGCAAATCTCGCCATTGCTGCAATCAAAGGCGGGCGAGGTGTAAACCATGAGTCCCTGCTGAAAGTAGACCCAGTGGGGTTTAGGATCCAGGTCGGTACGGGCCAGGTTGGAAAGCCCCAAAGTGAAGGCAGAGATAATCAGGTCGCTGGGGCACAGGGGCACGTCCGGCTTCATTTCATACTGCCATATTTCAAAGTCTTGCGCGTGGCCGGAAAAGCGCACGGTGGTAATATATTCCGGCTTACCCAAGGCCGCGGCCACTTGTCCGCGATCCATGCCGGGTTCAATTTTGGCAAATTGCTGTTTGGCCGACTCGGCGCAGCCAACTAACATCATTAGGCAAATAACAAAAACGGATGCAACGGCAAGGCGTTTCATAGGTTAACCCCTTTTATTTATGTATGGATAGTAATATGAACAATGGTTTTCATCTAGCGCATTATCGGCCGATAGGCCTGATAGTATTAATATTTTGTTGTTCGCGGACGAACAAATATATTATACCAGCAAATAGATGAGTGTGGGTATTTATTTTACCGCGCTACGGCAACCATTTGCAGGCCGGCGGCCAAGCGGTCAGCTCTTTTTTTTTTGGCGTACCACCAGTACCGAGCATGGCACTTTTTGTACCACCTTAGAGGCCACCGAGCCAAACATGGCCTTGGCCAGCCCGCTAAGGCCGGTGGAACCCACCACCAGCAAGTCAATATCTTCCTTAGCGGCGAATTCGGCCAAGGTTTTGGCCGGATCGCCCTCCAGCAAATGTGTGCTCAGTTTGGCCAACGAGCCGCATTTGTTTAAGTAGGTGCCTTCCAGCTCTTTTATGGCGGCCGCTTTTACATCGTCTTTAATGCGGCTGGGAATATCGCCCATGGCCAGCTCATTGAGCAGGGGTACAGGCTGGGTTAAAGGAGGCAGCACATGCACTATCATAAGTTCGGCCTGGTTGCGCCGCGCAATGTGCAGCGCGCGCTCAAAGGCAAGCTCGGCACCTTCAGAAAAATCGGTGGCAAAAGCAATTTTAGCTATATCTTCCATATTGGTCTCCTGTTTAGGCCATATGCCCAATGGCAATGGGCAGCCTTAGGGCATTGGGGTATTGCCGAACAAATACTTCAAGTCATCATCAAAGAAGGTAATACCCGCACCGATGAATAAGTTGTCCTGGCTGTACTGGCTGATGAAATCGTCCCAGCCCGCGGTGAGATAGAAATATCTCCAGAATTTGTAGTCCGCGGATATGCGCAGGCGGGGATGCTCGTCCCTGCGGAATTCGCTGGCCTCAAAGCTTAAGACCAAATCATCGTCCAGGAGGTTGTAGTCAACCCCCACCCCACCGGAAGAATTGAATAAGCCGCCGCGTAAGGTGAAGTCGTAGAAGCGCTTGCCAAACTGCACGTTAAAGCCAAGCTTGTCGTCTTCAATATGGGTTTGCCTGCGCTCGGTGGCGGTGGTAACGCCGTTTACCGTGGTGGTTATTTTGTCATAGCTGTCTTCGCGTTGGCCGCGGGGGTCGTCTACCACCCCCACCAGGAAGAACTTATCGGCCGTGGGCTGCAGGCGCACATTGAGGGTGTTGCGCATAGCCTCTTCGCGGAAATTCCATTCGCCACGGTAGTCTATGCCCAGGCGCCATTTGTCGGTACGGGTTATGTAGTTGTTAATGCCGCTCAAAGCCTCGTCTAGGTTTTCCACCGTCTGGTCATCGTTAACCAGTTTGCCCAGGCTGCCTTGGCCTTCATCTATTTTGCGGCTTATGCTATTGAGCGAGGCCAAGGTGGCATTAAGGTCGTTTACGGTCTGGCGTTCGTTAACCAGGGCGCCCAATGTGCCTTGGCCCTGGTCTATTTTGCGCATTACCGAGTTTAGGTCAATGCTAACCTGGCGCAGGTTTCTTATGGTGTCGGCTAAGGCGTGCTTGTTGTCGCCGGTAAGCTGGCTTAAATCGCCGGTAAACTTCTCCAGGTTTTGCACCACATTTACCAGGCGCTGCTCATTGCCGCTGATAACCACTTTAAGCGAGTCGGTAATTTCGCGAATATTGCTTAGAGATTCCTGAATATTTTTTTGGCTGTCCGCCGAGGCCAGGCTTATTTTAAGTGAAGAAGTAATGTCTTTGAGATCGGCCAGCACCGCGCCCAGGGTGTTGCTCAAATCTTCCAGGCGGGCAGGGGGCTGTACCCGTTCCAACTTGCCTCCTTCGGCCAAAGCTTCGCCCTGGCCCGGGGTGAGTTTTACATAGGTATCGCCTAAAATGCCTTGGGTGGCCAGGGTGGCAACAGAATCGGCGGGCAATTTAACCTCTGGGCGTACGAGCAGGGTAAGGCGGGCGCGGTTTTCCACCAGGTCTATGGCATCCACCGTACCCACCTGAATGCCCGCCATAAGCACCGGGGCTTTGCGTTTAAGGCCGCTGGCGTTATCCAGGGTTACATATACCGAGTAACCAGCCGCCCCGCCCAGTTGCAGCACCCCCAGATGGATAGTCATATAGGCGAAGATAGACAAACTTATGACTACCAAAAGGCCTACTTTAGCTTCTGTGGAAAAACCAGGCATCAATGCTCCCGCCGCCCAAGGGCGTTAATAAAGCCTCATCAATTATAACAGTCATCAACCCACTTCCAAAGGCCCGCTAAGACGGGCCTCCACAAACTGCCTCACGCGCTCGTCCTGGCTATTTTTTATAGCATCCGGGCTGCCGCTGGCGATAATTCTGCCCTTGCTGAGCATTACCATGTTGTGCCCCACCTGGTAGGCGCCCTCCAAATCGTGACTGATGATAACCATGGTGAGCCCCAGCCTGGCCTGAGTCTCCTGCAGCAGGGTGTTGATAGCCCTGGTCATTATAGGGTCTAGCCCGGTGGTTGGCTCGTCAATTAACAAAATGTCGGGGTTGAGGGCCAAGGCCCGGGCCAGACCGGCGCGCTTGCGCATGCCGCCGGAAAGTTCAGCGGGCATTTTATGCTCCGCGCCGTTCAAGCCCACCGAGGCCAGCAGGCCGCGCACCTTCTCGCTTATTTGGGCGGGGCTTAAGGCGGTGTGCTCGCGCAGCGCAAAGGCCACATTGTCCCGCACGTTCATAGAGTCAAACAGCGCGGCATCTTGAAAGAGCATGCCAAACTGGCGCCTTATCTGGTTGAGGGCCAGTTCGTTTAAGCGGGTGATGTCGCGGCCATTCACCAGCACCTGCCCTTTATCAGGCTTTAACAGGCCTATCATATGTTTTAGAAGTACGCTCTTGCCGTCGCCCGATCGGCCGATAATGACCGTGGTCTGGCCTTTGGCAATATTTAGGCTTACGTCATCCAGCACCAATTGCGGGCCGAAGGATTTATACAGGTTTTTGATTTCAATGGCCGTGGATTGCCCAGTCATTATCGCTGCCTTAAAACATTATGGCGGTAAGGAAATAGTCGAAGGCCAATATAAGCACGCTGGCCTGTACCACCGCTTTCGTAGTGGAACGGCCCACGCCTTCGGCCCCGCCTTTGGTGTAAAAGCCGTGGAAACAACCAACCAATGACAAAATAAGGCCAAACACCGCAGCCTTGATAAGGCCCATGGTAATGTCGGTGATGACCAGATAATCTATTATTTTTTGCACAAATACGCCTTCGTTGATGCCCAGCATTTTTACCCCCACCACATAGGCCCCCATTATGCCTAAGTAGTTGGCAATGACAGTGAGCACCGGCAGCATGACAATGGAGGCCAGCATGCGGGGCATAACCAGGTACTGCATGGGGTTTACCGCCATAACCGTAAGCGCGTCAATCTGTTCGGTAACCCGCATGGTGCCTATTTCGGCGGCCATGGCGCTGCCCGCTCGGCCGGTTACCATTAGCGAGGTAAGCACCGGTCCCAACTCGCGGGTAAGGGCCAAAGCCACAGTGGCGCCCACCAGAGAGTCGGCCCCGAACATGGAAAAGCCATGATAGCTTTGCAGGGCGAAAACCGCGCCAGTGAAGACGCCGGTTAAGATGACCACGTTTATGGATTTAACCCCCACAAAGTCCATTTGCTTTAAAACCAGGCGCCAGCGGAAGGGGGGACGGAATAACCAGCGCACCGTGTCTAAAAATAATAGCAGCATCAGGCCGGCCTGTTCCAACCCGCTGATAACAAAGCGTCCGATCACTTCTAATAATTTGTTTAAGATACTCAAATCCTCTCCTTGAGGCGGACAGGCGCGAAAGGCGGGCGGGGCAACCCTTGGCCGGCATTATTATATTATAGTTAATAGGTTAGTATATTTGCAAATTAGTCAAAAGCAAATATAATTTATCAAACATGGCGCATACGGCGCGCGGGCGGCGAAGGGGTGCGGCTATATTGCTAAAGAGGCTTATATGAGTTCGTCATTACGTAAAAAAGATCTTAAAGTAAAGGCGCTGGAGTCGCCGCGCCAACGCGACCTGGTATGCCCGCATTGTAAGCATGAGTTTGCCAGCAGCCTTTTGGGGGTGGCTTACTGCCCCAACTGCCACAAGCCGGTTAAGCTGGAACCAGGCTTCAGCCCTACCCGTTAGCTCAATATAAATCCAAGTTCACCAATTGTCGGCTATGCCGAATAACAGCCGGCTGAAGGCGCGTCTTTGCGCGGTATCCAGCCTGGAACCCAGGCGTGCCATAAAAAGGTTTTCGGCGCGCAGGCCAATGTTGGGGTCATTAGTGGGGTATTCTTTGTAACCCAGGCCGCCTACCAGGCGGATGAGGCCTTGCCTGTATTCCTGCAGGCTCTTGTTGGTTCCGGTTAAATCCCAGTGCCAGGAATAGCCTACCAAATATAAAATGAGCTCTTCCTGTTCCGGCTTGTGGTGCAGGCACTTAAGCAAAGTCTCCACGATACCCATGCCGCGGCAGCCTCTGGCTACTTCGCAAAACAGCTCGCGCAAAATCGGCATCTCGCGCCAGCGTTCTCCCGGCAGAGGGGGGCGCAGCACCGCATAGCCCAAAACCAGGCCATTATGGCTAGCCAGGGCTAGGGTTGCTTTTTCCATGGCTGCCTGTTCGGCCAAAGCTTTGGTGTTGGTGATAATGGAGCGGTAATCGTCAAAAACCCCAATGCCCGGGTGCATTGTCAAGGCAAGGATCTCCTGCGGGGTGGCGTGGGGATTTATCTCAATATTCCCAAAGGTTGAGGGGAGAGAAAACCCCATTCATTCACGCCCTTTCTTTAATTAATAAATTTAATTAGTTAGCTGAAAGCGGGGTCTACCCCTTTGCTTGCCTGCATAATTATAACAGGCCTTGGGCAGGGCTGGCATAAACATTTTTGCCTGAAATATAATTTAAATTTAGTGATAGTTACACATTTTTATTCATATTTTTGTTTAAGATTTTTAAAGAGTTGGACGATAATTTAAAAAGCGGGGCGTAAATAGTCATAAATAACAAATAATTATAATTATGTCATATAGTTGACACGACTGATTATATTTGCTAAATTTAATTAATTTGAAGGTTATTACACGCCATTTCATAAATGGCTTGTAACGCCGCCTGGAACAGGCTTACGCGGCGGCGTTGCCGCCGGGAGCGAAGCAAAAATCACCCTTTTTGCTTCGCGGTCCGTCATAAATCATCCTTTAGGGGGATTTATGAAATAGCTTCTAATATTTTGCCGCGGCTCAAGGATACTGTGCATGCTTGACATAAAATTTGTAAGAGAAAATGCTGAGTTGGTAAGGCAAAGCTGTCGCAATCGCCGCGCCCGGGTAGATTTGGAGCAACTTTTGGCTTTAGATGGCAAGCGCCGGGAAATATTGCCAACTTTGGAAGCCTTGCGTCAGGAACGCAATCGGGTAAGCCAAGAGGTGGGCCGGGCTAAAAAGGCCGGCACCGATCCTTCGGCGGTTTTTGCCAGCATGAAGCAGGTGGGCGAGCAGATTAAAACTTTGGAGCAGGAGCTTGGCCAGGTGGATGAGCTTTTGCAAGAATTGCTTTACGCGATTCCCAACCTGCCCCATGCCAGTGTGCCGGTGGGTGAAGACGAAAACGCCAATGAACTGGTTGGCGTTTGGGGCACCCCGCCAGAGTTTGACTTCGAGCCTCTTAACCACTGGGACATTGGCGAAGGGCTTGGCATTGTAGATTTCGAGCGGGCGGTAAAAATGGCTGGCGCCCGTTTTACTCTGCTTAAAGGCGCGGGCTCTAGGCTAGAGCGCGCGCTTATTAATTTTATGCTGGATCTGCACACCACCCAGCACGGCTACCTGGAAATACTGCCGCCCTTTATGGTTAACAGCAAGGCCATGACCGGCACCGGCCAGCTGCCCAAATTCGCGGCCGACTTATTTAAGGTGCAAGATACCGACTACTGGCTCATTCCCACAGCGGAAGTGCCGGTAACCAACTTACATATGGATGAAATTTTAGAAGAGCTGCCTCTGCGCTACACCGCTTACACCCCTTGCTTCCGGGCGGAAGCGGGTAGTTATGGCAAAGACGTGCGCGGGCTTATCCGCCTGCACCAGTTTGACAAAGTGGAACTGGTGCAGTTTGTGCATCCTGAAAAAAGTTATCAGCACCTGGAAGAGCTTACCAGCCACGCCGAAACCGTGCTCAGTCAACTGGAGCTGCCTTACCGCCGTATGTGCCTAAGCACAGGCGACATGGGGTTTTCTTCAGCTAAAACCTACGATTTGGAAGTGTGGCTGCCTGGCCAGAAAACCTACCGGGAAATAAGCTCCTGCTCCAACTTTGAAGACTTCCAGGCGCGCCGCATTGGCGTGCGCTTTAGAGATAAAGGGCGCAAAAACACCGAACTGGCGCACACCTTAAACGGTTCGGGCCTGGCGGTGGGGCGCACCATGGTGGCCATTTTGGAGAACTATCAGCAGGCCGACGGCTCGGTGGCCATACCAGAAGTACTGCAGCCCTATATGGGCGGGCTTAAAAAAATATGCGTGGAGGACAAATGAAGCTAAAGACACTTCTACTGCTTGCGGTTTTACTGCTTTGTATGCCTCTTGCCGCAACCGCGGCTCCGGCCGTGAGCAAGGATCAGCTGCAGAAAATGCTGGACGGGCAGCTTGCCAGGTTGGTGGAAGACCACAGTGTAGTGGTGAAAACAAGGCAGGATGCCATGCTGGTGGAAACCAGCCTGTGGCACGCTTTACAGCGCCAGGCGGAATATATGCTGGTTAACTGTAAAAGTACGCGCGCATCTATAGTGCTGATGGAAGCGGACACCGGCAGGGTGCTGGTTTTGGCCGGCGCGCGCGGTAAAACCTTAGACCCCTCGGTGGCGCTGGATGCCGACCCGCCGGCGGCCTCGCTGTTTAAGATAATAACCGCGGCGGCGGCGGTGGAGGAAACCAGCCTACACCCCGATTCACCTCTCAATTTTGTGGGGCGAGCCCATACGCTTTATCAGCATCAGGTGCAGTTGGCCAATCACCCCCAGGGCACCCAGATAACTTTGCGGCAAAGCTTTGCCGACTCCAATAATCCGATTTTTGCCAAGCTGGGTATTCACTTGCTGGGTAAGGACCTGCTGGCCTGGTATGCCAGGGCTGTTGGTTTTGAAAGCCGTCTCCCTTTTGAGCTGCCCATGGGAGTAAGCGCCATCTGCCCGGCCAGCGATCAATTCTCCATTGGCGAGATGGCTTGCGGCTATAACCGTGAAACCACCATTAGCCCGTTGCATGCGGCCATGTTGGGGGCGGTGGTTGCCAATGGCGGGCGGCTTATGGAGCCATATATTATAAAACAGGTTAGCGCCGCCGACGGCAGCCTGGTCTACCGGGGGGCGCCGCGTTCTTTGGGGCGCATTATAAGCACCCGCACCGCCAACCAGATGCAAAGCATGTTTGAGGCCACGGTGAGTGAGGGCACGGCCCGCAATTACTTTAGGGAAGTCAGCAGCGACCAGTATTTAAAGGGTATTACCTTAGGCGGCAAAACCGGCACTATTTCCCGCGCCAACCGTGGTGAGAACTATGAATGGTTTGTGGGCTACGGCAAAGACCCCAATAGCGGGCGCACCTTGGCGGTGGCTTGCCTGGTGGTGCATGGTGACGTGCGCGGCGGCAGCGCCAAGTATCTGGCCCGCGTGTTGTTACGCCAGGCCTTCAGCGACAGCCCGGCCCGCATGGTGGCCCAGCCAGCCTCTCCCAGCAGTTAACACCGCCATAACGAAAGCATGAGCCCGCCGGCTTTTATGCCAGCGGGCTTTTTTATTGGCGGCCGTTAATTAGCCGGCGCTTTCTGATAGCGGCCGGCCATGGCCCTGTACAGCATATTTTCCTGCCGTATAACTTGGTAGCGCTGTTTTAATAAAGACAATTGCGAGTTGATGGAAGTATTAAGGGCGGCCAGCCAATCAGCCAACTCGCTGGCGCCGTTTTCATAGCGTGTTTTGTAGTAGGCGGAAATTTTCAGATCATACTGATACTTTTCCCGCACCTTGGCTAAGGATGCCATGTTTTTGCCGTAGGCGTAATAATGGTAGTCTACTTCATTCAACGCCTTATTTATGCTTTGTTCAAACTGAATGCGCATGCTCTCAAATTCGGCCTCAGAAATTTTAACCTGCCATTTAATGCGGTTCCATTGCAGGAAGGGCAGGTTAACGGATATGTAGCCGCCGGTGAAGGGCAGGTCGAAAATGGCCTGGGCTCTTTCCGAGGCCGAGTTTATGGAGGCGCCGATTGTTACCGTGGGGTACCAGCTTTTCTGCGCGGCCGACAAACTGGCCAATGCGCTGTTTAGGCGATACTCAGCCGCTTGTAAATCTGGCCTGTTGGCCAGCGCCATCAGCGGTACGTCCAAATCCACTTCGGGAATGCCAAGCTTAAGCATATCGCCATAAACCAGGGCAAGCTTGTCTTGTGGTTTAAGGTTGAGCAGGTTGCGCAAGGTCTGTTCCGCGTTTTTGTACTGGGTTTCTAACTCCAGCAGGTTATTTTCATACATCAAAAGCGATTGGGCGGCCTGGGCGGGCTCCAGCGAGGACACTTTGCCCTCCTGGTATTTTATGCCGGTAATTTTTTGTATTTGTCGGTAGTTGTCTATGCTCTGCCTGGTAACAAGCATGCTATTGTGCAGGTAATACAGATTGAAATAGGCGTCTACCACGCTGTTTATCAAAACCAGCCGTGTGGCCAACAGGTCTTTCGTGGTTGCCATGTATTCCCATTCCTGGGCGCTGGCTCTATCGCGCAGGCGTTGCCATAAGTCCAGCTCGTAACCAACCCGCAAATCGGCGCTGAAATTTTGTTGGGTGGCATTATCGCCTTTTATGTCGCGGCTGGCCGCGGCCTCCAGGCCTCCGGAAAATTCTGGCACCAAGTCCGCGTCCAGCAAATTGGCCTGATATAAAGCCTTGTTTACCGCAATGGCGCTCATAGCTAAATCCGGGTTGTTCTTTAGGGCTGTTTCCACCAAGGCGTTGAGCTGGCTGTCGTTATAAATGCGCCACCAGTTTTCGTCTATTTGGTAGCGCCGCATTAAATCCGCGTTGTATTGTAATACCCCGGCAATCTTCTGGCTGGAATAGTCGGTGCTTACGCAGGCATTCAAGCTTAGGAAAACGGCCAATGCCATGGCCAGAACAATTTTGTTGGCGGCTAACATACTGCTATTCCCGCGACAGGGCCTCTATGGGGTTTAGTTTGGAGGCGTTGTAGGCCGGCATAAAACCGAACAACACGCCAATAAGGGTGGAACAGCACAGGGCCAGAATGAGAGACCAGGGAGTAAAAGCGACGGAGAAGCTTTCCAGCATGAAGTTGATGGCAAAGCCCAAGGCGAAAGAGAGCAGAATGCCGGCCAGGCCGCCAATTAGGCACAGCAGTACGGCTTCTATCAAAAATTGTTCCATTATATTGTACTGGCGCGCGCCAATGGCCATGCGTAAGCCTATTTCGCGGGTGCGCTCGGTTACCGATACCAGCATGATATTCATTACCCCAATGCCGCCTACCACCAAAGAAATAAGGGCAATGCCGGCGATGAGAATGGTCATGGTATTGGTGGTGCTTTTTATGGTTTGCTGGATGCTGTCGGCATTGACAGTGAAAAAGTCGGTTTTGTTGCCATGCTTTACGGTTAAAATGGCGGTTAAATTTTTCTCCGCCACCTGGGAGCTAACGGCATTGTTAACCTTCACTATAATAGAGCTGATATGGCGCGCGCCGGTGATTTTATTCATCACCGTAGTGTAGGGAGCCCAGAGGTTGAGGCTGTCGCTGGCGCCAAAGGCCTGTTTCTGTTCTTTGCTTACGCCTATTATCTGCAAGGGTTGTTTGTTGAAGATGATAATTTGCCCCACGATTTGTTTTTCATTTGGAAATAATTTGCCGGCGGTATTGGGGTCTATAACCACCAGCGAGGCGCTAGCCGCAACATCTTGAGCGTTGAAAAAGCGCCCCTGGTCAATAACAAGGCCTTTTACCGAAAAATACTGTTCTCCCACGCCGTTTAGCTGCGCGTTTACCGATATATTGCCAAAGACCAGCACTCCGGAGGCGGCTGATGTTGGGGTGGCGTTTTCTAAATAGCTTTGGCCGGCCAAAATCTCGGAGTCGTGCACGGTAAGCGTCTTCACGCGGCCAGAGCGCATATCGCCATAGCCGGTGCCTGGGTAAATGGTGATGGTGTTAGTACCCATGGAGCTTATGTCGCTCATGATTTTTTGTTGGCTGCCCATGCCCAGCGCCACCACCGAAACCACCGAGGCAATGCCAATTATGATGCCCAGCATGGTAAGCAGGGAGCGCAGCTTGTGCGCCATTATGGCCTGCCAGGACATGCGGAAAGACTCGAAGAACTGGTATTTAGAAAAATGCCAGCCCGGGCTGGCAGGCTCTGCGCTGGCCGGCGGCGGCGCTGGGGTAAATTCTTGGTTCTTGCTGTGGTCGGCAATTATCACGCCGTCTTTTATTTCTATAGAACGGTTGGCGTAAGAGGCCACGTTGGAGTCGTGAGTAACTACTATAATAGTGTGGCCCTGGGCATTCAGGCTTTGTAATATCTGCATTACCATCAACCCGCTTTGGGAGTCAAGAGCGCCGGTGGGCTCATCGGCCAGAATGATTTCCCCGCCGTTCATAAGCGCCCTGGCAATACTAACCCGCTGCTGCTGCCCGCCGGAAAGCTCGTTGGGCAGGTTGGCTAGCTTGTCGCCCATTTCCAGTTTACGCAGAAGTTCTTCAGCCTGGGCATAGCGCCGCTTATGTTCCACCCCGGCATATACGGCGGGCAGGGCCACATTGCCAAGGGCGGATAAACTTGCCAGCAGATTATAGCGCTGAAAGACAAAACCAAGCTTGCTGCCGCGCAGGCGGGCCAGATCGTTGTTGCTCAAATCTTTACTGCTTACGCCATCTATTAAATATTCGCCGGAATCTGGGGTGTCCAGGCAGCCCAGCATGTTCATCAAGGTTGATTTGCCGGAGCCAGACTGGCCAATGATGGCCACAAAATCGCCGCGCTTAATATCAATATTGATGTCTTTAAGCGCGTGCACCCGGCTGGCGCCATGGCCATAGGACTTATTGAGATTTCTTATGCTGATAACATGCATGGCATTAACGCTTATGTCTAGCGCGGCACGCGCAGGCGCACATTGGCGGCCCCGGCCAGCTCGCCGGCGCTCATTTGGCTGGAGACAACCACATCGCCTTCGCTGAGGCCGCTCACTATCTGCGTGTTCATGTTATCGCTGAGCCCCACTTCCACCTGGCGCTCAACCAGCATATTGTCTTTCCCCAGCAGATTAACAAAGCTTTTGTCGCCATTACGCTTGACGACAATGCTGGGTACCATCAGCACATCACGCGCGCTGGCAATGGTAATAGAGCTTTGCACAGTCATGCCTATGCGCAGGCGGCCGTCCGGATTGGGGACGATGAGCTTGCCATAGTAATAAACCGCGCTTTCGCTGCTGGTGCTTTCGTTGTAGCTTTTGTCGGTCATGGTGGTTAGCCCGGGGTCTACCGACTGCAGGGTGGTGGTAAAAAACGAGCCGGGCTCGCCTAAAATGCTGTACTTAACTTCCATGCCGGGTTTTACCTTGGTTACGTCGCCTTCAGATATCTGCACCTTGATGGACATCTGGCCAAGGTCGGCGATCTGGGCAATGGTGGGCGTGGTCTGATTGGCGTTTACGGTTTGCCCCTCTTCCACATATACCGCAACCACGGTTCCGCTAAGCGGCGCCATTATTTTGGTGTAGCCCAAATTTACCTCCGAGGTGTTAACCGCTATCTGGGTTTGCCTAATCAGCGATTCAAGCTCGTTGACCGCGGCTTTGGCAGCGGCCAAGGCGTCTTCGGCGTTTTCCAGGTTTTCGCGGGAGGTTGCCTCACCCGCAAACAGGGCTTTTTCGCGATCATACTGTTTCTGTGCCACCCGCAAGCTTATCTGGCGCGATTTCAACTGGGCTTTATAGGTGTCCAGCTTGGCTTTGTTGATATTAAGCTCGTTCAATTTGGTGGTGGAGTCTATTTGCGCCACCAAATCGCCTTTTTGTACCAGTTGGCCCAGGCGCACATAAAGCTTTTGTATCTGCCCGGAAACCTGGGCGCCCAGGCTTACCAATTGTATGGCCGTCACGTCGCCGGTGGCGTTTACACTTTGCACAATATCGCCCCGGCGCACCACCTCGGTTAAGTATGTTGTTTGGGCGCTATTACCGAAAAATAACAGGCGCGCGGCCAGCAGGGTGCCCACCACGGCCAGCACGCCTATGGTGATCTTTGGTTTTTTTTTCATGATGGCCTGTATCAGTTTCATAATTCACTCTTTTGTTTGTTCAGAGAACTCGCATTTATTGTGCCAAGTTGCCGCGCTAAGCTAAAAACGCACTCTTAGCATGTTAACATGCCATTGCGGCGTGTAAACAGGTGTTAGCAGCGGCGGAATAATAAGTTTTGGGCTTTACCCAAGTTGAGTAAAGCCCAAAAAAACGGCAAGTTCAAACTACGCATAAAAATTATTCATCAGCCACTATGGAACAGGGTAGTTTTTATGCATGCCCGGGTTTTTTTCATGCAGGCGGCAAAACCAGTGCGCACAAGCGGCCGCAGGGCAATTATTTGATGGCGGCTGCGGCCACATGCAGGGCATCCCATACCTGGGCAAAAGGTGGAGAATAGGGCAGGTCCAGGTTGCCAAGCTCGGTCGCGGTCATCTGTCGGTCTATAACCGCGGCCATGGTGGCCAGACGGGCCGCCGCGCCTTCCGCCCCCGCTAGCTGCGCGCCTATAATCACTTTGCTCTCTGGGTTATAGGTAAGTTTTATATAAATGGGGGTGGAGTTGGGAAAGTAAGGCGGATGGTTCATAACCTCTACCATGGCAGATGCGCAAGCTAAATTGTTCTGTTTGGCTTCGGCCTCGGTTATGCCGGTGCGCCCCATTTCAAGATTCAGCATCTTAAGCACCGCGGTGCCCAGCGCTCCGGGGAAACCAGGGCTTTGCCCCACAAGCACTTGAGCCAAGTGCCTGCCTTGTTTATTGGCGTTGGTGCCTAAGGGCAGGTAAACCGGCTTATGTAAAAGTTTGTGCCACACGGCGCAGCAGTCGCCGGCTGCGAATATGTCGGGCAGGTTGGTGCGCATTTGCTGGTCGGTAATAATAGCGCCGTTGGGCAGCGTGGCAATGCCGGTGTTTTGCAAAAACTTGGTATTGGGGCTAACACCAATGGATAGCAAAACCAAATCAGCCTGATAGCGCCCCTTGTTGGTCAGCACTTCATGTACCCGGTCATGGCCGGCAAAGGCGCTTACCGCCTCACCCAGGTTAAACACCACGCCATGCTTTTCCGCCTCGTCCTGCGCCAGCCGCGCTATTTCCACGTCCATGGGCGGCAGGGTTTGCTCCTTCATTTCTATGACTCTTACCTTTTTACCCAGCAATACGCAGCTTTCCACCATTTCCATGCCAATATAGCCGGCGCCAATAATAACCACCTGGCGCACGCTTTCCTGCAAAAGCGCCTGGCGCAAGGCTTGGCCATCGGGAATGGTCTTCAGCGTAAAAATGCCCGGCAGACCTACGCCGGGCAGTGGTGGTACAATGGGGGTTGTGCCGGTGGCGATAACCAGCTTGTCATAGCGTTCGCGGTATTCTTGGCCGTTGGTCATATTGCGGGCCACCAGTTCCTTGGCGGGAGCGTCCACGGCCAGTACCGAATGCCCCATGGCCACATCAATGCCGCTGGCTTCAAACTCCGCCACCGAGCGCACCCGCATCAAATTGGCATCTGTATATAATCCGGAAACGTAATAGGGCAGGCCGCAAGTGCCATAGGAGACATCCGGGCCATGTTCAAAGACTTTTATTATGGTGTCAGGGGAAGAGCGTTTCAACTTGGCGGCTACGCTCATCCCTGCCCCCATTCCACCAATAATTAGTACCTTCATGAGTTGTCCTTTCTTAAGTTGTTTTTTACTATGGTGACAATAGTTACATTATGCGCTTAAGCGCCGGTTAAATGCAAGCAATAAAAAAACCGCGCTGGCTTTGAACCGGCGCGGTTGGTGAGCAAGCGGCAAAAGTTATGGAACTACAGTGCCCTTAAGTAAAATGGTGTGCATCTGCCCACCGGCCTGAATGGTGAATTTTTGGTCTATGGGGCCCAAAGGCAGTTTTTCCAGGTTGGGGGTAATGGTAAGGTTAACCGCCTCGCCAAGCTTGGTCCATTGCTCGCGCACCTGGAACTGGGCCGAGTTAAAGCCTATGCCTTCAATGGCAAAGTTATCTATGCAGGCTTTGCGCACTAAAATGGTGCGCTGAGGGGCCACCCCTTGCGATTTGCTGATATTGCCAAAATGCACTTCATTGGGCTGCACAATAACCGTGCCGCGCACTTCCACCACCACATATACGCTCATTTTGGCGGCGCCGGGCACAATGAGAAACACCGGGCCGGCAAACTCAATGGGTTCGGTGCCTTTTACGGTAAGGGTAAGCTTGTATTCTTTGCCGCCCGGCTGTTGGGCCAACTTGGCATCCAGGTATTGCGACATGGGGTTTTCCACCCCGGCCAATACCAGAGGTTTGCCATCGGCATCGCTCAAGGTGGCGGTTACGCTGTTAACCTGTCCCTGGCAGCCAATAATTTCAATGCGCCGGCCCAAGTCCACGCGCAGGCGGCTTTGGGTTTCGCCCACCATTACCAGGGTTACCACCGGGTTGGAGGGGTCGTTGGTCTTTACCACCGAGGTTTTGCGGAAAGCGCCCATAATATCGCTGGTATCCAGGGCAATACGCACCATGCCGCGTTGGCCGGGTGGGGTAACTCTGGTATATTCGGCGGTACTGCAGCCACAGGAGTTGTTAATGCTCAAAATTTCCAAAGGCGCATTGCCTGTGTTGGTAAAAGGAAACTCCACGGTGATGGTTTGCCCTTCGCGCACGCTGGGGAAGGTGAGCTCTTTGGTGTCAAAAGAGACCCGGCTGTTGTTTTCCGCCAGGGAGGGGCTGGCCAGGAGAACCAAAACCAGAATTAAACCAAGTTTTTTTAATAACATAACGGCTCCTTGCTGAATTGATGTCATTAAAAAGATAGCATTAGTTGCCTATATTGCAAAGGGGGGGAGGCCAGTTTTGTAAATATGACATGCTATACTTCAATTAATATTTCCGCTTACCTCGTTTAGGAGCGCGCCGCCTGTGCCTAGTGCCGCCCAGTTGCTGAAAATATATAATAAACTCTTGTCGCATTTCGGCCCGCAAAACTGGTGGCCCGCGCGCACATTACTAGAAGTTGTGGTGGGCGCGGTTTTAGTGCAGAACACTAATTGGGGCAATGTGGAAAAAGCCATTGCCGGCCTGCGTCAAGCCCGGCTGCTAAACTGGCCGGCCTTGAGCCGTATCAGCGCATCTGAATTAGCCCCTTATATTAGGCCGTGCGGCTATTATAATTTGAAGGCGGGGCGCCTTACTAACTTGCTTGCCATGCTGAAAGCCCACAACCCCTGGAACAGTTTTTTTGAGCAAAATTTGGTGGCCGCCCGTACCCAGCTTTTACGGGTAAAAGGCATAGGCCCGGAAACGGCGGACGCGCTTTTGCTATATGTGGGCAAAAAGCCCATATTTATGGTGGATGCCTATACCTTGCGAATAGTTAGCCGCCATGGTTGGCTGCCCGCAAATGCCACCTACCATGAAGCGCAGGCCTTCTTTATGCGGCGATTGCCGTTAAGCCATGAAATATTCGGCGAATTCCATGCCCTTTTACTGGCCCTGGCCAAAAGCTATTGCCGTAAAAGTGAGCCGCGGTGCCATCTATGCCCTTTAGGCCGCAGGCCCCGAGCGGCAAAAAATGAGTGCCCGTGAAAAGAAAAGGCGACAAGAGCGATGTGCGCTGGGCCTTAAGTTGGGGGCTTTTGTGCCTGTTGATATGGGTGGCTTTGGCTTGGCTCAACCAGCCGCCTTTTGTCCCTGGCTATCAGCAGAGACACGACCGCGTTATTCTGGCCGGCGACAGTTCGCCCCTGGCCTCTTTGCGCCATCCCAACAGGCGCTCGCTAAGTTGGCTTGCCACGCCACCTTATTTGCTGCAGGCCGCGGCCATTGCCGCGGAGGACAAACGTTTTTTAGAGCATCACGGTGTGGACTGGCTGGCCGTGGCCCGGGCGGCTAAGCAAAACCTTATGGCCGGCCAGGTGGTAAGCGGCGCTTCCACTATTAGCATGCAACTGGCCAGGCTGGAGGCTGGGGAGAGCGGTCCGCGCGGCTATTGGCGTAAATTAAGAGAGACCAGCCGCGCGTTGTGGCTGGAAGCCCACTACAGCAAACAAGACATACTGTGCTGGTACTTGAATTTGGCGCCTTTTGGCGGGCCGCTGGTGGGGGTTAGCGCGGCCAGCCACTTTTTGCTGGGTTTGCCGCCAGAGCGCTTGAGCGCGGCTCAGGCCGCCGTTTTAATGGCCTTGCCCCAAGACCCGGCCCGCCTGCTTGGGTCCGCACAGCGGCCGCGTTTGCTTGCCCGCCGCAACTATATTTTAGAACGCATGGCGGCGATGGGGGCCATCAACAAAGACGAGTTAACCCGCGCCCTGGCCGAGCCTTTATATTTACAGCCCTTGCCGCCTCCTTCGGTGATAGCCCCACATTTCACCAGGGCTTTGGCGGCTGGCCTGCCACCAGAGGCGCCCGAGCTTGTACCCACCTATTTGCTTGGCCCGCTGCAGACGCGTATAAATCACATGGTTAAAAATCTATGTCAACGCATGCGCCACCTGGGCTTGGAGCAGGCGGCGGTGGTGGTGTTGCGCAATAGCGACCGGGCGGTATTGGCCTGGGTGGGCTCATCAGATTTTTACGATCAGGAAGACGGGCAGGTGGACGGTGTGGTTAGCCCGCGCCAGCCGGGCAGCGCCCTAAAGCCTTTTGTCTACGCGTTGGGCCTGGAAAACGGCGCCTGGTTGTCGCAGCCCATAGACGACAGCCCGCTTTTGTTGGGCACAAACGGCCAGGCTTTTCGCCCCCGCGACTATGACGGCAGGTTTCGCGGCCGGGTAAGCCTGCGAGTGGCCCTGGCCAGTTCGCTCAATGTGCCGGCCATGCGTATGGCGCTCTTGCTTCCACCCGACAGCGTGCTGGATATGTTGCGCGGCCTGGGTTTTACTCTGCCCTTTAACGCGGCGCACTATGGGCCTGGCCTGGCCTTGGGCAATGGCGAGGTTACCCTGTTAACCCTTAGTAACGCCTATGCTACCATGGCCGAAGGCGGCCTGTATAAACCGGTGCGCATGTGGCAGGGGCAGGAGGAAGCTGGCCCGCGGCGGGCCTTGGGTGCCAGGGCCGTGGCCTTAATTACTGACGTGCTGGCCGACGACGTCAGCCGGGAGGCTGGCTTTGGCCGCCATGGCGTGCTGGAATTGCCCTTCCCGGCGGCGGTCAAGACCGGCACCAGCCAGCACCATCGCGACAACTGGTGCTTGGGCTACACCAAAGACTATACGGTGGGGGTGTGGGCCGGCAATTTTTCCGGCCGGCCCATGCAGCAAGTTTCCGGGGTAAGTGGCGCGGCCCCGCTATGGCGGGCTATTATGCTTATGCTGCACCATGAGCAGCCCGGCGGTTTGCCTGTAACACCGCCTGGCATAGCCCGGATAAAGATATGTTCGGTTTCCGGTCTGGCCCCCAGCCCGCAATGCCCCACCCTAAGTGAAGAACTGGCGGCCGAGCCCTTACCCGTATGCCCGCTGCATGGGGTGGTAGTGGGCGCGCCCGCTTCGTCTGGGCTTAGCTTGGACATGCCCGCCCCTGGCGGCATCTATATGCTGGATCCGGATGTGCCTCTGGAGCGCCAGGCGTTGCATTGCCGTCTGCAGGGGGCGCGTAGCGGCCAGCCGGTGGTGTGGTTCCTTGACGGGCAACGGCTGGAAGATACAGCGGGGTTGGTTTTGCGTCTGCCTTTGAAGCCGGGGTTGCACCGTTTGCGGGTTGAGCAAGGCGGGACAAGGCTAACCGTAAATTATAGGGTGTTGGAGCCGGGCCAGGCCCAGCCCTATTGATCTTTCGTTGTCTTGGGTTTGAACATCATACAGGGCTGGCCCGAGGTGCGCCGCACCACCATACTGGGTATCTGGCTGCTTTTAAACCCTATGGCCCGGCAGGCATAGGCGCGTTTTACCTGCCAGGTAATAGAGAAGTAAAAGCATTTAAAACAGTTGGGGCCTTGGGCGCGCATGATCTCCTCCGCAGATTCCAGCCGGCAAGCTGTTTAGCTGGCAATTCTCAGGCGGGGCTCTACGCCCCGCCCAATTATATCAGCAATTTTTTTGATAATGCCTTTCAAAAATCTGTCGCAGGTAATTGTCAGTGTCAAATATCGCCAAGGAAGGCAAGGTAAAAGAGGTTTGTCCCAGGCGGCCGCGCACCAGGTTGAGGCCCGGGGCCAGCACTTGGCTCAGGCCGCTCAAAAATTCCACCGTGCCTTGTCCCTTGCTTAAAATGGCCTGGCGGGCGCTGGTGTCAAGCTTTATAGTAAGCTCTTGGCTGGCGCCAAACTCCTGTTCAAAGCTATCTATGGCCTTCAAGCGGGACAATATGGTTTTTACCGCATGGTTCATGGATAAGGTGGACGCCATGTATTCATCAACCACCGCTTGCTGGTAGTCCTGCTCAAGCCCGTCGGAGCCAGCCCTTTCTTCCAAATGGCGCAACAGAAGCCCTGTGTTTTGCGCCAAAGCCAGGCTTAACTCTTCTGCCTGGGCGTGGGGATTGGCCAGCAAAGCGGCCAGCGCCTTATCCGGGTCTTCAACCACCTGGGTGCTTAGGAGCAAGCTCGTTATATGTGGATGTGCCGGCAGTTCCCGCTCAAATGGCGTTAGCACGGCTTCCAGCACCGAAACCAGGGCCCTGGCCCCGGTGCCCAGCTTGGCGGCTTGGGCGGCCAGCAACTTAAGCGCATCTTCAGTAAAGTGCAAAGTTATGCCATAGGCGGCGAAGTCGCGGCGTTTACTAAGCATAACCGGGTTGTTGGGGTTTTGCATAATGGTTAGCAAATCTTCCGCGCCTAAGCTTTCCAAAACCGCGGTTACCGGCAGGCGGCCGATAAATTCGCTTTCAAAACCAAAATTCACCAGGTCTTGGCTGGTGGCTTGTTTCAAATAGTCCTCATCGCGCTCCCACTCCGCCCCGCGGGCGGCAAAGCCCACGCTTTTTTTGTGCAGGCGCTCTTTTACTATGGGCGCCAGGCCGTTGAAGGCCCCGGACATTATAAACAGCACATGGCGGGTGCTTAAGGTGGGAGTCTCCACCTTGCCGGTGCGCCGGTACTGCTCAATGGCCTGAATCTGGCTCACCGGGTCATGGGCGGCTTTCAGGCTTACAGTGGTGTCCTCCATGGGTTTCAAAAGAGCGCGCTGCACGCCGGCACGGCTAACATCGGGCCCTAAAATACCCTGGCTGGAGGCGATTTTGTCGATTTCATCCAGATAGATAATGCCGTATTTGGCCTTTTCCATGTCACCGCCGGCCTCACGCACCAATTCGCGCACTAAATCTTCAACATCTCCGCCTACATAGCCTGTTTCACTGAACTTGGTGGCATCGGCTTTGACAAAAGGCACGCCCAGGCGCGCGGCAATTAGTTTGATGAGATAGGTTTTGCCCACCCCGGTGGGGCCGATGAGTAAGATGTTGTTTTTGATAAGCCCTACTTCATCGGCCGGGTCGGCGGCCGGGCCGCGCGCCAGATAGCGGGCGCGGTTGAAATGGGTGCATATTTTGGTGGCCAGTACCGCCTTGGCCTTGTCTTGGCGCACAATGTACTGATCAAGGTAAGCCACCAGCTCATGGGGCTTGAGGTTAAAGCTTTCCAAAAACCCTTGGCCGGCGCCATCTTTTTCATCCGTTTCAGTCTGGGGATGAGGGCGCGCCAATAATTCCTGTTCCCACAAATTTTCCAGCTTTTTTTCAGGCTTGGCCTCAGGCAAGCTGTTTATGCTTTTGGTCACGGTCGGGACCTCCTAACTTTTCTGACACATGAACTCCGTGGCAGGCTAACACAAAACAGTGTGAACTAGTTGCAAAAAAAGTATTTCAGCCGCCACCCGCCCGATTTAATTAGCTTTCGGGCTTTTTTAGCTAACAATAAGTACGTTGTATGGGTTATGCAAGCATGGCGTGCAAGTTGGGCGCAATTATTATTTTTTAGCTACCCCTTGCCAAGCAATGCCTATCGTGTCATATTTGTTCGCTGGCTATTCCAGTTTGTTATGCTTGTATGTTGTCCTAGGGGCAGTATCGGGTTATACTTAGATCTTTTTAAGCTGGCGTAGCTCAATTGGCAGAGCAGCTGATTTGTAATCAGCAGGCTGCGGGTTCGATTCCCATCGCCAGCTCCAGTTTACAGGCTGGCGAGGTTGGGCGCGATTCGGCGGGCCTTGGTGGCTCTGGCTTGTGTAGTAAAAATTTAGGTGAGGTTCCCGAGCGGCCAAAGGGAGCAGACTGTAAATCTGCCGTCGACGACTTCGGAGGTTCGAATCCTCCCCTCACCACCACCATAATAAATATACCGCTAATTCGGCAAGAATATTAAACAGCTTGCCTCGCGGTTTTTAAATTGCAAGTAGGCCTTGCTTTTTTATGATAAATATTATAGAAAAGCAGGATACCGTTTTGACCAGGCCCCGAAAGCAGCGAATTTGGCTTGCGGGGAGATTTCGCCCATGTAGCTCAGCAGGTAGAGCACTTCCTTGGTAAGGAAGAGGTTCACCGGTTCAAGCCCGGTCATGGGCTCCAATTTATGGTGTTGCGGGGTGGCTTCAGCCGCCCCGGTTAAAGCAATTTAACCGACGACAGAATTAATTCGTCACTTAAATTAAGGGAGTTTGCAAGTTATGGCGAAGGCTAAATTTGAGAGAACTAAGCCTCACGTAAACGTGGGGACAATTGGTCACATTGACCATGGCAAGACTACGCTAACGGCAGCCATAACCCGTTGTATGGCGGCTCAGGGT
>JAVBVK010000041.1:0-8588 GCA_031554335.1 Desulfarculales bacterium
ACTGTTTTGTTATGCCGGGGGCAGCGATAGGCGGAATTGATTTTCAAAGGCAGGTTCAGGCTTTCCCGCAAATCGTCCACAAGCCTGGCCAGTTCCGGCTTGGTCTCGTTTTTGCCGCAGCCGCATTTGCAGGCAAATTCTTCCGGTTTAAAGTGGCGTAGGTTTTCCCGCATGTTGTCAGCGCTCCTTGGCCTGGCCGGCGCCGTGTCTAAGGTTTTCGTAGTTAGAAACCCCCCGCCAAATAGCGGACACAACCCCTGGCGCCAGGGCGGGGCTTGCGGGCTTAGAGGGCGGCGGGTTAGTGGGGTACAGCACGCTGGCCGCATCGTTACTTGTTTGGCTTTGCCCATTCATGTTTATCTCCTTTCAACTTTTAATGTCCACTTTGGGGGCCAGGCTCAATATGGTTAAGGGCAAGGGCTTGTCGGACAAAAAGCGCACGGTAAAGTCGTCGCGCCAGCTTCCGCTTAGCGAATGCTCTAAAGTCCAGGTTTTGGGGGCAATGGCCTGGCCATAGGGTTCCACGCTGCGCCAGGCGGTTTCGTCATAATCGCTCACCCCTATCTGGCAGGTAACGGTTTTGTAAAACAGCACGCTTACCGAGCTAATGCGCTTGCGCATGCCAACAGAGCTGCCGCCGCCATCCACCACCTGGGCGGGCAAGGTTTCCATAGACGCGGCAAAGCCCAAGCCCACCTGGGCAATGCCGGCCGGGTGCTGCAAATGAATGCGACCGCCATTCACCACCCTGGGCGGGTGGGCCGCGCCATCGGCCAAAATCTGCACGCTTTGCCCTTCCAGGTGGCCAAGCCCGCTTATTACAGTTGTGGGCGGCCCGCTGTAGGTGGCGCCGCAATCCACAAAAAACACTTCGCTAATGCTTTGGCTGGTGTAGGCCTCGGCCATCATTTCCAAAAAATATTTTTCCCCGCGCTTTACAAAGGCGTACAGCATTTCCTGTTTGGCGCCGGGCAGCGCGCACAGGCTTAAAAACTTGCCCGCCGTGTTGTGGCTGGCCCAGGCGTACACATCCTGTTCTTTAATAAAGGTCAGGGAAAGCAGGCCGCCGTCATCCATAACAAACCACACCGTGCTGTAAGGCGCGGCCTGGTACACCATGCTAAGCACCTTTTTGCCGGCAAACAAATGGGGGGCTAAAATGCTGCATTCGCTGTCGGCATAGGCGTCGGCGCCAAAGTCGTAACCCAGCTCGAACACCTGGCCGCCGCCGCGCATAACATAAATAATGCGGTTGCCAATAACCACCGGCCGCACCGCCTCGCAACCCCTGTAATTTTGCGGGGTGCTGCTTAAGCTGCCGGGGGTAACAAGCTCGCTGCGGCTGGCTATTTCCCACACCCCGCCGCCAGTGCCCAGCACCAGCGAGCGCAGCACAATAAGCCACACCGGCATGGCCACTTCACTGCTGGCTATGGTTATTTCGATAGCGCCGTCGTCGGCAATGGGGAAGTTGTTGGTAAAGTTTTCAAACAGGCCGCTTCTGCTCATCCACACGGTTTGCGGCTGGTTTTTGCTGGCCGCGAAAATAAGGCGCTGCTGGTAAAAGCACACCTGGCTGGGGTAGTTGCCCGGGCTTTGAAAGTACTCTATGTTTTTGGGCGGGCCAATGGTGGTATTGGCTATTATGTTGTCATCCACAAAGGGCTTGCCTATGTTTTCCGGCAACACGCTGCCCATATAGCCGTAAGAGCCGGCATGCCATTTATAAAGCCGGTATTCGCTGGCGCCGGCCACCGCGGCAATGGCTATGCTGATATTTTCGTCGGCATTCATTATGGGCTCTATGTTGGCGAAATACTCCCCGCCCGGCAGGCTTTCGTTGCCCGCCGCATCCACATAGGTATAGATATAACCTATGTCCATTTTGCGGCGGTCGCCACCGATATGACGGGTTACCACAAGCGCCTGGCTGGGCGCGGGCGGCGGGTTGAAGTTAACCTGGGTAAAACGCCAGTTGTTATGGCTGTAGCGGCTAAGCTTATAAGGCGGCAGATCGGCATGGGCAAAATACATAAGGTCGGCGCATTGGGCGTAGCTTAAGCTTTTTACCTGGGCCAGGCTGAAGGGGGTGGCAACCGCCAGCACCTGGCCGCTGTTATCTTTTATCATGCCGCCGTTATAGGCCACGTACATTTGGTAGTTGGCAAACACCAGCGCGTAGTTCTGGTCGTTACTGTTAAAGATGAAGGGAATAAGGCGGGCTTCTTCGCCAAACTCGTGCACATACTTCAAACCTGGGCGTTTGCTAAGCCCGCCCTGGGGCAGCACCATCATATTATTTATTTGTTTGCAGCTAATGGCGTATTTGTTAAGCTCCACCCGGCCAAACAGGCTGGGCCCAATAACCCCGCCCACAAAGCTGGGCTGATATCCGGCAAAGGCCATGGCTAGTATCTCCCGGTAATAAAGTAGGGTTCAGGCGGCGCGCTCTGGCCTTCGCCGGCGTCATAGCCCTTGGCCGCCTCCACCGCCTGGGCCGCCGCCTCTTTAAGCTGCCCGGCTGCGCCCAAGTCGTTGCGTACCGAAAGCGCCAGCTCGCTGGCCAAAGACCAGGCAATAGCTTCCACAAAAAGGCTGTCAAAGCGGTTGGGGTCATCCACATAACGGCTGTGGTAGGCATAGGCGCGGGCGGCGGCGCACAAAACAACCGTGCTTTGCTCGCCATAGGCAATGCTGAAAGGCACAGCCGGCCCCAAAGGCGCGCCCGCGTTTACCCGCCATATGCGTAAGGCGCTGGCCGGGTAGGCATACACGTAGGCCTGGTCTTCCTGCTTTTGCATAAGCGCCAGGGGTTGGCTAAGGCAGGCAAAGCCAAAGGGGTGCTGGCGCAAAAGGTCGCTTAAAATCTGGGGATAAAGGCGCCTGCATTCCCGCGCCTCTTCGGTGGGGTCGTTCAGCGAGCTTATGCTTTTTATCTGGTTGCCGCCCATGCGGCTTATGGCCATATTGCATATGTTAATAACCGACTGCTTCATAAGCTATTCCTTGGTTTTTAAGTTTTTCGCCGGCGCCGCCGGCTCGTGCTTTACAAAATACTCTTTGCAGGGAGGGCTGGGGGCAGCCACCACCTCGTTTTGTTCATACAGCCTTTTTTCGCTGTAGCAGGTTTTAATACACTTCCACTGTATCATGGCCTCTCCTTCCGGCATAAAGGCGGGGGCGCTGAAAACCCCCGCCTTTTTTCAGGTTCAGTTGTCCTGGGCAATAAAGGCGTTAAGCTTGCCCGCGCTCATGGTGCCGGCCACGGTGGCGTTTAAACGCAAATGGCGCCCAAGCTTGCGCGGCACGCTGCCAAAGGCAAAGTGATAGCCGGCCTTCAGGCTGGCAACTGGCACAACGGCGCTTGTCAGCACCGGGTCAAAAGTGATGCCGTCGGCGGAATCTTGCAGGGTTAGGCTAAGGCTGGTGCCGCCGCTAAAATCATCGCTTACGCTGGCCCGCACAAAAACCGGCATGCCTTCGCCCAGGTTGGCCCCCACATCCAGCGCGCGGCTGCTCTTGCTGGTGTTAATTGCCTCGTTGTCAAAAAACATTAACTGCTTGTCTATCATCATGGCCTTTGCTCCTTTACGCCAAAGCGGTTTCGGTTTTTAACAGGGCGTCTACCCGCCGCACCGGCACACCGTTAAACTTCACCACCGGCCAGCCGCCCGCGGTGTCAAAGGTAAGGTTTACGTTGTCTTTATCGCTCACCATAATCTGCAGGGCGGTGCGCAGGTCCTCATTCATGTAAAATACGGGTTTGCCCAGGTTTTGCGAAGGCAGCTTGGCAATGGCCTTAATCATTAAGTGAATAAGATTGGTATTGTTAAGCGCCGCCGTGTCGGTGGGTATGTTGGCAATGCGCACGGCATAGCGCCAGTCGCGCACCACCAGGCCCAGCTTCCACGAATAGTGGGTGCGGTAGCCTTCAAACTTGCCGCCGTTTTCGTCTTCCAGGGTAATCTGGCCTTTGTCGTCGTGGGTAAGGCCGCCTTTCTGGCCTTTGGGGAAAATGGCGTGCACGGTATCCGGCCCCCAAGACACCAGCCACATGCTGGTGGTTTTGTTGCCGGTGCCGCCGGCGCTGATAACGTTTTCGCTGTTAAGGGCGCCGTTAAGCTGGCTGTAGCGCGGGCTAAGGCCAAGAAAGCGTTCGGGATGCACGCTGGTATTGCCGTAAAACAAGGTGGCGGCCATGGTTTGGTTCATGGCCTCCAAAAAGGCGCGGTCTTCAGAAAGCCTGTATTCAGCGGTGTTTCCGTTAAGGTCAGCTAAAGCCTTGTCCACTTCGGCATAGGCTTCCAGCATGCCTATGCTGTCGGCCACCTGCTGGGTTTTGCTCTTGCTTTGCGGCACCCCGTAGTTTAAAAGGCGCCAGGCCACCTCGGGCAGGCCGGTGCGAATGGTGCTTACATGGCTGGTGGGCTGGTTGCTCTCCACCAGCACCATGTCTTGCAGCACCTCGTTGGTTTGGGTTAACAGCTCGGCAATTTTATCTACCTTGCCTTTGGGGTCCAGGCGTTTGGCGTGATCGGCCAAAGTGGGAAACCGGTTATTGTCCATTCTTCTCTCCTTTTGTTATTTGTGGTTGGGGTAAAGCACTTCCGCCGCGCTTTTTTCTTTACCCGCGCTGTTACTGCCTCGCGCCAGGCCAGGTTCTAACAAGGCCCGGCCCACCGAGGCCACAAACTTATTCAGTAGCGGGTTATTATCCAGCCCGCTTTGCGTTAAAAACCCGCGCAGCTCTTCCGAGCCGAATTCGCGCATGGCCGCATTCAGGGCTTGCATGCTTTCATTCCAATTGCCGCCGCCAAAGGCGGGGTCGGCCTTCAGCTCTTTAAGCCAGGCCGCGCTTTGCCGTTTTATAACGCCGGCCTGGCTGGCGCCGTAGCCGGCCACCATGCTTTCATATTGCCTGGCCAGCTCTTTTGCGGCGGCCAAAGGCACCTTGTTGGCATGGGCCCACTGCTGAAAGCTGCCCAAAAAGTTCTGATCCACACTGGTGTTTTCGGCAAAATCCATTTGGTATTCCTCAGGGGTGGCGGGCAGGGCCTCGCCCGCCGTGGGCATGCCATCGCCTTGCGCCGGCGGCGTATTGCCCAGCAAAGACTCCATTGCCCCGGCGTTTTCATCCTCGGCGCTACTCACTGTAATGCTGCTTGTTTCTTCTGCCATTTTCCGCTTGTTCCTCAATAATTTTATGGGTTATTAGTTGCAGGTACTGGGGCTCGGCTTCCATAATAAGCCGGTAAAATTTAATCCCCACCCCGCGCTGGCCTTCCAGATAGGCGGCATGCAGGGCATCGCTGTTATAGTCTCCACCGGCGCCCAGCACGCCTGTAAGCTCGAACAAAAACCTGAACACCTCTTTGCCTTCGGCCGTGCCCAGCACTTTAGCCAGGTTGCTTTTAAGCCGCTCCATCCGCGCCCTCTTCCCGCGCCGCGGGCGCGCTTTGCATTTGTTTAAGCAGGCCCTCTATGGGCAGCCCGGCCTGGGCTCCGTCTTTCATGGCTTTGGCCAGGCCCTGCACGCCGCTAAGCATGGCCTGGCCGCCAGCCAGGGCCTGCTGTTGTTGCATGGCCTGCGCGCTGGCCTGGGCCTTGGCGTTGCGCATTTCCTCCACTTCCTCATTGCCGCGAATAATGCCGGGGTCTACGCCCAGCATGCTTTCCAATGAATCGGCCAGGCGGTCGGCATTAAGCTTGTCCAGCACTTCCGGCTTAAGGCGGCCCAGCCCGCCCAGCATTTCCAGCAAGCGCTGCAGCCCGCCAATGCCCGCGGCCTTTTGCGCGCTGGCCAAAATGCTTACAAACTCCACCTTCAAATTGCCGCCGGCAATCTCCTTGGGCGGGTCTAAAATTTTGCCCTGGCGCACCATAATGGCAAACACCCGGTTTAGCAAAGGCTCAAACAGCTCGCTGCGCAGGCGTTCCAGGGTGGGGCCCAAAAGCAGCATTTTTTCCGCATTGCGTTCGGCCACCTCGGTGGCGGTCATGCGCTTGTCGGTATTGCTGAGCAGCATAAAAAGGTCTGAATACAGCCCCTGGCGTATTTGCCCCTGATAGTGTTCTATTTGCGGGGCCGCGCTGGCGAAATTGATTTTCACTAATGAAAGCGGTTCAATGGGCGGCCGGGGGCCGGTGCTGTCCACAAAATTTATGAAGTTGGGGCTGGTGCCAATGCGGTTAAAACTGTTTTTGAGGCTGCTGTGCACATTAAGCGGCGGGTCTATCTCTTTTTGCAAACCCTTCAAAAGCGCCTTGTTTATCTGTTGCAGGGTTTTCACCGCGGGCAGCACATCGCTGGCCGGGCCGTAGCCATAGGTGTCTTCATAGTTAGCGCCCCAGCGCGCGGCAATAAAGGGTTTTTCAAAATACCCGCCCTCTTCCAACAGCACCTGGCCGCAGTCTAACAGCACATAGGCCGACAGATAGGGCCGGTTCTGCTTGTCTTTTTTGTTGTGGTCATATTCGCGTCTGGGCTCCACCACATGCAGCACCGTGTACTGGGCGTTTAAGTTATCGCTTGCGTACTGGCTTTTTATTGCCTCGGGCAGGGCGTCCGGCCAGCGCTCCATTAGCTGGGGCGCGTTCATTTTAAATTTGCGGTACAGGGTATCCACCACCCCCTTTTCGTTAATTGCCATAAAATAGCGGCCCACATTAAGGGTTTGAAACCACACCAGGTTGTCCGCGTCTTCTTCTATTAAGATAACCGCGTTGCCAAAGGCGCCCAGCTCGTAATAGGCGCGGTGCATCTGGTCGTAGAAGTTGGAGCGTTGCAAGGCGCCGGCCAGGCGCTCCTGGGTATCGAACAGCCAGGCCTGCGCCGCTTCGCTGCTTTTAAGCCCTTCTTCGGCCAGGCCAAGGCCAAACCACGGGCGGCTGGGAGAGGTCAAACCGCCCTGCATGCCGCTGGCCAAAGTGCGCAAGGCCTCCACCCCGGTGGTGTCGTAGGTTTTTTCCGGCCGCGAGCTTTTGGCGCCTTCATCAAACAAATGCCCATGGGTTTTAGAGAGCATGTGTTCGGCAATATCGCGCCAGTGGCTTTCGTTTTTGCTCCATGCCTGCTCCATGGCATGCATGCGTTTTATCCAGCGTTTAATGCGTTCTTCCATGTTTTACTGCCCTAACAAGGTTTTTTTGGTTACCGGCGCGCCGCTGCTGTCGCCCAGTGGGCCGGTTAGTATGCTGCCGCTTAAGCCGCCGGCGGCCATGCGGCGTTTGCGTTCCAGTTCGGCCGCATCGCCCACCGCGCCGCTGTTCTCTTTAGGGGTGGCCGGGGCTTTAGGTTCACTTAGCGATGGAGTTCCGCCAAACATGCACATAATCATTTATCCTTTCTTAGTTTCCTGATTGTTGTCGCGTAAAGAGGGCGGGCAGTGCAAGCGCGCCTGTTCACTTAAGTAAGCCTGCCGGCAGTGGCCGGGTTGCCAGAAAAAAATGGCATCCACCATTTTTTGCGCGCGCCGCCAGGCCTTGCTTCCCCGGCGGCGCCACAGGCGGGCGCTTAGGGTTTCGTCGGCCCATCCGCCCGCCAGGGCGTTAAAGGCCTGGTCCAGGGCAATAAGGTTTTGCCTTGCCCACCAGTGAAGAGTGTCTTTAAGTAGCGCCGTCTTTTCCATCAATAAATCTTTAACCCAGTTTATTGCCCGCATTCATGCCTCCTGTTGTTTTTTCCCACGGCTTGCCAAGCATTTAGCTAGCGATTGGTACAGGTGTAAGTTAGCGTAACCATCGATGACGGATAATTGCTCGAATAATTGCCCCTGGTCATCATTCGAACGGTAGTTAGCCCAGCGTTCAACTGTATATTGTCACCCGGTACACTAGCAAAATAGTTAATGAAAGGGAGCGGATAAACATCACCGCTACTGCTATAGGCAAGCCCTTCTTCTTTGTGGATTTTTCTGACGTTGGGGATATTGTGGTTAATTGCCTTGGTGGTGTTGTCGGGCAACGCCCCGCAATCCACAACATAGGTGTATAGTTTGCGCCGCACTCCGTCAGTGTCGGTAAAATAATCACCGGTAAACGTTTCGACACCAACACCAAACACCCTGCCCGTACTTGGTATCACCGGCGGCTGGGCAAAAGTTTTGCCCATGTACACACAGCCAATAACACCTATACGTTTGGGGCGGTTTTCAGAAGCGGTGCGAACAACTTTAGATGAGTCTAAAGCAATCCCAGAACTATTGGGATATGTGGTTTCCGTGAGTGTAGTAAATCCGATTGGCACTTCTTTTTTCGAAGCTAACGCACCGGAACCCGCATAGGTCATAGTTGGGTTGATATTTCCCGCATTGCTATATGTACATGTTTCCAATGAACCTGTTATGGGCTGCTGCGCATCCCGTTGAGCGGCGTTGACAGCTATTGAACCACCGGCCTGGGTGGCAATATCCCCGCGCCAGTCGGGCCGGCGGATACGGTTGTTGGCAACATCGTACACCCAGAAAGGCACACCGCCCTCGCCGCCGTGCGCGCTTTGCATGGCTTCCCAGTCGGTATTGCTTTTCAGTATTTCCGGATGCTGGTCAAACCAATTAAGCAGCTCGCCATAGTTAGTGGCGTTGTTAGAC
>JAVBVK010000017.1:0-9160 GCA_031554335.1 Desulfarculales bacterium
ACTGTTTTGTTATGCCGGGGGCAGCGATAGGCGGAATTGATTTTCAAAGGCAGGTTCAGGCTTTCCCGCAAATCGTCCACAAGCCTGGCCAGTTCCGGCTTGGTCTCGTTTTTGCCGCAGCCGCATTTGCAGGCAAATTCTCTTGGCTCAAAATGCCGTATGCCCGCCCAGCTTTTGTCTTGCATGTCTTTTTTCTCCATGGCTAGCTAAGTAAGTCACGGGCCATCTGGTTGGTCAAATCCAGGCGCGAGTTTCTCAGCGCCGCCTCATCTTTGCGGGAAAGCTGGGCATTCTTGCCGTTTTTATTCTTCCGCTTGGTGCTGTCCAACAGCGCCTGTTGCATCATCGCTATCATGTCAGGCCCAGCGTCATTGCCAACCGCACCAGTGGCGCCGGCCATGCCCGGATAAAGCACCGCCGCCGCGTCACCGCCTTGTTTGGGTCTTTTATTCTCAGCCATTTGTTTCTCCTTAAGCTTTAATGTCCAGCACCGGGGCCAGGCTCAATATGGTTAAAGGCAAAGGTTTGTCCGATAAAAAGCGGATAGTGAAAGAGTCCTTCCAACTGCCGGATAAAGATTTTTCCAACAGGAAGCTTTTAGGCTCTATGGCCTGGCCATAGGGTTCCGCGCTGCGCCAGGCGGTTTCATCAAAAGCGCTGTCGCCAGTGCCAATCTTGCAAGTAACGGTTTTGTAAAATTCCACGTTTATTGAACTAATACGCTTGCGCATGCCCACCGAGCTGCCGCCGCCATCCATAACCTGGGCTGGCAATGTTTCCATACGTGCGCCATAGCCCAACCCCACATGCACCTTGCCGGCCGCATGCTGCAACTCAACCCTGCCGTTTACCACCACTCGGTCGGGGTGGGCGGCGCCATCGGCCAGCACTTGCACGGTTTTGCCTTCCAAATAGTTCAAGCCGCTTATCACCGTGGCCGGCGGGCCGCTATAGGTGCTGCCGCAGTCCACAAAAAAGGCGTCTTTTATGTCCTGGGCCTCAAACACATTAGTCATCATTTCCAAAAAATACTTGCCGCCGCGCCTCACAAAGGCGTACAGTACTTCCTGCCCCTGGCCGGGCAGCACGCACAGGCTTACAAACTGGCCCGCCGTGCTGTGGCTGGCCCAAGCGTACACGTCTTGCTCCTTAATAAAGGTCAGGGAGAGCAGCCCGCCATCATCCATAACAAACCACACCATGCTATGCGGCGAGGCCTGGTAGGCCATGCTTGTAACCTTGCGCCCCTCAAACAAATTGGGCGCTAAAATGCTGCATTCGCTGTCGGCATAGGCGTCGGCGCCAAAGTCATAACCCAATTCGAACACCTGGCCGCCGCCGCGCATAACATAAATAATGCGGTTGCCAATAACCACCGGCCGCACCGCCTGGCAGCCCCTATAGTTTTGCGGAGTGCTGCTTAAGTTGCTGGGGGTGAATATCTCGCTGCGGCTGGCCACTTCCCACACCCCGCCGCCAGTGCCCAGCACCAGCGAGCGCAGCACAATAAGCCACACCGGCATGGCCACCTCACTGCTGGCTATGGTTATCTCAATAGCCCCGTCATCACTGATGGGGAAATTATTGGTAAAGTTTTCAAACAAACCGCTTCTGCTCATCCACACGGTTTGCGGCTGGTTTTTGCTGGCCGCGAAAATAAGGCGCTGCTGGTAAAAGCACACCTGACTGGGGTAGTTGCCCGCGCCTTGAAAGTACTCTATGTTTTTTGGCGGGCCAATGGTGGTGTTGGCGGTTATATTGTCATCCACAAAGCGTTTACCTATATTAGCCGGCAACACGCTGCCAATATAGCCATAAGAGCCGGAATACCATTTATAAAGTTTATATTCGCTGGCGCCGGCCACCGCGGGAATGGTTATGCTGATATTTTCATCGGCATTCATCATGGCATCAATGTTGGCAAAATATTCCCCGCCCGGCAGGCTTTCATTGCCCGCCTCGTCCACATAGGTATAAATGTAGCCGGTGTCTTTTTTGCGGCGGTCTCCGCCGATATTGAGGGTTACCGCAAGCGCCTGGGTGGGCGCGGGCGGCGGGTTGAAGTTAACCTGGGTAAAGCGCCAGTCGTTATGGGCGTAGCGGCTAAGCTTATAAGGCGGCAAGTCGGCATGGGCAAAATACATAAGGTCGGCGCATTGGGCGTAGCTCATGGCCTTGGCTTGCGCCAGGCTGAAGGGGCTGCTCACCACCATAACCTGGCCGCCCCCGCCGGTTATCATGCCGCCATTATAGGCCACATACATTTTGTAGTTGGCAAACACCAGCGCGTAGTTTTGGTCAGTACTATTGAAGATGAAGGGGATGAGGCGGGCTTCTTCAGTAAACTCGTGCACATACTTAAGGCCGGGGCGCTTGGTCAGCCCGCCTTGGGGCATGATCATCATGTTATCTATGCCCTTGCAGGCCGTGCCATATTTGGCTAAATCTATGCGGCCGAACAGGCTGGGGCCAATAACCCCGCCCACGAAGCTGGGCTGGAACCCGGCAAAATGCATGACTAATACCTCCCGGTAATAAAGTAGGGCTCGGGCTGTTGCATGTGCTGCTCGTTAGCATCATAGCCGCGGGCGGCCTCCATGGCCTGGGCGGCGGCCTCTTTAAGCTGGCCGGCGGTTGCAATGTCGTTGCGCACCGCAAGCGCCAGCTCACTGGCCAAAGACCAGGCAACAGCCTCCACAAAAAAGCTGTCAAAGCGGTTGGGGTCATCCACATAACGGCTGTAGAGGGCATAGGCCTCGGGCATGGCGCTCAGTATCACCGTACCCTGTTCGCCGTAAGCCGTGGCATAGGGCATGGAGGGGGAACCGGGGTTGTCCAGGCCGTGGGCCGCGCCAACCCGCCACACCCTTAAGGCATTGGCCGGGTAGGCGTACTCATACGCCATAGCCCGGCCCTCATGCAGTTTAATAAAGGCCAGCGCTTCGCTCACACAGGCAAAGCCAAAGGGGTGCTGGCGCAGCAAGTCGCTCAATATCTGCGGGTAAAGGCGCTTGCATTCCCGCGCCTCCTCAGTGGGGTCGTTCAGGGAATTGATGCTCTTTATCTGATTGCCGCCCATGCGGCTTATGGCCAGGTTGCAGATGTTGACGATAGACTGTTTCATTACTTGTCGCTTTCGGCTTTGCTCTTAATAAAAGCGGCTATATCTTCCGCTTTGCTCATGGCCGCTGGAATTTCTATTTTCTTGCCCTGAGCGTATTTTTTAAGCGCCTCAAGGCTCATCTTTTGAAACTCCGGCGCTTTTACGGCAGTCTTCTGCAAAGGCGTGGTATCCACAAAGTGTGCTTTGCTGGGCGGCTCCAGCGCCTCCACCACCTCATCCAATTCATACAGCCGGCCACGCACATAACATTTAGTAACGCATTTCCACTTGGTCATAATTCCTCCGGTAAAGGGGCATAACGCCCCCTTGGCTAGTTGTCCAGGTTAAGGCCGGCGGTAATCTTGCCGCCGGTTACAGCGCCCACCACGGTGGCGTTAAGGCGCAAATAGCGCTTTAGTTTGCGCGGCACGCTGCCAAACTTAAAATCATAGCCGGCCCCCGCATCGTTAACAGGTATGGCCGGAGTGGACAGCACGTTGGTAAAGCTGCTGTTGTTGTCCGACTCCTGCAAGGCCAGGGCAATGCTGGTGCCGCCGGTGAAATCACTCACCACCTTGGCAAAAATATAAATGGGCTCGCCCTCCCCCACGTTTTCCCCCACATCCAGGCTGGGGCTGGCCTTGGTTGCGGTAATGGTTTCATCCTCAAAAAACATCAAGCACTTGTCCATAATCATGGTCTTGTCCCTTTCAGCCTTATATCAAGGCGCTTTCAGTGTTAAGAATGGCGTCCACCCGGCGCACCGGAATACCGTCAAAGCGCAAAACCTCTTTGCCTTCCACGTTATCCACCGTCAGGTTAACGTTGTTTTTATCCACAATCTTAAGACGTAAGGCGGTACGCAAAGGCCGGTTCATATAAAACACCGGTTTGCCCAGGCTCTGGTTGGGTAGGGTTTCGCTGGCCTGAATCATCAGGTTAATCAAAGGCACATTGGCTAAAGCCGTCGGGTCGGTGGGTATATTAACAATGCGCACCGCATAGCGCCAGTCGCGCACCACCAGGCCCAACTTCCACGAGTAGTGGGTGCGGTAGCCTTCGTATTTGCCGCCCTGGTCATCAATTAAGGTTTTCTGGCCTTTATCCTCGTGGGTAAGGCCGGCCTTCTGGCCTTTGGGGAAAATGCCATGCACGGTATCCGGCCCCCAGGCAACAAGCCAGATGCTGGTGGTTTGCTCGCCAGTGCCGCCGGCATTGATGACATTGGCGCTGTTCATGGCGCCGCTAAGCGCGCTGTAGCGCGGGGCAAGGCCCAAAAAGCGCTCGGGGTTATTGGCGGTGTTGCCATAGAACAGGGTGCTGGCCATGGTCTGGTTCATGGACTCCAAAAAGGCCCGGTCTTCGGAAAGCCTGAATTCAGAGGTGTTGCCGTTAAGGTCGGCTAAAGCCTTGTCAACTTCGGCATAGGCTTCCAGCATGCCTATGCTGTCGCTTACCTGCTGGGTTTTGCTCTTGCTTTGCGGCACCCCGTAGTTTAAAAGGCGCCAGGCCACCTCGGGCAGGCCGGTGCGGATGGTGCTTACATGGCTGGTGGGCTGGTTGCTCTCCTTCACCACCATGTCTTGCAGCACCTCATTGGTTTGGGTTAACAGTTCGGCAATCTTGTCTATCTTGCCGCTGGGGTCCATACGTTTGGCGTGGTCGGCCAAAGTGGGGAATCTGCTTGCATCTGCTGCCATTTCTACAATCTCCTCTATTTATTAGTTGTTGGGGTAAAGCACTTCAGCCGCGCTTTTTTCTTTACCCGGTACAGCCGCGCCCCGCATGGTGCCAGGCTCTAGCAACGCCTTGCCCACCGAGGCCATAAATTTCACCAGCGCCGGGTGGTTGCCCAGGCCGGTGGCATTAAACAAGCCGCGTATATCATCATTGCCAAATTCTTTCATTGCCGCGTTGATATGTTGCAGGCTGGTACTCCAGTGCTCGCCGCCAAAGTCCTTGTCAGCTTTCAGCTCTTTTACCCAACTTTCGCTAAGCTTGGCCAAAGCCTCACCCCGCGCGCCGGCCTGCTGTTTAATCATGCCCTCATACTGCTTGGCCAGGGTCTTGGCCGCATCCAGCGGCACCTTATTTTCATGGGCCCACTGCTGGAAGCCGCTTAAAAGCTCGCTATCCACATTGGTATCCGGGTCAAACTCAAAAGCATAGGCCTCAGGCGTAGCCGGTAGGCCAGGCGCGTCATCTTTTTTGCCGTCAGGCTTGGCTTCATCCTTGCCCTTGTCGTCAGCGCCCTTGTCGTTACCATCAACCCCTGCGCCGCCCAGCAAAGAGTTTGTCTCTTTGTCAGTGCTCGCGGACGCGGGTTTGGCCTCAGCGCCAGCCACGGGTTGCGCGTCAGGCGCGCCTTGCTCGTTATTCGTCGTTGTCGTTGCTTCTTCTGCCATTGTCAGCTTGCTCCTCAATTATTTTATTGGTTATTATCTGTAGGTATTTAGGCTCTAAGGCCAGAATAAGGCGGTAGAGTTTTACCCCTATGCTGCGCTGGCCTTCCATAAAAGCGGCATGTAAGGCGTTGGCACTGTAATCACCGCCGCCACCCACCACCCCGGTAAGCTCCAGCAAAAAACGAAAAACCTCTTTGCCCTCATGGGTGGCAAGCACCCTGCTTATATTGCTACTAAGTTTGTCCACCACTCATCCCTCCCATGGCCTGGCCCAGCATGTCGGCCACCGGCAGGCCGGCTTGGGCAGCGTCTTTCATCAGCGCCCCGCCCGCCTGCATGCCCTGCATGGCCATCTGCCCCGCCGCCATGGCTTGCTGCTGCTGCATCAGCTGTTGCTGCTGCCGCGCCTTGGCCTGCCGTATTTTGTCAGCCTCCTCAGTGCCGCGAATAATGCCGGGGTCAACCCCCAGCATGCTTTCCAGGGTGTCGGCCAGCTTGTCGGCATCCAGCTTGTCCAGCACTTCCGGCTTGGCCTGAGCCACACCAAAGACAATTTCCAGCAAACGCTGAATGCTGGTAACCCCGGCCGCTTTCTGGGCCTGGGCCAGCATGCTCACAAACTCGATTTGCATATTGCCGCCCGCTATCTCCTCCGGCGGGTCATCAATCTTGCCCTGGCGCAGCATAATAGCGAACACACGGTTGATAAGCGGTTGGAACAACTCACTGCGCAGGCGCTCCAGGGTGGGGCCCAAAAGCAGCATCTTCTCCGCATTGCGCTCCGCCACCTCGGTGGCGGTCATACGCTTGTCGGTATCGCTTATCATCAGGAACAGATCATAGAACAAGCCCTGGCGTATCTGGCGCTGGTAGTGCTCCATTTGCGGATAGGCTTGGGCAAAATTAACGCTCACCTGCGAAAGCGGCTCTATGGGCGGCCTGGTGCCGGTGTAGTCCACAAAATTTATAAAATTGGGCGTAGTGCCAATGCGGTTAATGCTGTTTTTCAAGCTGCTGTGCACGTTAAGCGGCGGGTCTATCTCTTTTTGCAGACCTTTCAAAAGCGCCTTGCAGGTTTGCTGCAAGGTCTTTACCGCCGGCAGCACGTCGCTGGCCGGGCCGTAACCATAGGTGTCTTCATAGTTGGCGCCCCAGCGCGCGGCAATAAAAGGTTTTTCAAAATACCCGCCTTCTTCCAGCAGCACCTGGTCACAGTCCAGCAACACATAGGCCGACAGATAAGGCCTATTAAGCTTGTCCTTCTTGGTATGGTCGTAGTCGCGCCTTGGCTCTATGGCATGCAGCACCGTGTACTGGGCGTTTAAGTTGTCGCTGTCGTACTGGCTTTTTATGGCCTCGGGCACACTGTCCGGCCAGCGCTCCATAAGCTGAGGCGTGGTAAGCTTAAGCTCGCGGTAAAGGGTGTCCACTACCCCCTTTTCGTTTACCATCATGTAATAATGCCCCACATTAAGGGTCTGGAACCACACCAGCGCGTCCGCGTCCTCTTCTATCAAGATAACTCCGTTGCCAAAGGCGCCCAGCTCGTAGTAGGCCCGGTGCATCTGGTCGTAGAAATTGGAGCGCTGCAAGGTATTGCTTAAACGCTCCTGGGTATCGCGCAGCCAGGCCTGCGCCTGCTCGCTGTTGCCTAGGGCGTCATCCACCAGCCCCAGAGTAAACCAGGGGCGGCTGGGGGAAGTTAACCCCCCCTGCATGCCGCTGGCCAGCACCCGTAAAGACTCCACCCCGGTGGTGTCGTAGGTCTTTTCCGGGCGCGAGCTCTTGGCCTTGTCCTGGTCTTCAAACATCGGGCCATGGGTTTTAGAGAGCATGTACTCGGCAATGTCGCGCCAATGGCTTTCGTTTTTCTCCCAAGCCTGTTTCATGGCATGCATGCGCTTTACCCAGCGGGTTATGCGGGTGCGGTCGTCCATGCTACTGCCCAAGCAACTTTTTGTTGGTAGTGGGCGCGCTGCCGCTGTCGCCCATGGCGCCGGTTAATATACTGCCACCCACACCGTTGGCGGCCATGCGGCGTTTGCGCTCCTGCTCAGCCGCGTCAGCTACCACGCCGCTGCTTTCCTTGGGCGTAACCGGGGCCTTGGGTTCACTTACACTTGGAGTTCCACCAAACATGCACATAATCTTTATCCTTTCTTCTTCACTTAGTTTTGCTAAGAGGATTAATTGTAAATTTAAGCTGGGCCTTACTGTGCGGCCTTATCTCCTCCACTTTGTCCGGGTATTGCCAGCCCAGCCAAATCTGTACGCACTTATCTATAAAAGGCCATTTCCACACCAGGCGAAAGTTGGGTATCAGCCTGTCGCCGGTTTTAAGCAGGCGCAGGCACCAGCCGGCCGCAAGCGGGCAGTCGTTAACGGCCGGGTTGCCCTTTACGATAAATTCAAATGGCAGCATCTGGCCGTCATCTCCCCAGCCCGGCTTGATGGTTTGACCGTTGAACCAGTAATCAAAATACTGGCTGGGGTTGCGGATAATCCACAGCATGGCCTCCAGCCACATACCCGTTTTAACCGGCAGGTAAAGGCGTATCCACTTAACCACGGTCTTATCTGTCCAACTGGTTCCTTCGCGGCTGGCCCGCAAGTTGTCGTCCCACTGACCAAACCAGGATAAGAACCAAGGTAAATCGCGGCTTTTACGAAAAACAAACAGGGCCAGCAAGGGCGATAACAGCACCATTAAAAGCGTCATCGCCAACGACAGAACCGCACAAGGCAACCACCAAACACAAAGTAAAATTAAGTCGAACATTAGCGCCTCCTTTAGCGGTCGGTGCAGGTATAACGGAGTACAATCTCACCAGAGACGATAATGGGGAATAAACTAGACCCCATTTCTATTTGGATGTTTGAGGTATTCTTGGGAGCCCACGCAACACGAGAAAAATTAGTGGGGTTGACATAGCAGTTGGCAGGGAGTACGTAGTCACTAGTAACTGTAAACTCCCCGCTAAGGCCAAATCTACGGTCTACATTAGATATCCCATGGGGTATGTTTGTTACTGCCGTGGTTAGAGTAGATACGCTAATTATTTTTTCATATATTTTTTTGCCTTTATAATAATTCCCAGTAAAGGTTTCCATGGCCGCTTCGTAGTTAATTCCAGTACTTGGTATCACTGGCGGCTGGGCTACCGTTCTGCCCATGTACACACAGCCAATAACACCTATACGTTTGGGGCGGTTTTCAGGGGCGGTACGCACTACAGTAGTCGAATCTATCGCTATGCCCGCATTGCCCACAGTGGTACTAGCGGTGGACGAATAGTACTTCACAGGCTGTTGCCCGGTGTTTTTTAACGCCCCTGTAAACGAAGACACCAGGCATGGATTGATATTACCCGCCTCAGTGTACCCACCGATTTGTATACTTCCGGTTATGGGCTGCTGCGCATCCCGTTGAGCGGCGTTGACAGCTATTGAACCACCGGCCTGGGTGGCAATATCCCCGCGCCAGTCGGGCCGGCGGATACGGTTGTTGGCGACATCGTACACCCAGAAAGGCACACCGCCCTCGCCGCCGTGCGCGCTTTGCATGGCTTCCCAGTCGGTATTGCTTTTCAGTATTTCCGGATGCTGGTCAAACCAATTAAGCAGCTCGCCATAGTTAGTGGCGTTGTTAGAC
>JAVBVK010000036.1:0-20447 GCA_031554335.1 Desulfarculales bacterium
CCCGGCCCCGCCGGCCCTCCCCCGCCCCCCCCCCCCCCCGGCCGCCCCCCGCCGCCCGCCACACCCCGCCCCCGCGCGCGGTGCTGCGCCTGGAAAAGGCAAAAGGCGAAAGGCAAAAGGCATGGATTCTTCACTACGCGCTTCGCGCTGCGCTCTGAATGACGGGTGGGCGCTGTGGAGTGCTTCTACTCAGGGTGACGGGGTGGGGCGCTGTGGCGCTTCGCTCAGAATAACGGCGGGAAAGGGCTCCGACTAATGGCGGAGTAAAAGGCCATGCCAGCCAAGGACTGCAGACGCGAGCTCGTGCTGACTGAAGACAGCCAACCAATAAACCGCCAACCCTGCCCCATCCCTGCAAAATGCTGACAATTCAAGCAATAACAGCAAGCCACTTCATATTCTAAAAATATCGGCCATGGCTCCGGCCCGCCAGCCCACCCCGTGCCGGGTTTTGCTCTATATGTTATATTTGCTAAGGATTATTATCTTCTGGTTAGTGGAGACTTACGTGGCACCACCTTTCATGTTCTGGTTCTGGCTCATAGCCACTGGCTCGCGCAAGAAGGCTCTTACCATAGAGGCCGAACGCCTGTTTAAGCGGGGGCATTTCCAGCAGGCGCTGGACTATTATGACGCCATTGCCGGGGAGTGGCCCGACGATCCCTCTGGCTTTGAGGGCATAGGCCAGATATACCACGAGCTGGGCAACGACAAAGAAGCCAAACGCATGGAACTTATTGCCGATTGCCTAAAAGAGGTGGCAGAGGAAAGCAATGACCCGGCCTTGCAGCTTAAAACCGCCGAGGCCTTTGTCAACGCCAAGCTCTATAACTTTGCCCTTACCTACGCCGACCGCGCGGTGCGCCTGGCCCCTAACGACTTAGACGTGCTCCGGCGTTGCGCGCTGGTCTTCCGCCATAACCGCCAGTACAACAAGGCGCTTTCCGCGGTAAAGCAGGGTTTGCGCCTGGCGCCTTTAGATAAAGACCTGTACGAGCAAATGGCCATAAACTTAAAAGGCCTGGGCCGCAAAGACGACAGCCGCCGCGCTTTCAGCCTGTCTAAGGCGCTGGCCAAGGCGCAGGAAAGTCCGGAAAGCCGGGAGGCCATGGAGGCGGTTATTTTTCACTTTACCATGGCTGGCGCGCAAAATTTGGGCATGCAGCTTTTGGACGAAGCCTTGCAGAAACACCCCAATAACTTTGATCTCAACCTGCTCAAAGGCAAAATGTTTATGGAACAGATGGAGCTGGTTACCGCCCGCGACATGTTTTTGCGCGCGGTGGATCTTAACCCCCTTTCCCAAGATGCCCACTTCCTGCTATCCCGCGCCTACTCCCAGCTAAACGAAATGCGCAAGAGCCACGCCCATCAGGAAATGGCGGAAATTCTTACCAACTCCAAAATGAATTCCGACCCCATGGAAGGCGGGCTGATGATCGTGCGCGGCCTGCTTAAGTGCGATCAGCCCAAAAACGCCGGCGACCACGCCGAATCCATGATCTCCCAGCAGCCCAAAGACTGGCGCGGCTCCTTTGCCTCTGGCCTGGTAGACCGCTACTTGGGCAACCTGCCCGAAGCCATAACCCGCATGCACCAGGCCAGCAAGCTGAACCCCAAGGCCACGGCGCCACTGATAGAGTCGGCCTGGATACTTCTGCAGGCCAAAAAAAACGATGCCGCGGTGGATATGGCGCGCAAAGCCGTAGCCATCGAGCCCCGCGACCCAGACCTGCGCCGCTCTTTGGCCAGGGTGCTGCGGGCGGCCGGCCATCCGGATTTGGCCATGGAAGAGGAAGACATGGCCAACACCTTCAGCAAGCGCGGCGTAGATTTGTATGATTAGCGCGGGCGGCCGGGCCTTTTGTGCAAGTTTGCTGGGCGCTCTGCTTGGCGCCTTTATGCTGCTAAGCCCGGTTAAGGCCCAGTGCCCCAATACCGGCGACAGCATTGTGGTGGGCTCTTTGGGCGACGCCAGCAGCCTTATCAGCATGCTTACCAGCGACTCGGCCAGCCACGAAATAAGCGACTACTGCTATAACGGCCTTCTTAAATACGACGAAAACCTTAACCTGGTGGGAGACCTGGCGCAAAGCTGGGAAATAAGCAAAGACCAACGCACCATTACCTTTTACCTTAAACGCGGCGTGCGCTTTCATGACGGCCACCCCTACACCGCAAAAGATGCCCTGTTCAGTTGGCAGTTCATGGTAAATCCCAACACCCCTACCGACTATTCTTACGACTACATGCAGGTGGCGGAAGCCAAAATTTTAGACGATTATACCTTCCAGGTTACCTATGCCGTACCCTACTCCCACGGCCTGCCCTCCTGGACCCTGCCCCAACTGCCCCGCCATTTGCTGGAGGGGGTAGACCCCAGGCAAAGCCCGCTTAACCGCCACCCCATTGGCACAGGCCCCTACACCTTTACGGAATGGAAAAGCGGCCAGCACATCCGCCTTGCCTATAATAACGACTACTTTGAAGGGCGCCCATGTTTAGATGGCGTCATTTACCGAGTTATTCCCGATCTGGCCACCATGTTTATGGAGCTTTCAGCCGGCGGCCTGGACTGGGCCGGACTGACCGCCCTGCAGTACCAGCGCCAAACCGACACCCCCTACTTTAAACAGAACTTTGCAAAATACAGCTATATGGGCGGCAGCTACAGCTTTGTGGGCTGGAATATGAAAGACGCGCGCTTCCGCGATCTGCGCGTGCGCCAGGCCCTGAGCCACGCCATAGACCGCCGGGAAATAATAGACGGCGTACTGCTGGGCTTAGGCGTGGAGGCCACCGGCCCCTTGAAGCCCGGCACTTTCTGGCACAACCCCAATGTGCCCACCTATTCCTATAACCCGCAAAAGGCGCTTTCGCTGCTGGCCCAGGCGGGTTGGAAAATGGCGGCGGACGGACGCCTGCGCAACGAAAAGGGAGAATCTTTCGACTTTGTGTTAATAACCAACCAGGGCAACACCTACCGTCAGAACGCGGGCATTTTTATTCAGTACCGGCTTAAGCAAATAGGCATTAAGGTGGAGTTGCGGGTTATTGAGTGGACGGCTTTCATTAAGGAATTTGTTAACCCCGGCCGCTTTGACGCCGTGCTTTTGGGCTGGACTTTACCCCCCGACCCTGGCCTGCACAACATTTTCCACACCAAGCAAGGCGACAATGGCAAGCTGAATTTTACCGGCTACAGCAATGAAGAGCTGGACGCGCTTTTGGAAAAAGAGCTGGTAACCATGGAGCCGGAGGCGCGCCGGGCCATTTACGCCAGAGTGCAGGAAATAATAGCCTATGAGCAGCCCTACGCCTTTTTGTACGTGCCCACCGCCTTGCAGGCCGTGCACAGCCGCATACGGGGAATTAACCCCCAACTGGCCGGTATAAGCTATAACTTTATACGCTGGTATGTTCCCCAGCCCCTGCAAATGCGCGGTCCGGTAACCGCCCTGGAGCCTTAGAAAGCCATGCTGCTCTACTTAGCCAGGCGCATAGCCTTTATGATACCCATGCTTTTAGGCATCACCCTTATAAGCTTCTTTGTCATCCAACTGGCCCCTGGCTCGCCCGCCGACCTTATGACCGAGCTTAACCCCAAGGTGAGCGATTTGGCCAGGGAGCGAATGTACCACTATTACGGCCTGGACAAGCCCATTATCGAGCAGTACTGGATTTGGCTGAACAAGCTTGCCCACCTGGACTTTGGCGCAAGTTTTGCTCCGGACGGGCGGCCGGTGCTGGACAAGATTTTAGAGCGCATGCCCATCACCATTACCATCAACCTCTTAAGCCTGCTCATAACTCTTTTGGTGGCCATACCCTTAGGCGTGCACAGCGCCATGCACCGCGGCTCGGTTGGCGACCGCCTTACCACCTTAATAGTGTTCATTGGCTTTGCCGCGCCCACCTTCTGGCTGGCGCTGCTTTGCATGATGCTCTTTGGGGTGCATCTGGGCTGGCTGCCCATCAGCGGTATTAAGGCCCTTAATCACGACAGCATGAACCTTTTAGGCCAGCTTTGGGACTACACAAGGCATTTGCTCCTGCCGGTGCTTTTATCTTCTTTCGTGTCGCTGGCCGCGGTAAGCCGCTACATGCGCGGCAATATGCTGGAGGTTATAGGGCAGGACTATATAACCACCGCCCGGGCCAAGGGGTTGAAGGAATCCGCGGTCATCTACCGCCACGGCCTGCGCAACGCGCTTATGCCGGTAATCACCATCCTCGGTTTAAGCGTGCCGGGTTTAATCGGCGGCTCGGTCATTTTCGAGTCCATCTTCGCCATACCCGGCATGGGCAAGCTGTTTTACGATGGGGTGATGGCCCGCGACTACCCGCTTATTATGGGCAACCTGGTGCTGGGCGGGGTGCTAACCCTTTTGGGCAACCTGCTGGCCGATGTTGGCTACGCGCTGGCCGATCCCAGAGTGCGGAAGGGCTGAGAATCATGCGGCAGAAAACTTTTTACCAGGCGTTAACCCAAAACTCTTTTGCCATGCTGGGCTTAAGCGGGGTGCTAACCCTGCTTCTGCTGGCCCTGCTGGCGCCCTGGCTGGCCCCCTACGACCCCAACCTGCCCAACTCGCTCTCCACCAACCTGGCGCCCTGCTGGAGCCACCCCCTGGGCACCGACGATGTGGGCCGCGACCTTTTAAGCCGCATGCTTTTCGGGGCCAGGGTAAGCCTGCAAGTGGGCCTGGTGGCGGCCGGCATTTCCACCCTGCTGGGCGTTTTTTTAGGCGCGCTGGCCGGCTATTACGGCGGCTGGGTGGAAGGGGTGATTATGCGCTTTATTGATCTCATGCTGTGCTTCCCCACCTTCTTTTTGATTTTGGCGGTTATTGCCATGCTGGATCCCAGCATTATCAACATTATGATAATTATTGGCTTTACCAGTTGGATGGGAGTGGCCCGCATGGTGCGCGCCGAATTCTTAAGCCTGAAGCAGCGCGACTTTGTGCTGGCCGCCAGAAGCTTGGGCGCCAGCGATTTACGCATAATGCTGCGCCACATGCTGCCCAACGCCATTGCCCCGGTTCTGGTGGCCGCCACCTTGGGTGTGGCCGGGGCCATTTTACTGGAAAGCGGGCTGTCATTTCTGGGCTTGGGAGTGCAGCCGCCCGAGCCCAGTTGGGGTAACATTTTAAGCCAGAGCAAAGCCAGCCTGGAGCTTACCTGGTGGCTTTCGGTGTTTCCGGGCCTTGCTATTTTGCTTACCGTGCTGGCCTATAACTTGTTGGGCGAAGGCATAAGAGACGCTTTAGACCCCAAACTGCGCTAACTTTGCGCGGTCTTTGGGTAATTCGTATTTCCCCCAACAGTCGGGCGCGCTTAGCTGGCGCCGGCAACCATAAAAAAACCCGCCCGCGAACTAAGCCGCGCAACGGGTTTTATATTTAATTATAATAAATTAACTGTAACTACCTAGCGATCTTGCTGGTGCCCCTGGCTATAGCCAATAATAGCCCCACTTACCGCGCCCAACGCGCCGCCGGCAATGGCCCCGGCCCCCAAGCTACCGCCGGCAATGGCGGAAATGCCCAGCCCCACGCCCGCGCCCACGCCCGCGCCAATAAGGCCTCCGGTGGTGGCTCCTTGCTGGCCATGGGTCATATTTGTACAAGATAGCGGCAAGGCCAGCATGCCCGCCAATACTGCAATAGATACAACTTTTTTCATACATTCACCTCGTTAAGAAAACCAGATTATTTGCCCAAACTAGTTGTCAATTTAGGCTGAACCAACTGAAACCACAGCACCTCCAGCACCTGGCGCTTCATATTGCCCGGGTTGGCGACAATGTAGCTGTCCACAGTAGCGCTTATTTGCTCAAAGCTTAAGTCCGCCAAGCCGGCCGACCAACTGGGAATAAGGCTTTGCTTAAAAGGCAGGGGATGTTCACCCTGCCAGGTTTTCTCCATTTCCACCATGCTCATCAGGCCAAGCAAAAAGGCGTACTTTTCCGCCTGGGTGGAGTTCTTCCAAGCCTCCAAGGATACCCCAGGATGTTTGGCGTCCGAGCTGCTCAGATTTTCAGCCAGAGCGGGCGCGGACAACATGAGAATTGTCAGCAGCCCCAAAATCGCGATCAATGGTTTTCTCATATTCACCTCTTTTGGTTATGTTCAGCGTTGCAAAGCTCTTAATTAATTGTAGCAGGTGCTACGCTATGCACAAGCGTAAGTTAACAATGGGGGGATATTGACTGTTTTTACTTATTTTATACCACGTGGGGCGTTAGCTTGCGCAAGATAAAACAACCAATGGCCGCCCAGCCGCGCCTGCCTTGGCCAGTTAAGGCGCCTGCACCAAAAATAAAAAAACCCGCGCGTGGGCACGCGCGGGCCGGCAGACTTACAACTTCACGCAAACAAAATTTTATGCGCGGTCAGGTCGCTCTCAGCTCTATGCCATGGCTGGCTAAAAATTCCATCAACGCCTGCTGAAAGCCGTCTATGTCTTCTTTGTTCAGGGTGCGCTCATAAGAACCCAGCCAATAGCGGAAAGAATAGCTGGCCATGCCCTGGCCCAGGCCTTTGCCCGCATAGTGGGTTATAAACTTGCGGCGCAACAGCAGCGGATGGCCGAACTGGTTAAGCGTGCGCTCTAACGCGCCAAAGCCTTTGCCTTCCGCCCACAGCACGCTTATATCCAACCAGGAAACGGGGTATTGGCTGGGCATGGCAAAGCTGAGTTCGGGAAAGGCCGGCCCGGCCAAGGCTTCCAGCTCAAATTCCAGCCAAGCCAGACGGGCGTTGGGCTTAAAGCTTTGCCCCGCTTTGCCGGTCACATAGCCTATCATGCCTATTTCGCGCCCGTTTCGGGTAATGGCCATGGCGCTGTTTTTTAGCGCCCAACTGGCGCGGTCTTCCGCCAGGGGGGTAAGGCTGTATTCTTGCGCATTCAATAAAGCCATGCTGTCGGCCAGCACCCCTTTAAGGCTTAAAAATACTTCCTGCAATTCGCTAGCCCCGCCCGCTTTGTACATTACCAGGCCCACCCGGGTGGCCTCGCGCGCCGCGCTATTGCCATGTGGCCAGTAGCAGTGCCCTATTTCGTACAGGTTTATTTCATTGTGCTGGTCGTAGTTATTGGCCGCAAACTCCAGCAGGTTGGGGATAAGCTCACGGCGTAGCCTGGCTTTGTAGGGGGCAATGGGGTTGGCCAGGGTTAAACAGGCCGGCGGTTCGTAGCTAAGCCTGATTAAAAAGCGATCGTCATACCAACTGTAGCTGTGGGCCTCGACAAAACTGTGGCCTTGCGAATACAGGCGGCGCAGCTTGTGTTCGGCCTGGCTAAGTTGGTTGAATTTGTAGGGGGTAACGTCAAAACGCGGCAGTTTGGGGGTTATGTTGTCGTAACCGTAGAAGCGGGCCACCTCTTCCACAATATCTTGGGGTATGCCTATGTCGCGGCGGCTGCGATGCTCGGGCACGTTTACCCTTAGGCTTTGGCCGGCAAACTGCACGCCAAAGCCCAAGGCAATAAGCGTGTCTTTTATTAAGGCCGGCGCCACATCTTGCCCCACATAGCGGCTTATAAAATTGGCGGGCATACTGATAACCGCGCTTTTGTCGGAAGCCTGGCCGGCCACGCTTACGCTGCTGCGCGGCACCGGCGGCTGGCCGGAGTCGAAGCACAGGCGCAAAAAACGGGCAATGGCAAGCTGCATAAAGCTTTTGGGCAGGTCTTTCTCAAAGCGGGCGCTAGCATCGGTGCGCAGGTTAAGGCGCACCGCCGTACGCCGTATGCTCATGGGCTGAAAGTTGGCCGACTCCAGCACAATGCGCTTGGTGGCCGCCCCCACTTCAGAGCTTTGCCCGCCCATTACCCCGGCAATGCCCACCGGCCCATCCTGGTTGTGGATCATGAGGTCGGAATCCAGCATTTTGCGGCGGCTGCCGTCCAGGGTGGTAAAGTCGCCACCTTTATGGGTGGTCACGTTTATGGCTTTTACCACCTCACCGTCAAAGGCGTGCATGGGCTGGCCTATTTCCAGCATTATGTAGTTGGTTAAATCCACCAAAAGGTTGATGGCGCGCAGGCCCACGCTGTAAAGATGCACCTGCATATAAAGCGGCGAAGGCACGGGTTTAAGGCTGTCTATGGCCAGGCAGGCATAGCCTGGGCACAATTCCTCGTTATCTATTTTAATCGGGAAGGCGGGAAGATGGTTGAGCTCGGCGATGTTCCACACCGCAAGCGGCTTAAGCTTGCGTTTGAAAATGGCGGCCAGTTCGCGGGCAAAGCCGTAGTGGCCCCACAAGTCGGGCCGGTGGGTAAGGCTTTTGTTGTCTATTTCAATAATGTAGTCACGGGCGGGCATAAGCGCGGAAAGTTCGCTACCGGCCTTTAGGCTTACGCCGGCGCCGCTTACCCCCACCGGCAAATCCATCACCCCATCCTGATACTGGCTGATGCCAAGCTCCAAGGGCGAGAGCAGCATGCCCTGGCTTACCTGGCCTTTGATATTGAGCGGCTCTATGTCGCGTCCGTCGGCAATGGTGCTGCCCGCTTTGGCAAACACCGACAGCATGCCCGGCCGCAAATTGCCGGCGCGGCTAAGCACCTGCGCTTCCCCCAGCGCCCCCAAGTTCAAACTTACCAGGTTAAGCCCCTCTTCCACCGGGGTAACTTCCTTAAGCAAGGCCAGCACCATGCCTGGCAGAGCTGGGTTTAAGGCATGCACCTCTTCCACTTCGGCGGTTTTCATGGTAAGCTCGCCGGCTATTTTGTCTATGTCAAGCCCGCTCAAATCTACGTATTGACCAAGCCAGTTAAGAGATATTTTCATTTGAAAATGCTTTCGTATCTTGCAGAGGAAAAAACCACGGCGCAAAAATTTGAACGTGAATTAAGCTATCACCGCCGGGAACTGCTCTAAAAAAGACATTTGCCCGCTGTTAAAAAGCCTTATTTCCGGTATGTTGTATTTCATCATGGCCAACCTGGTAAGGCCAAGGCCAAAGGCGAAGCCGGTAAATTCCTCTGGGTCCACCTTGCCCGCTTTAAGCACCCCAGGGTGCACCATGCCGCAAGGCAAGAGCTCTATCCAGCCGCTTTGTTTGCAGGTTTTACAGCCCGCTCCCTGGCACAAAAGGCACTGGCAGTCCAGCTCAAAACCTGGCTCTACAAAGGGAAAGTAGCCGGGGCGCAGGCGCACCGTAACTTCTTGGTGAAAAACCTGCGAAAGCAGGGACCGCATGACCCCGATAAGGTTGGCGATGGTGATATCTTTGCCCACCATCAACCCTTCCAGTTGATAAAAGGTGTTTTCGTGGCTGGCGTCCACCGCCTCGTAACGGAAGCAGCGGCCGGGAAATACCGCCTGCAAAGGCGCGCCGTGCTCTTCCAGCATGCGCACCTGGTTGGCCGAGGTGTGGGTGCGCAGCAACAAGCCGTTTGTCAGCCAAAAAGTGTCCTGCATGTCGCGGGCCGGGTGGTCGTGGGGAATGTTGAGCGCATCGAAGTTGTAGTATTCGCTTTCCACATGCAAACCGCCGCCCACCATAAAGCCCATGCCCTGGAATATCTGCTCCAGCTCTATCTGCACCAGGCTAATGGGGTGCAGGCTGCCCATGGCCTGCTTATGCCCGGGCAAAGTCATGTCCACCAAGGGCGCTGGCTGCTCCGCGCCCAGCTTTTCTTTGGCCGCGGCAAACTCTTCTTCCGCCCAGGTTTTAAGCGCGTTGAAGTCCATACCCCAGGCTTTGCGCGCCTCAGGGGCCATGGCGCGCATATCGACGGTTTTATTCAACGTAGTTATAGTGCCGTTTTTGCCAATGTAACTAACCCGTAAAGCTTCCAGCTCCGCGCCGCTTTTAACCGCGCTAAGCTTAACGGCCAACTCTTGTCTTATATGCTGCATATATGCCCTTATAATTGCCGGTAAGTTGCCTTATTTAATAAGTTTTGCAAAGCCAATGATACACCGCGCGCTAAAAAGTTGCCAACCTGGCCGCCAGCCCTTAACAGGCCAAGGCCGCGCCTCGCACGCGGCCCTGGCCTGTAACAGCTTAAATTAAAACGTTATTTTTTAAACAAGCCCACCCATTGCACAAATGCTTTCAAGAAGGCATCGACAATATCTAAGGTGGCCTGGTTAAGCCTGCCTTTGTCATCGCTGTTGGCGGTGTAGTTAAGGTAAAATTCCGGCTGCGACATTAAATGCAGGTTAAGGTAAGACATTACATTGCGCAGATGCTGCTGGGCGCCAAAAGTGCCAATGGGCCCGATAGAAGCGCCCATAATGGCCGCCGGCTTGCCGCTCCAGTTATTATTGCCATAGGGGCGGGAACCCCAGTCCAGGGCGTTTTTCAAAACCCCGGGCATGGAGCGGTTGTACTCCGGAGTTATCACCAAAACCCCATCGGCCGCGCTGATGCGCTTTTTAAACTCCGCCACCGCCACCGGCAGCTCGGTTTCCAAATCCTGGCTGTAGTAGGGAAGCGTGTCTATGTCGAACAGGTCGAACTCTATTTGCCCGTAATTTTTAAAATGGTTGAACAGCTTGTGGTTAACAGACTGACGGCAGATGCCGCCTATCATGGTGAAAATTGTTATACTCATGGGCTTGATCCTTTCTGTGGTGTTAAACTGTCCTGTGGCGTCAAACTGTCTTAAGAGCGCTGAGAGCCTTTTCCAAGGTATCCACATCCTCCACATTACAGGTGAGCAGGCTTTCCTTTTCTTCAGGAAATAACTGTTCCGCGCTCTGGCTTATCATAGCAACCAGCGCATTTTTGGGCCCGGCCTGCACATAGACGCGCAGCCCCAGGCCCCACATGTTTTTGGCTGTATCCACCCAGTTGGTGGGGCGCACTATCTGGCGCATAAGCTCGGCCTTAATAACTTCGGGGTCTTTAGTGGGCATGCCGGTAACGTTGGGCACCATATAACAAACAGGCGCGGCAAAGCTCATGCCCGCTATGGTTTGCTTCAACTCGTCTTCGGCCTTTTGCATAAAGGGGCTGTGCCAGGGGCCGCTTACCTTTAGCGGCATAATGCGCGCCTTTTGCTCTTTCAAAATAGCCGCCGCCTCATTCACCGCCGCCTCTTCGCCGGTAATAACCGTTTGGGTGGGAGTATTTAAATTGGCAGCCTGCACCACGCCTTTAACTTTAGCGCACACCGCTTCCACCTCGGCATTTTTGGGGCCCATAATAAGCTTCATAATGCCGGGGTTGGCGTTTGCCTCGCGGTCCATTATCGCTCCGCGCAGCTTCACAAAGCCAAGCGCCTCTTCAAAGCTTAGGCAACCGCAGGCAAAAAGCGCGGTTATTTCACCCAAGCTGTGGCCGGCCACGGCAAAGGGGGTTATGCCATTTTCTTTAAGCACTAAAAAGCAGGCCATGTTAACTACGGTAATGGCGGGCTGCAAGTTAGCGGTTTGGGTAAGCTCCTCCATGGGGCCTTCAAAGCACAGGCGCTTCAACTCCATGCCGGTTATGGCCTCCGCTTTGGCAAAGCAGTCTTGCACCAGCGGGTAGGCGTCATAAAGGCTTTTGCCCATGCCCACATATTGCGGCCCCTGGCCGGAAAACACCATGGCAATGGCGGTCATTTTATGGCCCTTTCTCTTAGCGACGGATAAAGTTAAAAACATCAACAATGCCTTTATAATACATGATAAATTGCAAATTTGAAAACCGCCAGCCGCCCGGCCGGACCTTCAAAGCTTTTTTATAAGCCCTGGCAGGCATTTAAAAACTGGCTTAAAATTACAAACGGCCTGTGTATAAAGATTCGGGCCAGAACGCGGGAGCAAACCGGCAGCATGCCGGAACGCGAATTAGTGTAACCAGTGAGCGGAGCCAGCCGCCGAACTTGCTTCGCGGCTGGCCAGTGGAGCGCCCGGGCAAGAGCCCGAGCCCGAGCGCGGAAGCAAAGGAAGCAAAGGAGCGCCATGGAATACAAGCTGCAACATACGGTTATTTCTTTAGTGCAAGGCGACATTACCTTGCAAGCCCTGGATGCCATTGCCAACGCGGCCAACAAAGAGCTTAGGGGCGGCGGCGGGGTGGACGGCGCCATTCACCAGGCCGCCGGGCCGCAACTAATGGCCGCCTGTCGGGCCATTGGCGGCTGCCCCACGGGTTCGGCGGTTATCACCCCTGGCTTCAAGCTGCCCAGCCGGTATGTCATTCACACGGTGGGGCCCATTTACGCAAACCGGCCGGAAGACGCTGTGCTGCTTGCAAGCTGCTACAAAAGTAGCCTGGCTTTGGCCATGGAGCACAGCTTGCGCAAAATAGCCTTCCCCAGCATATCCACTGGGGTGTACGGTTATCCGCTGCACCTGGCCGCGCCCCTTGCCCTGGGCGCCATAGGCGACTTCGTAAACAGCCACAGCGAGGCCTTTGATTTAGTGCGCATGGTGCTGTTTGACAAAAAGGCGCTGGATGCCTACACGGCCGCGGCAAAGAAGATAGTAGAAGTCATTTCATAAATGGCTTGTAACGCCGCCTGAAACTGGCTTGCGTGGCGGCGGCGGCGCCGGGAGCGAAACAAAAATTGTGATTTTTGCTTCGCGGTACGCCATGAATCCCCCTTTAAGTAAATTTATGAAATGAGTTCTAGCCGCCTGAAGACATGAAACCCCGGATAAAGGGCTGAAGCCCTTTATCCGGGATGACATGACGAAAGGCCGAACCTCAGCATGCGGCCGCCCCTAGCGCTGGTGGCGCAATTGAGCGGCGGATGAACATCACCCGGCCCAGGCGGGCAATGTTTTTTCAAAGGCCTCTATTTTCTCTTTATGGCGCAGGCTAAGGCCGATGCTGTCTAAACCGTTAAGCAGGCAATGGCGCTTGAACTCATCTATGCTGAAGGCATAGTCGGCAGGCCCGGCGCTTAAAACCCGCTTTTGCAAATCCACGCTGAAACTCATGCCAGGGTTTTGCGCGGCCGCAATAAAAAGCTCGTCTATGTGCGCGGGCAGAAGCTTAATGAGCAACAGGCCGTTGTTGAAAGAGTTGTTGTAAAAAATGTCGGCAAAGCTGGGTGCAATTATTGCCTTAAAGCCAAAATCGATTAGCGCCCAGGGGGCATGCTCGCGCGAGGAACCGCAGCCAAAGTTTTCCCTGGCCAGCAAAATGCTGGCTTTATGGTAGGGCGCCTGGTTTAATATAAATTCCGGGTTGGGCTTTACGCCGGCGTCGTCTAAAAAACGCCAATCGTGAAACAAGTGTTTGCCAAAGCCGGTGCGCTTTACGCTTTGCAAAAACTGTTTAGGGATAATGGCATCGGTATCTATGTTGGCAATGTTAAGCGCAGCCACCAGGCCGGTGTGCTGAATAAATTTTTCCATGGTCAGTTACTCCCTTCCAGCATGGCGCGCACATCCACAAAATGTCCGTGCACGGCGGCGGCGGCGGCCATGGCCGGGCTTACCAGGTGGGTGCGGGCGTCTCTGCCCTGGCGTCCTTCGAAGTTGCGGTTACTTGTAGAGGCGCAGCGCTGGTGCGGTTTAAGCCGATCGTCATTCATGGCCAAACACATGGAACAACCGGGCAGGCGCCACTCAAAGCCCGCCTGTTTGAATATTTCGTCCAGCCCCTCGTCTTGGGCTTGCCTGCGCACCGGGTAAGAGCCTGGCACCACCAGCGCGCGCACGCCCTTTGCCACCTTCCGGCCTTGCAGCACCTGGGCCGCGGCGCGCAGGTCTTCAATACGACCGTTAGTACAAGAGCCGATGAACACCGCGTCTATTTTTATGTCCTCCGGCCGCTGGCCGGGCGTTAAGCCCATATACTCTAAGGCACGCGCCGCCTGTGCTTGCGCCACTCCGTTGCCCGCCTCCTCCGGCCTGGGCACCGTTTCAGTTATGGCCATTACCTGGCCAGGGCTGGTACCCCAGGTAAGCTGCGGCTCTATGCTGCCGCCATCTATATCCACGCTAAGGTCGAAGCCGGCCCCCGCATCGCTTTTAAGGGTGCGCCAGTATGCCAGCGCTTGTTCCCACTGGGGGCCTGCCGGGGCGTAGGGGCGGCCCATAATGTAGGCAAAAGTTTTTTCATCCGGCGCCACCAGGCCCGCCTTGGCCCCCATTTCAATGGCCATGTTGCACAGGGTCATGCGCCCCTCCATGGAAAGGGCGGTGACCACCGGCCCGGCAAACTCCACCACAAAACCGGTACCGCCGGCCGCGCCAAGCTGGCCAATAACCGCCAGGATAACATCTTTGGCGCTAATGTGGGGCTTAAGCGCGCCGGTTATGCGCACCAGCATGGTTTGGGCGCGCGCCTGAGGCAGGGTTTGGGTGGCCATAACGTGTTCCACCTCGGAAGTGCCTATGCCAAAGGCCAGCGCGCCAAAGGCTCCGTGAGTGGCGGTGTGAGAGTCGCCGCAAACAATGGTGAAGCCAGGCAGGGTTAAGCCCAGTTCCGGCCCGGCCACATGAACGATGCCGTTATTGGGGTTTTTATTATCGTACAGGCGCACGTTAAATTCCGCGCAGTTTTTAACAAGCTCTTTAAGCTGGGCGCGCGCCTCCTCGGGGCAGTCGTCTATCTCGGGGCTTAGGGTAGAGGTGTTGTGATCCATAACCGCAGAAGTTTTATCCGGCCGGCGCAGAGCGCGGCCCGCCACCCTAAGCCCGTCAAAGGCTTGCGGCGAAGTAACCTCGTGCACCAGGTGGCGATCTATGTAAAGTAAGGGCGTCTCACCCGGCGCCTCATGCACCAGGTGGGAATCGTAAATTTTTTGATAAAGGGTTTGCGGTTGCATGCTTTTTCTTTCCTAATTGCGTAGCGCGGCTAAGCCAAGCGCTGGTTGTTTTCTAACGACCATTTCATGACTGTTTTTGTTTTTCCCAAACCTTTCGCTCATAAAAGGCTACGGGCCTCCCCAGCACCGCAATGGCTTGCGCACTCAAGCGCCCAATACCCCCCATTAGCAGCTTTTTGCGGGTTGGGAATTTTTTTCAAAAAGCTCCCCCATTTCAATTCCGCCCGTTCCCGGGCGGGAAAAAAATACTACAAGTCATTTCATACATGGCTTCTAAAAATGCCGTCTAAATATTGGCCGCTATAGCGTCACCCATTTCCTCAGTGGCAACAGTCTTGCCGCTGCCGGCCAAATCTCTGGTGCGAAGGCCGGCGGCCAGCACACGGTTTACGGCGTTTTCCACTTTAAGCGCGGCCTCTTCCTCGCCCAGGCTAAAACGTAAAAGCATAGCCAAAGACAATACCTGGGCAATAGGATTGGCCACATTCTGTCCGGCAATATCCGGGGCCGACCCACCCGCCGGTTCGAACAAACCAAAATTGCTTTCATTAATGCTGGCCGAAGGCAGCATGCCCATAGAACCGGTTAACATGGCGCATTCGTCGGAAAGAATGTCGCCAAAAAGGTTGGGGCACAGCATAACGTCGAACTGGGCGGGCGCGCGCAAAAGCTGCATGGCCGCGTTATCCACATACATGTGCTCCAGCTTAACATGCGCGTACTCGGCCGCCACCTCTTCCACCACCTGGCGCCACAGCATAGAGCTTTGCAGCACATTGGCTTTATCCACCGAGGTTACCCTGCCCTTGCGCTTGGCCGCCGACTGAAAGGCCACATGGGCAATGCGCTCTATTTCAAAACGATGATACACCTCGGTGTCAAAGGCGCGCTCGCCCGCGCCCGCGCCCTCCCGGCCTTTGGGCTGGCCAAAATAGATGCCGCCGGTAAGTTCGCGCACGCACAAGATGTCAAAGCCTTTTTCCGCAATATCGGCGCGCAGAGGGCAAAACGAGCTTAAGGCCTGATACAGCCTGGCCGGGCGCAAATTGGCAAACAGCTTAAAGTGGCGGCGCAAAGGCAGCAACGCCCCACGCTCGGGCTGCATGTCCGGGCTTAAGTGCTGCCACTTGGGGCCCCCCACCGAGCCGAACAAAATGGCGTCAGCGCCCTCGCAGCCGTTTAGGGTTTCCTTGGGCAGCGGATGACCGCCCGCGTCTATGGCCGCCCCGCCAACCAGGTATTTTTCCGTCGCTATCTTAAAGCCACCCGCCAAGTTTAGTTTGTCTATAACCTTCAGCGCCTGGGCCATTACCTCTGGCCCAATGCCATCGCCGGGCAGCACCGCTATTTTGTATTGTTTAGTCATTAATCGCCTTTTTGCTTTCAATTGACATCTGTCATTCCGGCAGGCCGGACTTGTTCTTTTTTGTTCTGTTTGGCCCGCCAAATGCGGTTGAGCACGTTGATAAGCGCAATGGCCGAAGATTCCACAATGTCGGTGGCCAGCCCCACCCCGTGGTAGCGGCTGCCCTCATGTTCCGCCATTATGTCCACCTGGCCCAGCGCGTCCTCTCCCTGGGTTTTGGCGCTAAGTTGGTATTTAACCATGGTAACCGAAATTTGAGCAATGCGGTTAATGGCCTGGTATACCGCATCCACCGGCCCGTTGCCCGTGGCCGCGTCAGAGATAAGCCGTTCGCCGGCTTTAATGGTTACGGAGGCGGTGGCTTTAACATTAGTGCCCGATTGCACATTAAAGCTTTCCAGATGAAAATAATCGGCAATTTCCCCGCGTTTGTTAACAAACACCAAGGCCTCCAGGTCTTCATCGAACACCTGGCCTTTTTTGTCGGCCACTTTGAGAAAGGCGCTGTAAAGTTCGTCTAAATCGTAGTCGTTATCATGGTAGCCCATCATCTCCAGGCGGTGTTTAACCGCGGCCCGGCCCGAGCGCGAGGTAAGGTTGAGCTGCACCTGCTGCCAGCCAATGGACTCCGGCGTAAGGATTTCATAAGTTTCGCGATTTTTTAAAACCCCGTCTTGATGAATGCCCGATGAGTGCGAAAAGGCGTTAGAGCCAATAATGGCCTTGTGGACCGGAATGGGGGTGTTGGCCAGTTGGCTTACCAACTGGCTGGTGCGGTAAATTTCTTGGTGGCGTATATTGGTGTGCACGCCCAAAATGTTTTGCCGCACCTTAATGGCCATAATAACTTCTTCCAAAGCGCAGTTACCCGCGCGCTCACCCAGGCCGTTCATGGCCCCTTCCACCTGGCGCGCCCCGGCCTGAATGGCGGTAATGGAGTTGGCCACGCTCATACCTAAGTCATCGTGGCAGTGCACGGAAATGATGACCTTGTCTATGCCCGGCACCCGGTTAACCAAGTTTTCAATAATGCCGCCGAACTGGCGGGGCACGGTGTAGCCCACAGTGTCGGGTATGTTGATGGTGGTGGCCCCGGCTTTAATAGCCGCCTCCACAATGCGGCACAAATCGTCAATATGGGTGCGGCCCGCATCTTCTGGCGAAAACTCCACATCGTCGGTGTAATTGCGCGCCCGCTTCACCGCGTGCACCGAGCGGGCTATCACATCGTCAAAGCTCATTCTAAGTTTGTCTTGCACATGCAGGGCGGAAGTGGCCATAAACACGTGGATACGAAAGGCGTCCGCCGCCTTCAGCGCGGCCGCGGCCGCGTCTATGTCTTCATCCACGCAACGGGCCAGGCCGCACACCCGGCTGTTTTTTATCTCACGGGCAATAGCGGCAACCGACTCAAAGTCGCCCGGAGATGAAATGGGAAAGCCTGCCTCTATCACATCCACGCGCATGCGCTCCAACGCTAAGGCTATCTGCATTTTTTCACGTACGCTCAAACTGGCCTGCAAGGCCTGCTCGCCATCACGCAGGGTGGTATCAAAAATAATTACCTGGTCGCTCATTTTCTTTATTCCTTACAAAATTTTACTTTTGGTGTTACGCGCAGCCGGCGTTAGGGCAAACAAAAACCCGCGGCCGATGCGCGGGTTCCTTTTTATTTACTAGCAGTTAAAGCTAAATGTTTAAATAGATAGCAAGGCCCTCCGCGCACGTATGGTGTGGCATAGTAGCAGGCCTAGTAGGTTGTGGCAGTGTGTAAACATAACGTCTTTTCCCATAATGGATAAATAATAGCACCATTTTGCGTGGTGTCAAGGGCGGCCAAATCGCGCATCGCTTGCGCTTGCGCTATACTTAGCCCATGAAAACACCCAAAGCAAAGCGCCCTCCGGCCATCTTTAACCCCAGGCTGGCGGCTTTTAAGATAATGCAAGAGCTACAGCAGAGCCCCGTTCACCTGCAAAACCGGCTGGAACGGGAGTTTGCCCTTAACCCCCAGGCCGCCGGCCGGGACAAGGCCTTTTGCCAGAACCTACTCTACAGCGCCTTGCGCAACCTTTTGTGGCTGGAGTTTGAGCTTGGCCAACTGCGCGACCTTAACACCCTGGAGTTCAAGGCCCGCGCGCTCTTGGTTCTGGCCGCGGCCGAGCTCAAGTTCTTCCGCACCCCCAGCTATGCCGCGGTAAGCGCCTGGGTGGATGTGAGTAAAAAAAGCGGCTTAACCCGCCTGAGCGGGCTGGTAAATGGAATTTTGCGCGCGCTGTTGCGCCTGCCCGCGCCGCCGCGGGTGCCTGAAAGCGATTTGGCGCAATTTTTAAGCATAACCTATTCCCATCCGCTATGGCTTTGCCAAAGCTGGCTTGGCCAGTTTGGGGAGCAGGCAACAAAAGCCTGGCTTGAAAGCCGCCAGGAAGAGCCACCCCTTACTTTGCGGGTAAATACCCTTAAAACTTCGATTCCGGAATTAACAGAGCTTTTAAGCCAACATGCCCAAAGTGTAGCCACCCACCCTCTAGCCCCTTTAAGCCTGGTGGTGCAAAACCCCGCCTTTCCCCTGCCCGGCTTCAAAGAAGGCCTGTGGCAGGGGCAAGACCCGGGCGCCACCGCCCTAACCCAGCTTTTGGGCGCACGGCCGGGCAGCCGGGTTTTGGATATGTGTGCCGGCGTGGGTGGCAAAACCGGGCACCTGGCAGGGCTTATGCAAAACCAGGGCGAGCTTACGGCCTGCGAAATAAGCCCTGGCCGCATGGGGGCTTTGCGGCAAAACCTGGCCCGCCTGGGCGTGAGCAACGCGCGCCTGTGCCAAATGGATGCCACCACCATAAGCGACAAGGCGGCCTTTGACTACATTTTGCTAGATGCGCCATGCAGCGGCCTGGGTACCACCCGCCGCCGGCCCGATCTGCGGCTTAGGCGCGCCCCGGAAGACATAGCCAGTTTACTGCCCCTGCAGCGCGCCCTGCTGGCCACCGCCGCAACCGCGCTTAAGCCGGGCGGGTTTCTACTTTACGCCACCTGCACTACCACCTGGGAAGAAAATGATGGTAATATTGAATGGCTGCTGGCCAATCATCCCGGCATGCGTCTAAGCCGGCCCCATGGCCTGCCTGAAGGCCAGCGCTTTTGGCAAACTTTTCCCCAGCGGGCCGACTGTGACGGTTTTTTTGCCGCACGCCTGCAAAAAACGGAGTAACATGCGAAAAATTCAAATAGCCCCGTCCATCCTCTCGGCCAACTTTGCCTGCCTGGGCCAGGCGGTGGAAGAACTTAGCGCCGGCGGCGCCGACATGATCCACATAGATGTTATGGACGGCCACTTTGTGCCCAACATAACCATTGGCCCCATGGTGGTGGCAGCCTTACGCCCCTTAACCAAACTTCCTTTAGACGTGCACCTTATGATAACCGACGCCTGGCGCTACCTGGAAGACTTTGCCAAGGCCGGCGCCAACTACCTTACCGTGCACCTGGAGGCCGACCCCAACCTGCACCGCACCCTGAGCCGCATTGCCGAGCTGGGGGTAAAGCCGGGCCTGGCCTTAAACCCCCATTCCCCGGCTGAAGCCGCCTTCCCGGTGCTGGATTTATGCGAGCTGGTACTGGTAATGAGCGTTAACCCTGGCTTTGGCGGGCAAAAATTTATAGAAAGCAGCTTAAACAAAATAGAGACTTTGGCAAAACGCATAAAGCAGCGAGAGCTTAACACCCTTTTGCAAGTGGATGGCGGTATAAACTCTGAGACGGCGCCCAGGGTGGTGGCGGCCGGAGCCAATGTGCTGGTGGCCGGCTCGGCGGTATTTGGCCATAACGCGGGGGTGAAAGCGGCTATGGCCGAGTTGCGCGGCTAGCAGGGGTGTGTGAAATAAAGGGGCTACCAATAATTTTGTGCTAATGCCTTTCACCTCAAGTGAGATTTAGCTTTATCGGGGAAGAACACGCTTAGCTGTAGGAATATTTGCCCCCAGTGAGGGACGCAACATCAGGTACAAAGCTAATATTCCCCTGATGCTGGAAACCGTTGCCTATCTCACAGAAGAATGCTGTTCCGGCAATCCTGAGCAATGCCAAGCCTACCGGATGCAAAGCGTGGTTAACCCATATGTTTTACCTTCCTGTTGCCATGATACTAAGCGCTGATATGGAGAAAATTTTTATGAGTGATAAAAACAAAGCCAATGAAGTCAGAGAGATTGTACGCGCCGGCTATGCCTCCATTGCCACTGGCCAGCGCTCCTGTTGTTGTGAGAGCCAGCGCAGCGGACAGCTAGACCCTATAAAACTGGCCAAGGCTGTTGGCTATGATGAAGCGAGTCTGGCCAATCTGCCGGAA
>JAVBVK010000035.1:0-5011 GCA_031554335.1 Desulfarculales bacterium
CGGCTTCAGCTTCTTAATGGCCTCTGGCGCCACCACTCCTGGGGAAAACATTTTCTGGCTCAGCGCCTCTTTCGGCTCCTTGGGCGCCAGCTATACCGGTGCCTGGGTCGCCTGCCAGGACGTGGGCCAGCGCTATGCCGGTTCGGTAATAGCCTGGATGAACACCTGGGCCAACCTGGGCGGGGTGTGCGCCCCCATTGTTACCGCGCTTTTGGTCAACTACTTTGGCTGGGAAGCGGCTTTCAATTTAAGCACCATTTTGGTGGCCACCGGCATAATTGTCTGGTTCGCGGTTCGTCCCGACCATCCTCTCATCTCGATGAGCGGCGAAGCCATTGGCCGTGGCAAACTTACTAAGGCCTAGCCGGCCAAGCGCTGTTTAGAAATTTGCGTTTGCAAAAAGATCAAAGCCAGAGAAGGGGTTAGCCCTATTCCGGATAGCGACCTTGGCTGCTATCCGGAATCCAGGCCGTTGCGTTTCTAAATACATGGGCCCCGGGTAGCCGCCACCGGCGGCTACCCGGGGCAGCAACCAAAACAATTGGCGCTGATGCCAGATGGGACGAGAGATGGGACGAGAGATGGAAGGCAACAAAAAATTTCACTGCCAATAAAAAAGCCCGGCATGCCATACATGCCGGGCTTTACAACCAACGCCTATTTATTTAGATAACATCTTCCTCCCTGGTGGCCGCCGTGGCTATGGCCTCGCCATCGGTAACCAGTTCGCCATGCTGGTTAAAACACTGGGTTTTAATGCGCACGCGGTTTTTATCCATTTTTTCCACCACTTCAGAAACAGCGGTAATGGTGTCGCCAATCTTTACCGGCTTTTTAAAAATACAGGTTTGGGAAAGGTAGAGAGCGCCCTTGCCCGGCACATACTCGCCCACCAGGGTTGAAAACAGCCCGGCCACCAGCATGCCGTGGGCAATGCGGCCCTGCATCTTTTGCCCCAGGCGGCTTTTATGCATATAGTCTTCGTCCATGTGGGCGGGGTTGAAGTCGCCGGTTATGGCGCCAAAAGAGTGAATATCCGCCTCTGTAATGGTTTTGGAGAATTTGCCGCCCAAGCCAACTTTAATTTGATCGTAGGTGTAACCCCTCATGCGCATGTCTGAAATTTCCCTTCGTATGGTAAAAATAGAAAATAGCCGTCAAAATGACCGCCAACCTTTGTCCATCATAGCAAAAATTGCCAATAAAATGCAAGCTTATAAAACGCGGCGGTCTGCTTGCGCGGCTTGTGGCAAAAACGGCCATTGAAAAAATAACCACATGTTTTTACATGTTTTTTCCAAATTAACGGCCAGCCGCAACAATCCTTGCCCCAGTATGGCCTGCTGTGATATAATTGTCCTATTATTATGTCTATTATGTCCAATGTCTGGGATTAATCCTGTAACAATTTTTTATTTTAGGAGTCAATTATGTCTAAAGAAGTTGTAATTGTAGCGGCAACTCGCACCGCCATCGGTAAATTTGGCGGCATGTATTCCGATGTCACCGCTGTCGACCTGGGGGCCATTGTCATAAAAGAAGTGCTTCAGCGCGCCAAGGTATCCCCCGACATGGTGAATGAGGTTATTTTCGGCAACGTGCTGGGCGCCGGCCTGGGCCAGAACGTGTCCCGCCAAAGCGCCATCAAAGCCGGCCTGCCGGTTAGCTGCCCCACCATGACCATCAACAAGGTATGCGGCTCGGGCCTGCGCAGCGCCTCCATTGCCGCCCAGTTCATTAAAGCCGGCGATGCCGAAATTATTGTGGCCGGCGGCACCGAAAACATGACACGCGCCCCCTATGTGCTTAACAGCGCCCGCTGGGGCATGCGCATGGGCGACTCCAAGGTGGTTGACTGCATGGTTTACGATGGCCTGACCGACGCCTTCAACGGCTACCACATGGGCATTACCGCGGAAAACGTGGCGGAAAAATACAACGTAACCAGGGAAGATCAGGACAAATTCGCTTTGGCCAGCCAGAACAAGGCCGAAGCCGCGGTTAAGTCCGGCCGTTTCAAAGATGAAATTGTGGCGGTCAGCGTGCCTCAGCGCAAAGGCGACCCCAAAGTGTACGACACTGACGAATTCCCCCGTTTTGGCGCCACCATGGCCGATTTGGCCAAAATGGCCCCGGCCTTCAAAAAAGACGGCACCGTAACCGCGGGTAATGCCAGCGGCATTAACGATGGTGCCGCGGCCTTTGTTGTTGCCAGCGCGGAAAAGGCCAAAGCCCTGGGCCTGCCGGTAATGGCCAAAATTCGCTCTTACGCCTCTTCAGGCATAGACCCCACCATCATGGGCGTGGGCCCCATTGAAGCCAGCACTCTGGCCATGAAAAAAGCCGGCGTAACCATTAAAGATATTGACCGTGTGGAAGCCAACGAAGCCTTTGCCGCCCAAAGCGTGGCAGTGGGCCGGGCTTTAGGCATTGACGAAGCCAAACTCAACGTAAACGGCGGCGCCATTGCCTTGGGCCACCCCATTGGCGCCTCCGGCGCCCGCGTGCTGGTAACCCTGCTGCATGAAATGCAGAAACGCGGTGATACCCTGGGCCTTACCACCTTGTGCATTGGCGGTGGCCAGGGCGTGGCCATGATTGTGGAACGCGTCTAATTTCCGCCCTTAATTAAAGCGGCCTTGGGCGCTTGCGCCCAAGGCCGCTTTTGTCTGCCCTTGCCTTTACCCGTGAAAAGCCATACAATAAAGGGCTGTTTAGCTGGCGCAAAGGGTGCGCCTGTGGCGAACTTATGTACAAAGATGAAAGTTGTTGCTGATGGCCGGTGAACCAAGACTGAAAAAAACCAGAAACTTTGGCGTGGTGGCCCATATAGACGCGGGCAAAACCACTTTTACCGAGCGGGTGCTCTACTATACCGGCCGCACCCATAAAATAGGCGAAGTGCACGACGGCGCCGCCACCATGGACTGGATGGAAGAAGAGCAGGAGCGCGGCATTACCATTACCAGCGCCGCCACCTATTGCCAGTGGAAAGGCTCTACCTTCAACATTATAGATACCCCCGGCCACGTGGACTTTACCATTGAGGTGGAGCGCTCCTTACGCGTGCTGGACGGCGTGGTGGCGGTTTTCTGCGCGGTGGGCGGGGTGCAGCCCCAATCGGAAACCGTGTGGCACCAGGCCGACCGCTACCAGGTGCCCAAAATAGCCTTCATAAACAAAATGGACCGCATTGGCGCGGACCACAACAATGTTTTGCGACAAATGCAAGACAAACTGCAGGCCAAGCCACTTTTGCTGGCTTTGCCCTGGGGGCGGGAAGATTCTTTCAACGGGGTGATCGACCTTTTGAGCCAGGAGCTGCTTTTGTTCGATCCGGCGGACCAGGGCGCCACCATAGAACGCCAGCCCATACCCGTTGACATGCGGGAGGAAGCCACCGCCGCCCGTACCGCGCTTTTAGAGGCCCTGGCGGAAACCGACGACCATTTAATGGAGCTGTACCTGTCCGAGGAAGAAATACCCTTAAGAGACATTAAACAGGCCATACGCCGCGCCTGCCTCAGCCTTACCCTGGTGCCTGTGCTGGTGGGCAGCGCCCTGCGCAACAAGGGCGTGCAAATGGTGCTGGATGCGGTTATTGACTACCTTCCCTCGCCTGTTGATATTTTGCCGGTGGAAGGCATAAACCCGCTCACCAATGAAGCTGAGCGCCGCCGGGCCGACGACGCCTCGCCCCTGTGCGCGCTGGCCTTTAAAGTGCAGATGGACCAGGGGCGCAAGCTGGTTTACTTGCGCATCTATTCAGGGCAGCTTAAAGAAGGCGATGACGTGTTTGTGGCCGGAAAAAACCAAAATGAAAAAATATCCCGTCTGTTGCGTATGCATGCCAACAAGCGCGAACGCCTGGATCAAGCCTTTTCCGGGGAAATTGTGGTGGTAATGGGCCTGAAAAATGCCGCCACCGGCGACACCATAACCACTAAAGACCGGCCTTTGCTGCTGGAACGCATGAATTTCCAAGAGCCGGTTATCAGCGTGGCGGTGGAGCCTAAAACTGTAGGCGATCAGGACAAGCTGGCCCAGTCTTTGGAGCGCTTGAGTGACGAAGACCCCACCTTCAAGGTGCGTAACGACGCTGATACCGGGCAAACCATCATCAGCGGCATGGGAGAGCTGCACCTGGAGGTGCTGGTGCATCGCCTGGAGCGCGAATTCGGGGTTAAGGCCAATGTGGGCAGGCCCCAGGTGGTGTATCGCGAAACCATTACCCAGGCGGCTAAAGCCAGCGAAAATTTTGACCGCGAGCTGGCCGGCAACCGCCAGGTGGGCAACGTGGAGTTAAGCCTGGCCCCCAACCCCCGCGGCGCGGGCAACACGGTAAGAGTGCAGGCCAGCCCGGACAGCCTGCCTGAGGAGTTTCACCCAGTTGTAATTGCCGCGGCTGAAGAGGTGCTGAGCTCAGGCGTTATTATGGGCTACCCCATGCTGGATGTGAACGTCGCCGTTACCAGCGGCGGTTTTATCCCCAATGTTTCCACCGGGCTGGGCTACAAACTGGCCTGCTCTTTAGCCTTGCGTAAAGCGCTTCACCAAGCCGCGCCCATTTTACTGGCCCCCGTCATGCAAGTGGAAATAACCGTGCCGGAAGAATTTATGGGCGAGGTTATAGGGGAAATGAATGCGCGCGGCGGCTCTATTGAACATATAGAAGCACGCCAAGGCATAAACCTGGTACGCGCCCATGCGCCGCTGTCGGCCATGTTTGGCTACTCCACCAGCCTGCGTTCTGCCACCCAGGGCCGCGGCGTGTTTACCATGCAGTTTTCTCATTTCGACAATATAAACGAAAAGAAAAAGGCCTAACCCGCCTGTTCCCCGTCATTCTGAGCGAAGAGCGCGGGCGCCACATAACCCCCACCCCGTTATTCTGAATAGAAGCACAGCCCCCCACCCTGTCATTCTGAGCGAAGCGAAGAATCCATGGCTTTGGTTTTTGGTATTGTATTGAGGTCGAATTGCGATTTAGTTAATGGTTTCGCTGCCACGA
>JAVBVK010000043.1:0-8946 GCA_031554335.1 Desulfarculales bacterium
CAGGTTCAGACAGGTTCGGACAGGTTCAGACCGCAAAATTTTTTAAAATATTTTACGTTAAATACATGGAACCAGGATAGCCGCCACCGGCGGCTTACAGACGACAATAAAAACAACAAAGGCCCTTGGCGCGAATGCCGGGTGCTTGCGCCGCCGCGTAAGCCTGTTACAGGCGGCGTTACAAGCCATTTATAAAATGACTTGTAGAAATTATTTCATAAATTCCCCTTTAGGGTGGTTTATGACGGACCGTGAAGCAAAAAACGTGATTTTTCCCATACTTACTCCGCCTAAAGCGGCGGGCATCAAACCATGCCTGCTAGAGCAATTTTACCTTGACTATGTAAACTTAAAATTGCTCTATCCCTGTCATAGCGGCCAGATGACAGGCAACTCAGGCTTACAACCAGCAAGCAATATGTTTTGAGCCCCGCGCCAAAGGCATGGATTATGGCGCTGGTTTCACTGGCGCGGGATAACTGATAAAATCTAACCAACCTCGCCAGCCGCGTTTTAAGGTTAAGGCCGCTGTCTGGCCAGGCATAACAAGCCACAATCAGAGGAAACTAGCATATGAAAGAAGGCGCTAAACCCGGATCCCCCCCTTCGGCCGAGCTGGCTGGTTACTTGTTTGGCAAAAACACGGCGGAAGGCCTGCGGCAAATACTGGACTGCCTGCCCGACGGGGTGGTGGCTATCGACAATGAGGCGCGCATTTTCTACACCAACCAGGCCTACCAGCGCGCCCTGGGCGTGCCCGGAGCCAACGTGCTGGGGCGCAGCATGCGCGAAATAGAGCCTGGAGCCGCTATTCTGCAAGTGCTGGAAAGCGGGCAAAGTTTGAGTAAAACCGTGCTTATCAAAAGCGTCAACCGCTATGCCAAAGTCAGCATCTTCCCTTTGGGGGCGGAGGGGCGGGTGGAGGGCGCGGTGTCTTTCTTTCGCGATGTAACTAAAGAATATCACATGCAGCAGGAGCTTAGGCTGGCGCAAAACCTGGCCGAGCACTTTAAGGAGCAGTTGGATGACAGCCGGCTGGCCGGCATCCATGGCATGGTGGGCAGCGCGCCGGAATTTTTGCGCGCGGTAAGCCTGGCCGGCCACGCCGCGCCCACCAGCGCAGCGGTGCTGCTTTTGGGCGAACACGGGGTGGGTAAAGAGGTAATGGCCCGGGCCATCCACCTGGCCAGCCGCCGCCGCGAAAAACCCTTTATTGCCGTGAACTGCGCGGCCCTGCCGGAAAACCTTTTGGAAAGCGAGCTGTTCGGCTATGAAGAGGGCGCCTTTACCGGCGCCAAGAAGGGAGGGCGCCTGGGCAAGTTTGAGCTGGCGGCCGGCGGTACCCTGTTCATGGACGAGATAGGCGACATGTCGGCTTCCATGCAGGCCAAGCTGTTGCGCGCCCTGCAGGAAAAAGAGATAGAAAAGCTGGGCCGCTCTAAAGTTATAATCATAGATGTGCGCATTATTGCCGCCACCAACCGCGATTTGGGCGAACTGATGAAACAGGGCAAATTCCGCGCCGACCTTTTCTACCGCCTGAACGTGGTGGCCATTTCCCTGCCGCCCCTGCGCGCCCGGCCTGGCGATGTGCCCCTGCTCTGCGAGCACTTTTTGCAAAAGTACCGGGAAAATTACGATAAAGACCTGAGCCTGCACCCTGAAAGCCGCCGGATAATTTTGGCCCACAACTGGCCGGGCAATATCCGCGAGCTACAGAACTGCCTGGAGTATGCCGCCATTATGTGCCCTTCGGGCCAGATAATGCCCCGGCATTTGCCCAACCATTTGCTGGGGGCGCGGGAGGGCGGGCCGGTTGCCCCGGCCAGCCCGCAAAGCCTTGACTGGCACAGCGCCCTGGCCAGCCTGGAGGTGGAGCTGCTGCAAAAGGCCCTTAATGCCCACCCAGGCAACAGAAGTGAAGCCATCCGCCAGTTGGGCCTTAGCCGCCGGGCCTTTTATCGCAAGCTGAAACAGTATTCCCTGCACTAAGCCTCTTTATTTTTGTATACTTAGTATACATTTGTATACTTTAGCCACAGTAAAATAGGGCCAAATTGTATCCAAAGTATACAAAACACTTCTCGCTTCACAGATAACTTATTCAAATAATTAATATATTACAATTGGCACCCTAATTGCTTTTTCTGTGGCTAACAGAAGCATGCCATGCCGGCGCCAGCTAAGGGCGTATTTAGGGGAAAAGCCGCAAAGCCGGGGCCGTACATGGGCAAAACGGGCTGCCGCGCGCAGGCCGCCCGCATAACCGTAAACTTGTAACTACAGGAGCCAAGCGTGAAAACAATACGCATAGGCGGAGGCCAGGGTTTTTGGGGCGACAGCAACGACGCCGCCGTCCACATGGTGCGCCAGGGAGACATACAATACCTGGCCTGCGATTATCTGGCCGAGCTTTCCCTTTCCATTTTGCAGCGCATGCGCCTGCGCAACCCCGAGCTGGGTTATACCAAAGATTTTATCGGCCTGTTGAAACTTATATTAAATGATGCTCTGAGCAGGAAAATACGCATTATGGCCAATGCCGGCGGCATGAACGTACTGGGCGCGGTTAATGCCGCGGCCGAGGTGGCCGCCGCGTTGGGCCAAAAATGTAAAATCGGCTACGTGCTGGGCGACGACCTCTTAAGCCAGGTGGACGCCCTGCGCGCCGGCGGGGTTAGCCTGGCCAACATGGACACGGGCGAGAGCTTTGATCTTATAAAAGACAAGGTGGTTAACGTTAACGCCTACTACGGCCACGGCCCGGCCAGGGCCTGCCTGGACAACGGGGCCGACGTGGTGATAACCGGCCGCGCCACCGACTCCAGCCTGTTCCTGGCGCCCCTGGCCCACGAATTTAACTGGGCGGCCGACAATTGGCAACAAATGGCCCTGGGCATTCTGGCCGGGCATTTACTGGAGTGCGGCGGCCAGGGCGCGGGCGGCAACTTTGACTACGGCTGGAGAGCCGTGCCCCACATGGACAACCTGGGCTTTCCCATTGCCGAGGTTACCGAAGACCTGGGCATAGTGATAACCAAGGCCCCAAACTGCGGCGGCCTGGTTAGCGTGGAAACCTGCAAAGAACAGCTGCTTTACGAAATACAAAACCCGGCCCGCTATTTAACGCCAGACGTTGTCGCCGACTTCAGCGCCATTCACATGCGCCAGGAGGGCGAAAACCGGGTGCGCCTGACAGGCCTTAAAGGCACGGCCCCCAGCGACCAGCTTAAGCTTAACATCGGCTATCACGCGGGCTATAAAATAGAGGCCTACCTGCCTTACACCTGGCCCGATGCCTACGAAAAGTGCCAGAAGGCGGCCGAAATTCTGACCAAGCGCCTGGCGCGCCAGAATGTGACCGGCCTGCGTTTCGACTATCTGGGCATCAACGCCCTGCATGGCTCTTTAGCGCCCATACCCAAAGAGGAATCCAACGAGGTGGTGCTGCGCATTACCTTAAAAACCAAAGAAAAAAAAGACGCCCTGAAACTGGCGCCGGAAATAGCGCCGCTTATCCTAAACGGCCCGCCCGGCTCCTGTTTTTTTGGCGGCCGGCCAAGCCCCACGGAAATAATAGCCCTATGGCCCACCTTTGTGCCCAAAGAGGCGGTTAAATTGACCACGCACATCAAGGAGGTAAACTAATGGCCTTAAAACAGCTGCGCGAGCTGGCCTTCGGCCGCTCGGGCGACAAAGGCGATGTCTCCAACATCAGCCTGTTCGCGCGTAAACCTGAATATTACCCCCTGCTGAAAGAGCAAGTTACCGCCGAAAGAGTGAAGGCCCACTTTGCCGAGCTGGTTAGCGGCAAGGTGGAGCGCTATGAGGTGGACTCTTTGGAAGGCATGAACTTTGTGCTCCACGGCGCGTTGGACGGCGGGGCCACCCAGTCCAGCCGCCTGGACACCCTGGGCAAAAGCATGGCCGCCGCGCTTTTGCGCATGTATGTGGATGACGGCCGCTAGCGGGTAAACCTTGCGTTTGCAAGCAATGGCCGGCGCGCGGCGCTAACAGAAAATTTTATAACCCAGCGCCGGAAAAGCCCGGCGCGGGATAAAAAGGAGGAGATATTATGAAAACCAGCAGCTTTTCCGGGTTCTATAAATTAAGCCCCGGCGAGCGCCAGCAGGAAGTGGCCGAAATGGCCGGCCTAGACGCGGACGACCTGGCGCTTTTAAACAACACAGGCAGCCTGCCCTTGGCGGTGGCCGACCACATGGTGGAAAACGTGATAGGTGTGTGGCCCATGCCGCTGGGCGTGGGGCTTAACTTCATGATTAACGGTAAAGACTACCTTATACCCATGGCCGTGGAAGAGCCCAGCGTTATTGCCGCGGCCAGCAACATGGCGCGCCTGGTGCGCAATACCGGCGGCTTTTTTACCAGCCACACCGGGCCGGTTATGCGCGCGCAAATGCAGGCCATCAACGTGGCCGACCCACACAACGCGCGGGCGCGCATTCTGGAGGCCAAAGAAGAAATACTGGCCCGCGCCAATGCCTTAGACCCCATGCTGATAAAAGCCCAAGGCGGGGCCAAAGACGTGGAGGTGCACATCATCGACACTGAAGAGGGGCTGATGGTGATTACCCACCTGATAGTGGACACCAGGGACGCCATGGGCGCCAACGCGGTTAACACCATGGTGGAGGCCCTGGCGCCCTTTATCGAAACCTTAAGCGGCGGCCGGGTGCTTTTGCGCATTCTTTCCAACCTGGCCGACCTGCGCCTGGCCCGCGCCCGCTGCACGGTTAAGAAAGAAGACCTGGGCGGAAGTGATGTGGTGGACGCCATTATCACCGCCTACCGTTTCGCCGCGGCCGACCCCTACCGCGCCGCCACCCACAACAAGGGCATTATGAACGGCATTACCCCGGTAATAACCGCCACCGGCAACGACACCCGCGCCATCGAAGCCGGCGCCCACGCCTATGCCGCGCGCGGCGGGCGCTACACTTCGCTGACCCGCTGGGAAAAAAACAAGGACGGCGATTTAAGCGGCCTGATAGAGCTGCCCATGGCGGTGGGCCTGGTGGGCGGGGCCACCAAGGTGCATCCGGTGGCCAGGCTGGCGGTTAAAATGCTGGGCGTCAAAACCGCCACCGAACTGGGCGAGATAGCGGCCGCGGTGGGCTTATCGCAAAACCTGGGCGCGCTCAGGGCGCTGGCTACCGAGGGCATTCAGCGCGGCCACATGTCGCTGCACGCGCGTACCATTGCCGTAAGCGCGGGCGCGCCGCCGCATTTGCTGGAGGCAATAGTGGAGACCATGGTTAGAGAAAAGCAGGTGCGCGTGGAGCGCGCTTTAGAACTTATTAGCCAACTTAAATAACTTCCAAAAAGGAGCAAGAAAAATGGCTGGTCCTTTACAAGGTATGAAGGTGCTGGATATTACCAGAGTTGTTGCCGGGCCTTACTGTTCCATGATTCTGGCCGACCTGGGGGCAACGGTTATTAAGGTGGAAAGCCCGGACGACCCGGACTACACCAGAACTTTTCCGCCCATGGTGGGCGCGGACGGCAGCGAGCGGATAAGCGCGTTTTTTGTGCAGTTTAACCGCAACAAAATGGGCATAACCCTTAACCTGGGAACAGCGGAAGGCAAGCAGCTGCTTAAAGACCTGGTTAGCAAAGTTGATGTGGTGGTGGAGAATTTCCGCGCCGGAGTAATGGACAAGCTTGGGGTGGGCTATGAAGTGTTGAGCCAAATAAACCCCAAACTGGTGTATGCCGCCATTTCCGGCTTTGGCCAAACCGGGCCTTACAAAAAGCGCCCGGCCTACGACAACAGCGGCCAGGCCAGCAGCGGCCTGTGGTCTATGAACGGCTACCCCGATAGGCCGCCGGTTAGGGTGGGCACCATTATCGGCGACATGGCGGCCACATTCTTCGGCACCATTGGGGTGGTGGCCGCTTATCACCACGCGCAAAAAACCGGCCAGGGACAGATGGTGGACGTGGCCCAGCTGGACTCCACCTTCGCGCTGACCGAAGCCGCGGTTATCAAATACACGGTGGCTGGTGAAATACAGGGCTGCCTGGGCAACAAGCACCCCTTTGTGCAGCCTTACGAACTGTTCCAGGCCAAAGACGGCTATATCTTCTTTGGCGGCTATACCGACAAGTTTTTCAAAATTACCTGCGAATTTTTCGGCGAGCCCGAATTTGCCGAGCTGCCTGAAACCAGGAGCATGCAGGCCCGCTTTGAAAAAGCCAACTACGAAAACGTGGTAAAACCCAAGCTGGACGCCTGGTTTGCCACCCGCACCGCCAGCGAGCTGGAGGCCGGCCTGGCCGAGCAGGTGCCAGTATCTAAAATCAACAACATAAGAGACGCGATTAGCGACCCGCAGATCAACGCCCGCAACATGGTGGTGGGCAACCAGTACCCGGCTGGCGAAATCCGCACCTTTGGCCAGCCCATCAAGCTTAGCAAAACCCCTTGCGTGGTGAGCGGCCTGGCGCCGCAGGTGGGCCAGCACAACCACCAAATTTTCAGTGAATACCTGGGGCTTTCCGCAGGCGAGATTGAGACGCTTAAGGCTAAGGGGGTAATTTAAGATGTCCATAAAATACGATGTGCAGGACGGTGTGGCCTTAATCACCATCAACCGCCCGGATAAACACAACTCGCTTACCCTGGCCATGTATAGCGACCTGGCCAATGCCTTCAAGCAGGCGGCCGCCGACCCTAAAGTCGGGGTGTGCATCCTTACCGGGGCCGGGGAAAAGGCCTTTTGCGTGGGCGCCGATCTTACCGAATCCATACCGCACCTGGCCAAAGGCCACCTTATTTCCGAATGGAACGATACCCACCTGAAAAATACCCCCATGTTTAAGCCCATCATTGGCGCGGTAAACGGCATGTGCATGGGCGGCGGCCTGGAGCTGCTGCTGGGTACGGATATTCGCCTGGCAACCCGTGACGCCAGGTTTTCCTTTCCCGAAGTGGGCATTGGCGCGGTGCCGGCCGGCGGCAGCCTGGTGCGCCTGGTGCGCCAGATATCTTTCAACCGCGCCATGGAGCTGATTTTGACCGGCCGCGTCTTCAGCGCCCAGGAAGCGCTTGATTACAACATTCTTAACCAGGTGGTGGCGGCTGAAGAGCTTATGGCCGGCGCCTATAAATACGCCGAGATGATACTGGCCCAAAGCGCGGTAGCGGTGCAAACCGCCAAAGAATCCATATTGCGCCTGATGAGCCTGCCCATGGAAACCGCCTTTCATGAAGAAGCGCTGTGGGGGGCCAGAGCATTCGAAAGCGCGGACACCAAAGAGGGCTTGCGGGCTTTTTATGAAAAACGTAAACCCGTCTTCCCGTCTAAAAAATGGTAGAAATATTCGCTATTAACTTATTGTATGAAAGATGTAGCTCATGAATAAAATAAACGTCACTCAACTTATTGATGATGGTGTGTTTAACAAGCACCATGGATGGATTATGTTTTGGTGTTTCTTTATCATGTTTGCGGAGGGCTATGATATTGTCGTTATCGGCACGGTTATACCAGTTATTATGGAACAATGGCAGCTCTCGCCGGTGATAGCCGGGACACTTGCCAGCTACCTGATTATTGGAATGGCGATAGGTACCTTTATTATTTCACCTCTATCCGATAAATACGGGCGCTTAAAAATTACCATCGCTGGCATGTTTCTTTTTAGCATTTGCATGCTGGGGGCCGCTCTGTCCGAAGGTCCGACTTCATTTGGCATCTACCGTTTCCTGTCGGGCTTAGGCATTGGCGGGGTTATGCCCAATTTGATTTCCTGGGTCTCGGACTATTCGCCGAAATATAGGCGGAATCGCATGATTGCGGTGCAACAGTCAAGTTATTCGGCGGGCGGCATGTTAGCTGCTGGGGCGGCGATGCTTATTATCCCCGACTATGGATGGCGGCCAGTACTCATGATCGGGGTATTTCCGATACTATGCTTGCCTTTCCTCTACAAAATGCTGCCTGAATCTCCCACTTACTATTTCAGGCGCGGACAATTTGATAAACTGAGTGCCATTCTGCAAAAGATGAACCCCACCTATAAACCTTCCGCTAATGATGAGTTTGAGCTTGCTGTACCAAAATCCGCTAAAATACCAGTGGCCAGACTATTCCAGGAACACCGCGCATTCAGCACACTTATGATATGGGGTGTTCTTTTCTGCAGCATGTTCATGGTGTACGGCATGAGCACCTGGTTGCCCAAGCTGATGCGTGGTGTGGGATATGATATGGGTTCAAGCATCATGACCCTTATGACGCTCAGTCTGGGCGGCATAATTGGCGCCTATGTAGGCGGCCTGCTTTCCGACAAATGGAGTCCTAAAAAGGCATTGATAACATTATATGGCACCGCCGCTGTGGCGATTGCGCTTATGTCGTTTCAGATGAACATAGTTTTGCTCAATTTTGTGGTTATGGTTTCCGGGATGGGTACCTTGGGCGCTCAGTACACTTTCAACGCTTATGTCTCTCAGTTCTATTCTCCAGATATGAAGAGCACCGCAGTGGGTTGGAGCCTTGGTGTGGGTAGAATCGGCGGCACCTTCAGCCCCGCCATTTTAGGCTGGTTCCTTGCCTTGCAGATGCCTTTCTACAGCAATTTCCTGTTTATCTCGGTTGTAGGCTTAATGGCTGTAATGGGTATACGTTTGATTCAGGAAAAATATTCATTCAGGAGAGCCACATCGGCTGGCAATTAGGCCATCGGCATTGAATCTATAGACAGTTGTTACGCCCCAGGAGAGCCTGGGGCGTTTTTTGAGGGACTGTTTTTGTGTTTTCCGTCATTACGGCGCGTCGTCATTAACTACAAATAATTGCGCTATTGTCACCCCGGAAGTGGCGCCAGCCGCTATCCGGGGCCTGGCTTTTAAAGCTAACAGCCTGGATGCCGGATAGCCGCAAAGCGGCTTCCGGCATGACATGCCACATTACTGTTGAT
>JAVBVK010000024.1:0-16494 GCA_031554335.1 Desulfarculales bacterium
CAGGTTCAGACAGGTTCGGACAGGTTCAGACCGCAAAATTTTTTAAAATATTTTACGTTAAATACATGGAACCAGGATAGCCGCCACCGGCGGCTTACAGACGACAATAAAAACAACAAAGGCCCTTGGCGCGAATGCCGGATGATGGGCAATGGCAACCCGTAACTGGACTTCATCCCCTCTCCAGCCTTTCCGCCCGCTGCGCTCGGGCTACGGCGGCTCCGATAACATCCTATCCGAAGGGGCTGCCTATCGTCGTTTTGCAAATGGCCTTCAGCTCCTCGCGGGCGACACCATACCTTGCGCGTTTTTTGCAAAGGCATGCTATGCGCTATTTTATATTAAATATTATTCAATGGTTAAGCCATTTACCTTTTATTACGGTAAATTATGCCATAGCTCAAACCGCCGCGAGGGTGAGCACAAAAGCAAAGCTGGTGAATTACGCCTTTGCGGTATGCCCCGCCCGTATTGAGCAAACGGCCATATTGGGAAATAGCGGCAAGTTACCTCCTAAATTTATGGAATACATAAGTAAAAGCAGTTATATGAAATGGAACGCCCAGCTATACGATGACCGGCACACCTTTGTGGCCCAATACGGCAAAGACCTGCTGGCACACCTGAGCCACAGCTCCATAATTAGCGTGCTAGACCTGGGCTGCGGCACCGGAACCCTGAGCGGCGAGATAGCCACAATGGGTAAACGGGTGGTGGGCATTGACAGCTCGCCGGAAATGATAGACCAGGCCAGAGCGCTTTATCCGTCCCTGGAGTTTATGGTAATGAACGCCTGCGAGTTGCCATGGACGGGCGAGTTTGATGCCGTGTTCTCCAATGCCGTTTTCCACTGGATCACAGAGCAGGACAGTTTACTGGCCGCCATTTACTCCGCTCTTAAGGCAAAGGGCTGGCTGGTCTGTGAATTTGGCGGCCGTGGTAATATAGAGAGCATAGAAAAAGCCTTTAGCGCCGCCATGCAACGGCGGGGAGGCAACTACCATTCGCCGTTTTTCTTCCCCACCCCGGGGGAGTACGGCGCGCGCCTGGGCGCTGCCGGCTTTAACGTGGTAAACATTGCAAGCTTTGCCCGGCCCACGCCGCTGGCTGGCGCTGAAAGCGGCCTTAAAAACTGGATAACCCAATTTTTCGCCGCCCATTTGCGCAGCCTGCCCGCAAAGGCGGCCGCCGACTTATTGGAAGAAATAGCGGACGAGCTTAGGCCCCAATTATGGGACGGCAGACAATGGGTGGCCGACTATATACGGCTGCGAGTGCTGGCCAGTAAAAATTAACAGAGGCTGAGGTGAGGAATTATGTCTAAAATGACGGAAAAGGTTGTTTTGATTACTGGCGCCAGCGGCGGCCTGGGCAGCCAGATTGCCGCCACCCTGGCGGCCCAAGGAGCGCATTTAGCCCTGAACTACCCGGATATTGGCAACCAGAAAGAACTGGCCCAGGCTTTGGTTGCTAACCTGAGCCATCAGCATCCAGGCAGATATATTGCCTACCCGGCCGACATCAGCCGGGAAGAGCAGGTGGCGGCCATGGTGAGCAAGATAACCAGCGACTTGGGCGGGGTAGATGTGCTTGTAAATAATGCCGGAATTTCCATCAACGCCCTGTCCTGGAAGCTTACGGAGCAAGACTGGAACACGGTGCTTGGAGTTAATTTAAACGGCGCTTTTTACTGCGCCAAAGCGGTGTTGCCCCTTATGCGGGAACGCCGTTGGGGAAGAATTATCAACATATCTTCGGTAGTGGGCTTGCGCGGGGCCATGGGCACAGTGGCCTATGGCGCCAGCAAAGCGGGGCTTATGGGTATGAGCAAAACCATGGCCCGCGAAGTGGCGGATAGGGGCATAACTGTAAACTGCATTGCCCCCGGCTATGTGGATGCCGGCATCATAAAAGACGTGCCCGACAAGTACAAGCGGGAAAACGTTATTCCCGCCATTCCCATGGGGCGCCTGGGCGGCGCGCGCGACATAGCGGGCGCGGTTTTATTTCTGGCCTCGGAAGATGGCGGCTATATTACCGGCGAGGTGCTTAAGGTGGATGGCGGATTTGCCATGTAGCCGGCCTGAAGCGCCGCGCGAACGAAAACAGTATTGCACACGAAGTTAATTCTGGCCGCTGACGCCACTTAAAGGCGGCGGCCGTGTTGCATCATACTTGACGCCATTACTTGAGCAGATAACTGTTCAGGTAATGACGCATCTCAGCTTCTTCCATATAGCCCGGCTTACTCGCCAGCACCCGGCCGCTTTTATCCATAAAAACCGTATAAGGAACAACCTGGGCGTTATAGCGCCTGGCATAGTCGGGGTAGCGCTCCACATCCACATACAAAACGTTGACCTTGCCGCTATAGGCGGAACTCAGCTTATTGATGCTGGGTTTCATGGCCCGGCAATATTGGCAGTAATTAGCGCCCAAGGTAAGCATGGTGGGCAGGTCTTTTTCCTGCCGCATCATGCTGTCATCCGGTGGCAGGCACGAACAAAGCATCAACACCGCTATCAACAAAAGCAACATTCTTATTTTAGAGGCCACTACACGCTCCTTATTTAGCTTATCAAAATGTCAATAACTAAAATTAACCCTCGGCAGCTTGCGCCGCTTTGTTTTTACATACAACGTATAGCTCCATAGCCATTGCATATGACCACTTAATATAAGGGTCCAATGAATGAGTCGGTCAACTACGTTTTTTAACCCGCAATGGGTTACATGCATATACCTAGCCTACCACACAGGCTAGCCTAATACAGCCCTTTAATTTTTGTATATTGTTTTCGCACAAGGCCAAGACCCGCCGCCTGGGCGCGCATTGTAACCAATACCATTTTAAGCTGCGCGGGTGGCGCTGGTTTTATTGACCCACATGGTATAATTTAAACAATTTGCATTCGGCGTATATCAACTGTTGATAATTAGAAGCCAGTTCATAGCTTACTGCCAACCCTGCCTGAATAAGGCTCGCCTGGCGGCGCAGCCGCCGGCAGCCCGCCGCAAAGCAAGCTTTGCGGCGGGGCGGGCTTCATAAATCCCGGGGATTTATGAAATGAACTTTAAGCAGCGATTTATAAGCTGGCCGTCATTAACACCTTCTTAACAAAAATATTAATTAGTGAGACGAAAACGTAATGATTAACTGGGACAAACGGCGCTGGCTGGTGCTGGCTATATGTATAGTAGTAAATATCTGCGCTGGCTTTTGCTATGCGTGGAGTGTGTTCCAAAAACCCATGGCCGCGTTCTTGCAATGTTCTTTGGCCGATATCTCCTTGGGTTTCACCCTGATGATGACCTTTTCCACCATAATTATTGTGTTCGCGGGCAAGGCCCAGGAATACCTGGCTCCGCGTCAGGTGGTGCTTATAGGCGGGCTTATGTTGGGCATGGGCAGCTTTTTAAGCGGCTTTACCGGCCAACTCTGGCATTTTTATTTAACCTACGGCACCCTGTGCGCCTCTGGGGTGGGCACGGTTTACGCTGGCACTATTTCCAATATTGTACGTTTTTTCCCAGACCGTCGGGGCCTGGCCGCGGGCTTTGCCTCGGCCGGGGTGTCGGCCGGGGTAATTGTGTGGGCGCCATTGGCCACCCATCTGATAGAAAATTTTGGAGTGCTTGACGCCTTTAAAATTTTAGGCGCAATTTTTGTGGTGGCGGTGGGGGTTGGCTCCAGATTTATCCCCACCGCGCCGACAGGCTACCAACCATCCGGCTGGCAGGCGCCAAAAGTATCCAGCGGAACCTTGGTGGCGGACAAAAATTTTTCCCAAATGATCAAAGACCCCATGTTTTATTGCATATGTCTGTTAGTGGTGCTGGGTACCTCTTCCGGGCTTATGATTATAGGCCACGCTTCGCCAATTTTGCAGGAAACACTAGGGCTAAGCCCCGCAGCCGCAGCCTTTATTGTGGGTTTTTTGGGGGTAGCCAATGCCTCGGGCCGGGCGGGCTGGGGTTCGGTGTCCGACAAAACCGGACGCTTTGCGGTTTTCATCATGCTTTACCTGCTGGCCGGCAGCACCATGTTTTTACTATGCCTGTTTACCAATAGTTATGTGGTAGTGGTTGGGGCAATACTCACCGCGGGCCTGTGCTATGGAGGCTTTATGGGGCTCCTGGCCTCGCTTACCGCCGACACCTTTGGTCTTAAGCACCTGGGAATTAATTTTGGCATTATCTCGCTTAACGTAGGCGTAGCCGGTTTTATTGGCCCACGCCTGGCCGCGGTTATTGTCTCGCAAAGTGGCAGCTACACAGCGGCCTTTGCCATTGCCGCCACTTTAAGCGCCAGCGGAGTGGCGCTTACATTGTTAACCATGGCCTACCAACGCCGGCGCGCGCGCCGGGCCGCAGCCGCTTAAATTTGGCGCTGCCCGCATAGTTTAGCTGGCTTTGACAAGGCCAATAAGGTTAACTTTTGAACACCAAAAAAACGGAGAGCCTGTGCCCCTATGAGAATTTGCCTGTCCACATCTCTGCTGGCGGCGCTTTTGCTGCTTTGCTGTGGCTGCAGCGGCTATTATTATGACAAGGCTCTGGAAGGTATGGTGGGCAGTCCGGTTGAAGGCGTGCTGGCCGGCCACCCCCCAACAAACAAGTATCCTACCGCTACGGGTTGGGCCTATATTTGGGCACATGAATATGAGGCCCAGGAAGGCGGCTATTTCCGCTATGTGCCAAGAAACCGCATGGTCTATGACGGCTACAGGGGACAATACATCGCCCGCCCCGAGTATGTAATGGACTATATACCGCCCTATACGATTATCAGATGGTGCAAAACCATTATCTACGTTAACCAGCAAGGCCGCATTATAGACTATGAATTCGGCGGCAATGATTGTACCGCCGAATTCTGGAAATAATGAATTTAGCACCACTAAAATACATCGGCAAACGACTGGCAGACTAAACGCCGCACAAACGTTAGCAGGCTTGTCGGCCGCAACATCTTCCTTTTCAGCATAAGGAAGAAAAAGAAAAGACCGTTTTCGCTAGCGCGCGGGGTGCACTGTCAAAACCGGCAGATGGGAGTTTTTTACCACCTTTTCCGCCACAGAGCCAAACACTATGCGTTTAACGCCTTTTAGGCCCCTGCTGCCAACTATTATCATATCAACCTTTTCGTCTTCAGCCACCTGCAAAATCTCCTGGGCAGGATCACCCTCGCGCACTATCCCCGTGGCGTTTACATCAGACAAGTAATCAGCAATAAATTTAACCATCCTTTCTTCGCCGCCCTGACGCATTTTGCTCTCCACTTCCATAATGACATCCATCTTCATGGGAGCATCGCTGTAAATAACGCTGGCAAGCGGGATGACATACAGAACCTTTACTTCAGCTCCGTATGCCTTAGCCATGCCACCGGCATGCGCCATAACCGTTGGGGCGGACTTATCACCTAAATCCACCGCACAAAGAATTTTTTTTACCTGCACCATAATTACCGCCTTTCTTTATCCGATTAACTTTCTTGGCCCTATTTGCATATCTTTATCCGCACATTTTTTTGTTTGCCCGTTTTTAAAAATAAACTTTCTGTTCTCAGAGTCAAGGCTCGGCCAGCCGTCCGCAGCCATGGTTAATCTTTGGTAAGTAATATGAGGGGGGGTATAAAATTAATGGAGTTGCATGCGCTGGCAAGGTTCGGGCCAACCATGCCGCGCAAAAACAAACCGCTTTCAGAAAGTTGTCCGAACCGCAACTTTCTGAAAGCGGTTTAAGAACAACCGTTCCAATAAATTTTTGGAGAATTGGCGCCTGTCAGCGTGCGGCTATTTTGGGTGCCAGCCACTTTTTCAACACCCTGAACACCTCCACCGGGTCAATGGGCTTGGTCAAATGGTCGTTCATGCCGGCGCTCAAACTTTTTTCCCTGTCTCCCACCATGGCATGGGCGGTCATGGCCACAATGGGCAAATCGCGAAAGCGGTCATCTTGGCGTATACGCGCGGTGGCGCTGAGCCCGTCCATTTCCGGCATTTGCACGTCCATAAAAACAAAATCATAGTCATGGGCTTGCACTTTGTCTATGGCCTCATAGCCGTTATTGGCCAGGTCTACCTTAAGATTCACCTTACGCAAAATGGCTTTAAGCACCATTTGGTTTATTTTATTATCTTCCACCAAAAGCACGCGCACATGTTCCAACGAGCCCAACTGGGCGATAAGCTCTTCGGCGCTGGTCGGAACGGCATTGCCAGCTCTGCCGTCGGCGCTTTCCACTACTTGGAAATTGGCGGTAAAATAAAATTTGCTGCCCACCCCCACCTGGCTTTCACACCATATCCGCCCGCCCATCATTTCCACCAGGCGCTGGCAGATAGCCAGCCCCAACCCGGTGCCGCCATAGCGCCGGGTAATGGAATTGTCGGCCTGGGTAAAAGGCGAAAACAGCTTGTCCAGGCTGGCCTGATCCATGCCCATTCCTGAATCTTCCACCAAAAACTCTAGCGTTGCCGTATCGCCCTTGCGCTCCCTGAGCCATACCTTGGTTTTTACCCAGCCCTTATTGGTAAATTTGAGCGCATTGCTCAGTAAATTATTCATAATCTGTACCAAACGCAAAGAGTCACCCCTTAGATGGGGCGGCACGCGCTCATCAATGGTAAGACTGAATTCCAGACCTTTTTCCACAGCCAGATCCCGCAGAGTGTCTATGGAATTGTGCAGGCTGCGGCTTAGGCTGAATTCCACCTGCTCCATTTCCAGTTTGCCGGCCTCTATTTTGGAAAAGTCGAGAATATCGTTAATAATGCGCAATAAAACCTCGGCCGACTGCTCGGCTTTTTCCAAGTAGCCACGCTGCATACCCGTTAGCTGGGTATCTAAAACCAGTTTAGTCATACCCAGCACCGCATTCATAGGAGTTCTGATTTCGTGGCTCATATTGGCCAGAAAGTCGCTTTTAGCGCGGGTACTGCTTTCAGCGGCGTCGCGGGCCAAACGCAGCTCGCGCTCGGTGTTGCGCATCTCGGTTACATCCAGCAGCCACAGCATAACGCAGGGCTCACCGTAATATTCGGCCATAGAGGCGTTAGCCAGCATCTCACGGCTGCTGCCATCGTCGGCCTGAATACTCACCACCCGCCAGCTTACCCCGCCGTCGCGTTCAAGATCCGCAAAAAACGCCTCGCGCTCTTCCTGATCCACGTAAAATTCCCATACATCGCCACCTAAGCGGGTGCCCAAAAATTCTATGGCAAAGGGGTTGGCAAAGCGCACCACGTCGTCAACCAGAATCACAAAGCACACCGGGCTGCCGTCCATAACCTTGCGCAGCAATTGGCGCTCGCTGTCCAGTTCCAACTGTTTGGCCTTCAACTCGCGCAGGTCGCGGGTGTAGCCAATTACAATATTGTCATTACCATGCCGCACCCTCACCAAGGTTATTTCCGCTGGTATAGGCTCGCCGTTAAGTTTTTGATGCATCCATTCGAAAGTATGCGAACCCTCGTTGAAGGCTTTGGTTATATACTCCAAGGCCAGTTCACTGCTCAGGCGGCCATTGGGCTGATGCTCTGGCGAGAGCTCGAAGAAACGATCCAGATATTCCTGTTTGCTGGACAGATCAAAGAGCTTGGCCGCGGCCTCATTGCAATCTATATTCCGGAAGTCTTTGTCCCAGAAGTTGCAGCACAAAGGCATGGAGTCCAGCATCAAACGCACCCGTTCGTCAGCCTCACGCAACTCCGTTACATCCAGAAACCAGGACATGACGCATTTTTCTTCGTAATATTCGGCCATAACCGCGTTGGCCAGCATGAATTTGGTCTGGCCGTCCGCCCCCTGTAAAGACACGGTGCGCCAGTTTATGGTTCCGTCGGTTTGCACGTCATGCAAAAAGGCGCCTCGCTCGCGCGGGTCGGTATAAAAGTCGGATAGCTTGGCGTTGATATCTATACCTAACACGGACCTGGCATGGGGAGTGGCGAAACGCACCACTTCATCGACTAAAATAACAAAGCACACCGGGCTGCTGTCCAGTATGGTGCGCAACAGCACGCGCTCCTTGTCCAGCTCCTTTTCTTTGGCCTTCAATTCACGCAGGTCGCGGGTATAGCCAATTACGATATCGTCGTCTTCATATTTCACCCGCACCAGGGTTATCTCTGAAGGCATGGGATCACCATTGAGCTTTTGATGCATCCACTCGAAAATATATGATCCCTCGTGGAAGGCTTTGGTTATATATTCCAAAGCCAGTTCACTGCTCAGGCGGCCGTTGGGCTGGTATACGGGCGAAAGCTCGAAAAAGCGATCCAGATATTCCTGCTTGCTGGACAGGTCGAACAGCTTTGCCGCCGCCTCGTTACAATCAATGTTGTTGAAATTTTTATCCCAGAAGTTACAGCACCATGGCATGGAGTCTAGCATTAAACGGGTGCGCACGTTAACCGCATCCTGATAGCTCTGGTTGTCGGCCTTGCGCACCACGCCCACCAGCTTAACCAGCCCCCGCGCCGTAGTTGGCTTTTGCGCGGCCCAAAGTACCTCCACCCAGCCATCGGCTCCGCGCAGGCGGTATTGGCCGCTAAACTCCTCCCGCTGGCCGCTCAGGCAGGCGTCCAGCACGGCCTGCAGGGCCGGCTGGTCCGCGGGGTGAACGCATTGCCAGAACGCAGCCCAAGTTTGGGTAAGGCCTGCCCAGCCATGCCCCAGCAGGGCAGGCAGGAACTGATCGAATTTGAAATGCAGCCCGTTACCATCATCTATGAGTTCCCACAGGCCCAAGTCCGCCCTGCCCAGCAGGCGGGATAAGTCATGCGTATTGATTGAATCTATGCTGTGTGCCATGTTTTTACCATCACTTATCAATATAACTAAAGTTCATTTCATATCATAAATCCCCTTGCAGGTGATTTACGAAAGCCCACCCCGCCGAAAAGCGTGATTTTCGGCGGGCTGCTGGCGGCTTGCGCCGCCGCGTAAGCCTTTTCAGACAACGTTGGAAGTCATTTCATAAATGACTTCTAGTTACTGCTCTCGACTATATAATCCATAACAATTCTACTATATTTCATTTGAAATGAGCAAGGCCTTCGCCACCTCTGGAATTTTATTAATTATTATATATAGTTAACTTACAAACTACCTAATTGTGACTTGGCGATGCCGGCTCAACGCCATTTCCACAGCCAGCCGCAAGAATCAACAAAGCCTTGCGCCGCCTACCCGCCAACCAGCGTTTTTAAAATACCGCAATGATGCCATCTGGCGCGGCCGCTGTTACTGTAGTTTTTGCTAATTTCGACATTTTGCCGTAAAATCGGTTAATTCAGCGAACTACAACTTCCACGACCGGTGCGCCAGGCAAAACGCCCTGGAGAAAAAGGACTATTATGAACAGCGCCACCACCACCAATTCTGGCCCTGAAAAAAAACTCCAGCGCGGGTTGAGCAACCGGCACATCCAGCTTATTGCCATAGGCGGGGCCATTGGCACCGGCTTGTTTATGGGTTCCGGAAAAACCATTGGCCTGGCCGGCCCATCTATTATTCTGGTGTATGCCATTATCGGTTTCTTCCTTTTTTTCTTCATGCGCGCCATGGGTGAATTGCTGCTCTCCAACCTTAACTACAAATCATTCGCCGACTTCAGCGAAGACCTGCTGGGACCGTGGGCTGGTTTTTTTGTTGGCTGGAGCTACTGGCTGTGTTGGGTGGTGACAGGCACGGCGGATATTATCGCCATATCGGGCTACGTGCATTTCTGGTTTCCCAACCTGTCGCCTTGGGCGCCAGCCATTGGCCTGGTGCTGTTGTTGGTGGCCTTAAACCTTGTTTCGGTCAAGCTGTTCGGGGAAGCGGTAAAGCCATGATATGGGTTACGCAAATATTCTTTGCTTTTGTCATCTTCCTGCTCACCCTGGAGCAAGATACACGTGAAGTGCTTATGATAACCCCCATCTGGTTCCTCGTGCTTACCATTGGTTATCATGCCAGCAAAAAAAATCACAAAAGCCAACTGTAGCCTGTTGCCACATAAAAAGCGCCCCCTACAGGGGCGCTGCCTGACATAAAAGAGCTATAGCCGCTAACATTACGCGTAAGGGCCGAAAACCTCTTCCGTGTTGGAAACCGTGTCAGAGTCGTTACGGTCTGACTGATGCAGGCGGGCCATTGCCTGCTCGTAACCTAAAGGCAGCACCTTAACGAACAGGCTGCGGGCCGCCTCCCAATTGGCCAGCAGCGAAGCGGCGCGAACGCTGCCGGTGTGCCGCAAGTGCTGCTTAAGCAAATGGAGCAAAAGCTCTTCATCCTGGCGGCGCCAAACTGATTCCAGATCCACGTTGTCGGTATTACAGCGGTTTTGAAAATGCTCATCACCATCATAGACAAATGCCACGCCGCCGCTCATACCCGCCGCAAAATTGTAGCCACAGGGGCCTATTACCACTACCGTGCCTCCAGTCATGTATTCGCAGCCATGATCGCCCACGCCTTCCACCACCGCCACAGCGCCGCTGTTGCGCACGGCAAATCTTTCTCCAGCCATGCCGCCTATGTAAGCCTGGCCGGAGGTGGCGCCGTATAGCGCCACATTGCCAATAATAGCTTGGCCAGGCAATATGGCCTCGCCGCCGCTGGGCGCATCATAGCCTGGGGCAACAACCAGCACGCCGCCGGATAACCCTTTGCCGGCATAGTCATTGGCATCGCCGCGCATTTTTATGGTAATCCCCCGCGCCAGAAAGGCAGCCAGGCTTTGCCCCGCCGACCCTGAAAAACCCAGGCAAATACTGTGGTCGGGCAGCGCGGGCAGGCTGCCGGCCACTTGCCGCCGCGCCACTTTGCCCGACAACCACACGCCTATGGCGCGATCGGTATTTTTTATTTTTGCCTCGTAAGAGCAACGGGCGGCCAAGCCTTGCAGCACAGGGCGGGCCGCTTGCATAATAGCGGCCTCAAGCTCTGTTTCGTTACCGCCCACAACCGTCGCATGGTCGCCGTCGTTATTTTTCTCTGTGTTTTGCCCCTGACGGGCCACAGCCAACAGCGGCCGCAAATTCAAACCAGCCGCCTTGTCTGGCAGATCTTGCCGCCTGGGCGCCAGCGCCCCCGCCTGCCCAACCATTGCCGCTACCGTGGCAAAGCCCATGCGCGCCATATGCCGGCGCATGTCTTCAGCCAGCTTTAGTAAATAGCGTTCCACATACTCCGGCTTACCGATAAATCGAACGCGCAAGCTCTCCTCTTGCGTGGCAATGCCCACCGGGCATTTGCCCAGGTGGCAGCCACGGCACATAAGACAACCCATGGCCACCATAAGCCCGCTGCCAAAGGCAAACTCGTTGGCCCCCAAAAGCGCGGCCACCGCCAAATCGCGCCCGGTGCGCAGAAGGCCGTCTACCTGCAAGCTAACCTGCTGGCGTAGGCCGCTTGCCACAAGCGCCTGATGCGCCTCCACCAACCCCATTTCCCAGGGCAGGCCCACATGCTCTATGGCGGACAAGGGCGACGCTCCGGTGCCGCCATCGTGCCCGGAAATGGTAATGCTGTGCGCCCCGGCTTTAACGCAGCCCACGGCCACAGTGCCCACCCCGGCCTCCGCCACCAATTTTACCGATATGCGGGCCATGGGTTGAATGCGGCGCACATCATAAATGAGCTGGGCCAAATCCTCAATGGAATAGATATCATGGTGGGGTGGCGGCGAGATGAGCGAAACCCCCGGCATGGTATGACGCGCCCGGGCTATTTCCGGAGTTACCTTATGGGCCGGCAGTTGCCCGCCCTCGCCGGGCTTGGCTCCTTGCGCCATCTTTATCTGAATCTCGTCAGCGACAGCCAGGTAAACTGCGGTAACTCCGAAACGGCCAGAGGCTATCTGGCGGATACGCGAGCGTTTGTCCATCGGCCGGCCTATGTTGTCCGCCCGGGGGTGGTTGCGCGCCGGGTCTTCCCCGCCCTCGCCGCTGTTACTGCGCGCGCCTAAGCGGTTGCAGGCCACGGCCACGGTTTCGTGGGCTTCCGCGCTGAGAGAGCCCAACGACATAGCCGCCCCCACAAAGCGCCGTACAATGCTTGCCGCGGGTTCCACCTCCCGCAGGGCAAGGGCATGTGAGCCCTCCCGCAGTTCAAGCAGGCCGCGCAAGGTGGCCGGCCGCGCCAGCTCATCGCTGCCGGTAATATAGGCCTGCCAGGCTTCTTCCACCAATTCGTGGCCTCCTACAGCCCTGTGCAAGGCCTTGACCACACCCGCGGACCACAGATGCCTGGTGGGCGCGGCCGCCTTTGCCTGTTCGCTCTTGCCGTAAGCCCGGTAATGGCGGGCGCAGGCCTCGGCGGCCAAAGCGGCAAAGCCCATGCCGCCCAAGCGGCTTTGGGTTCCGGTAAAGCAATGATCTATAACCTCACTGGACAGGCCAATGGCCTCGAAAGTTTGCGCGCCACGGAAGCTGCGCAAGGTGGAGATACCCAAGCGCGCTAAAGTTTTCAAAAACCCCTTCTTTAACGCGGTTACATAGTTATCCATAGCCGTATAGGCGCCTTTGCCGCCCTCTGGCAGGCTAGAACCAAGCTCGGCCACCATTTCCATGGCCAGGTAAGGGCATACGCCGCTGGCGCCATAGGCCACTAAAAGCGCCATGTGCATTATTTCGCTGGCTTCACCGCTTTCCACCAAAATGCCGCAGGCGTGGCGCAAACCGCGGCGCAGCAAATGATGATGCAGCCCGGCGGTGGCCAATAGCGCGGGTATGGGCACCCGCTTGGGGCCAGCGGCAATATCGCTGATTATAAGTATGGTGGCGCCGGCGGACAAAGCTTGTTCGGCCCGCGCCGCCAGCTCTGCCAGGGCGCTTTCTAAAGCTTGACCCATGGCGCTGGCCATGGCGGTCTGTGGCGGGACGGCAAAAGTGGCGTCTAAGGTGTGAGACTTAAGGTTGGGGTTGCGCGAGGCGCGCAGGCGCTCCATATCTTCTTTACTGAGAAACGGGTGGGCAAGGCGCAGCAGGGCGCAATGTTCCGCCTGGGGCAGCAGCAGGTTGCGCTCGCGGCCGGCAAAACCCATAAGCGACATGGACAGTTCCTCGCGTTGCGAATCTATGGGCGGGTTGGTTACCTGGGCGAACTGCTGTTTGAAATAGTTAAATAACAACTGCGGCGCGTCATCCAGTATTGCCAAAGGCTGATCATAGCCCATGGACTGCACTGGCTCCTGGGCATATTGCGCCATGGGGCGCAACACTTGCTTAATAAATTGCGCGCTGTAGCCATAAAGACGTTTTTTCGCGGCATCCGCCTCGGGGTGTTCATTTACCGCCTGTTCGGGCGGATGCAGAGAGCCAAGCTCCACACAGTTGTCGCGTAGCCAACGGCGGTAGGGATGGGCGCGGATGACCTGGCCTTTGATTTCCACATCCGGCATCAGGCGGTGGCGGGCCACATCGGCAATGATCATGCGACGCGGCGGCAAGTGCCCACGCTGCCTAATCTCGCGCTCAACCTCGCTGGCCACTCCCGTTTCCGAAGCCAGAACGACCATGCCGTCTCTATCGACACTGTAACGGCAGGGGCGCAAACCATTGCGATCCAGCAACGCGCCCACCTGGCTGTAACCATCGCTGAAGACCATAGCCGTGGGGCCGTCCCATGGTTCCATAAGCGCGGCGTGATACTCGTAAAAGGCGCGCTTGTTGTCGCCCATGACATAGGCGCGGCCAAATGGCTCGGGCACCATCATCATCAAGGCATGCGCCATAGAGCGGCCGCCGCGCACCAGCAGTTCCAGCACCTGGTCAAAGATGGCGGAATCACTGCCGCATTCGTCCACGATGGGTAATAAATCTCCCAAATCAGCGCCGAAGACAGGGGAAGCCAATATCGGCTCGCGCCCGCGCATGCGCATGATATTGCCTTTAATGGTGTTGATTTCGCCGTTATGCGCCAAATGGCGAAAAGGCTGGGCCAACGACCAGGACGGCAGGGTGTTGGTGCTGAAACGCTCGTGAAACACGGTAAAGGGGGCGGTAAATAAGTCGTCTTGCAAATCGGGATAAAAGCTGGCCAGCCTGCCGCCCGACAGCATGCCCTTGTAAACCAGGCTGCGGCAGGAAAGGCTGGCGACGTGAAAATTTTTTTCACTTTGCCCGGCTTTACCCAACAACAACCATGCCGCGTTCTCCAGGCAGCGCCGGGCAAGGTATAGCTGCTGCTCGCAAACCTCATACACCTGCTCTGGCGCGGCCTCCCGGGCCCAGCGCCGCGGCAGGGCCATAATCTGTAGTATTACCGGCATGGTCTTTCGGGCGGGTTCGTCCAGCGCCTCCACATTAAGCGGCACTTGCCTTACTTCGGCCAGATCAAAGCCGCGCGCGGCCAGGCACTGGCCGGCGATTTCCATAATAGCGGCACGCAGGGCGGCATTTGCCGGTAAAAACAGCTGGCCCAGCGCCCAGGGCCGCCCAACGCGCTCTGTGTTTTTTAACAGCGGCCACTGCTTATGAAAAAACTCCCGCGGAATCGGCAAAAGTATGCCCGCGCCATCGGCGCTGGCGCCGTTGGCCGCATGCCCGCCGCGATGTGCTAAGCTGGCCATGGCGCTTAACGCGGTGGTTACCACCCGGCGGTGGCAATGGCCAGGCAGGCTGGCCACAAAGCCAACCCCGCATGCATCGTGTTCTTCTTTGGGATTATATAGTGTGCTCACTGTCTCCTCTCGCGGGGGGCGCTAGCTCTTCAACACGCCCACATCAGTTCGGCATAGGTTGGCAACGGCCATTGCGCATCATTAATCATAAGCTCCAAAGCATCCATTTGTGCACGGCAATGCCCCATGGCCGGCAGCAACAAATCACCGGCCAGGCGGGCCTTGGCCCAGGCGGAGCATAATGTCGGCAACTCGGCCCGGGTTTTATCCAGGCACTCCAGCGCCTGCTGTAGCGCCAGATTATGCTTGCGTAAAACAACAAAACGCTCTTCCTCCACCGATATGTCGTCGCCATCTTTCAACTCCCGGCGTGTACACCGCAAAAGCTCCGCCGCCTCGGCCTGGGCCGCCAGAGCCACAGGCAAAATGGTGGTGCGGCCAATACGGCTTAGCAGGCTGGCTTCAATGGCAATGGTTTTGCTGTAATTGTCTTGCAATATCTCCTGCCGTGCCAGCATCTCCCGCGGGGAGAGCACGCCATGGCGCGAAAATACCGCCATTACCGCGGGGTCGCTATAGAGCTCCAAGGCGTCCACGGTGTTGGGTATATTGGGCAGGCCGCGCCGGGCCGCCTCTTTTTGCCATTGTGGCGCGTAACCATTGCCGTTGAATATTATGGGCAGATGCTCGCGAAAAAGTTCCACCAGAAGTTCATGTACGGCATGATTTAATGAACCGCCGGCGGCCATGCGCTCTTCCAGGCTGGCGGCAATATCATCCAGCGCGCAGGCCACCGCGCTATTAAGCGCAATATTGGCCGGCGCTATGGATTGTGAAGCGCCCAACGCGCGAAATTCAAACTTGTTGCCGGTAAAGGCAAAGGGGCTGGTGCGGTTGCGGTCGGAAAGATCGCGAGGCAGAGGCGGCAGGCTGGATACGCCTATTTCAATAGTACGCCCCTCAGCGGCGGGCTGGCCGCCGGCGCCGGCCAGAAGATTATCTATAACTTTAGTAAGCTGCTCACCCAAATACACAGACAGAATAGCCGGCGGAGCCTCGTTAGCGCCCAGGCGATGATCATTGCCAGCGCCAATAATGCCCAGGCGCAGGGCGGCCGCATGCTGGTGCACCGCCCGCAATACTGCCGCCAAAAATACCAGAAACTGGGCATTGGTCTGCGGGGTGGCGCCCGGGCTCAGCAAGTTGTTGCCGTCAGAATCGCGCAGCGACCAGTTGTTATGCTTGCCGCTACCGTTTACCCCGGCAAACGGCTTTTCATGCAGCAGGCACAGGAAGCCGTGCTTGCCGGCGGTATGGCGTAAGAGGTTCATAATCAACATGTTGTGGTCAGCGGCCAGGTTAACCTCCTCATACAGCGGGGCCATTTCAAACTGGCCGGGCGCCACCTCATTATGGCGGGTTTGGCAGGGAATGCCCAAGGCCAGCAGGCGGCATTCCACATCTTGCATGAAGGCCATAACCCGCGTGGGAATAGCGCCGAAGTAGTGGTCTTCCAGTTCCTGGCCCTTGGGCGCGGGCGCCCCCAGCAAAGTGCGGCCGGTCAGCATAAGGTCTGGGCGCAGGGCGGCCAGGCGTTTGTCTACCAGAAAGTATTCCTGTTCCGCCCCCACCACTGTCTGCACAGCAGTGGCGCTGGTGTTGCCGAACAGGCGTAAAATGCGTAGCGCTTGCTGCGAGCAGGCGGCGGCCGCGCGCAGCAGTGGTATTTTGCGATCCAGCGCTTCGCCGGTATAGGAATAAAAGACCGTGGGGATATGCAAGGTGTGGCCCAGCGGCCCTTCCAGAATGAATACCGGCGAAGTGGGATCCCAGGCGGTATAGCCACGCGCCTCAAAAGTGGAGCGTATGCCGCCGGA
>JAVBVK010000025.1:0-98474 GCA_031554335.1 Desulfarculales bacterium
GCAAGCTGGATATCCGGGGAGCCTCTCACCCCCCCCCCGACCATTACAGCGGGCTTGGTTTTTTGCTGCGCTGGTTTGAGCCCAAAGAACTATGGATTAACGGCTATGAGGACTCCCAGGAAGAGCTTGAAGAGGGCTATATAAGGCTGCTTAATCTGGCCAGAGATCGCCAGGTACAAATAAAAATTATGCGCGCCGGTTATGATGAACAGATAGGCGGCGCCTCAGTCAAAATACTGTGGCCCCCGCCCTCGCTGCCGCCAGGTAATGCTAACAACCTAAGTTTGTGGGTTGGTTTGGGCCAAGACAATAACTGGCTGTGGCTGCCTGGTGACAATGGCCCGCAGGTGGAGCAGAGAATAAAAGACCTGCCTGCGGGCCGGCATGTGCTAATGGCCGCCCATCACGGCGGCAAAGGCTCTTGCAGCCAAAAGCTTATAGATAACATGCGGCCCGAGGCGGTAATCTTTTCCACCGGCTGCATGAACACCTATGGCATGCCTCGCGCCGAGGTGCTGGCCCGAGCCGGATCCCATGGCGCCAGCATCTTCAGCACCGGCAATAATGGCTGCCTGCACTTGGTTAATGAGCCGGAAGGCTGGCGAATAACCCCTTATTTATCTGAGCCGCGCCCCTGTACCTGGAACTTTGACGATTAAAAAAGCAAAAGAGGCGGGCCAGAAAAGGCCCGCCTCTTTATTGATTGCTATAGCGTGCTATTGCAGCAAGTATACACCAAGCACCGGCGCCAGCACCAAGCTCACCACGCTCATAAGCTTGATGAGAATGTTCATGGCCGGGCCCGAGGTATCTTTGAAGGGGTCGCCAACCGTGTCGCCCACCACCGCGGCCTTGTGGTTGTCAGAACCCTTGCCGCCGAATTCGCCAGATTCTATCAGCTTCTTGGCATTGTCCCAGGCGCCGCCGGAATTGGCCATGAAAAGCGCTAAAAATACGCCCATCACAGTGGAACCCAGCAGCATGCCGCCCAGGGCATGGGGCCCTAAAATGAAACCCACCACAATAGGCGCCAGCACCGCCATAAGGCCGGGAGCAAGCATTTCTTTTAACGCGCCCTCGGTACAGATTTTAACGCAGGTGGCCGGGTCGGGCTCCACCCCTTCCTTACCCTCTAACAGGCCGGGAATGGTGCGGAACTGGCGACGGATTTCTTCCACCATAAGGAAGGCGGCCCGCCCCACCGATTCCATAGTCATGGCCGCGGCCAGCATGGGCACTATGGCCCCCAGGAACACGCCGATCACCACCATGGGGTTGGTCATGTCAATGACATCCACACCGGCGGCGCGGGTATAAGCCACAAACAAGGCCAACGCGGTAAGCGCCGCCGAGCCAATGGCAAAGCCCTTGCCAATGGCGGCGGTGGTGTTGCCCAGGGCATCCAGGGAGTCGGTAATCTTACGGGTTTCCGGCCCCAGGTGGCTCATTTCGCTGATGCCGCCGGCGTTGTCGGCAATGGGGCCGTAGGCGTCCACGGTCATGGTAACGCCCACCGTAGCCAGCATGCCCACCGCGGACAGGCCAATGCCATACACGCCGGCCACTTTATAGGCAATATAGGTGCCAGCGCAAATGGCCAGCATAGGCAGATATGTGGAGCGCATGCCCACCGCCAAGCCGCTGATGATTACCGTAGCCGGGCCGGTCTGGCTGTTTTCCGCAATATGGCGCACTGGCTTGCTGCTGGTGTAGTATTCGGCAATCAATCCGATAAAAATGCCAACAATCAGGCCACTGAATACCGCCCACCAAGCCACGTTGGGCACTTCTTTCAAGATGTAAATGCCCACATAGGCCAGCGCGGCAAAAATGACGGCCGCCACAAAAGTGGTATAGCGCAACGCTCCCTGAGGTGAACCCTTTTCAAATATTTTAATGGAAGCCACACCAATTAGCGAAGCCACCGCCCCGGCCATTACCACAAATACAGGGTAGGCCATAAGCTGCAGCACCGTAGAGGGCGCGGGGTTGGTTATGCCCAGTTGGCCCAGGTCCACAAAGGTCATGGTGGCGCCAATGGCAATGGTGGCAATAATGGAGCCCACATAAGACTCGAATATGTCGGCGCCCATGCCGGCAATGTCACCCACGTTGTCGCCCACGTTGTCGGCAATAACTCCTGGGTTGCGCGGGTCGTCTTCCGGAATGCCGGCTTCCACCTTACCCACCAGGTCGGAGCCCACGTCGGCGGCCTTGGTATAAATGCCCCCGCCCACCCTGGCAAACAGGGCAATAGAGCTGGCGCCCATGGCAAAGCCATTGATGTATTGCGCGGTTACGGGGTCTCCGCCGAAAAAGTTGAACCACAGGCCCACACCTAAAAGGCCCAGGCCGGCCACCGAAAGGCCCATGACCGAGCCAGCCATGTAGGACACGTTGAGCGCCTTAGCCTGGCCGTGCTTGTTGGCGGCTTCCGCGGTGCGCGAGTTGCCCTTGGTGGCCGCGGACATGCCGCAAAAACCGGCCAGCATGGAGCAAATGGCGCCGCTAACAAAAGTGATGGCGGTCCAGGGAATGGAGGATGTTTCAATTCGTCTGTCCACCACTACCCATAGCAGCACAAAAACCACAATAATGAATATACTCAGAATAGAATATTCTTTTTTCAAGAAGGCCATAGCACCCGCATGAATCATTTTTTCAATGCGCTGCATGGTGGGGTTACCGTTGGGCTGGGACTTCACATAGCGGTAGATGGCATAAGCCACCACCAAGCACAATAAAGCCAGCCATGGAGCGACCATGGTTATAACATTCATCTTTCTTACCTCAATTTTAGTGTGAAAAGCTTTTATATTAACAATTGCGATTAAATTTCTGCATCGCCGCCACCGGCCCGTCTTCCAATATGGCCAGCAAGCAAAGGCGCGCGTTTTCCACTACTTTTTCCAAATCTTGTTTCTGATCTGGGTAAAAATTAGAAAGTACATAGCGTTCTACAGCTTCAGCAAAACGCGGGCGGTCTATGCCAACCCTAAGACGCACAAACTCTTCCGTATCAAGATAATCTATAATAGAGGCTATACCCTTATGCCCGCCCGCGCCACGATTGACATTTATTTTCAGACGGCCAAAGCCAAGATCCAGATCGTCGTAAACTACCACTATAGCGGAAGACTCTATATGAAAATAACTGGCCAGGGCCTGCACCGCCTCACCGCTTAAATTCATATAGGTTTGCGGTTGGGCCAGAATTATTTTTCTGGCGCCAAGCCTTATCTCCCCCCACTGGCTGTGGAATTTTTTCTTGTCGATATTGAGAGTTACGTTAAAGTGGGCAGCCAAAGAATCAAGAACCATAAAACCCATGTTGTGCCGGCTGCCCGCATATTGCGGCCCTGGATTTCCCAGGCCCACAACCAGCTTCACCGGTGATAACACATTCATTACCAATATTCTTCACCAAAAAAGCAAAGCGCTAGTTAAACGAACAAGCAACTTACCGAATCTTCCATGTGGATACGCTTAATGGCCTCACCCAGCAAAGAGGCCACAGACAGTATCTGTATTTTTTCAACTTTTTGGGCCTGCTCGGACAACGTAATGGTATCACTGACCACCATGCGCGCAAGGGGAGACTCAGCAATGCGCTTGACCGCCGGCCCCGACAACACAGCATGAGTGGTTACCACCCAAACTTCTTTACAGCCATACTTGGTAAGCGCGCGGGCGGCTTCGGTAAGCGTACCGGCGGTGTCCACCATATCGTCAACCACCACCGCCAAACGTCCCTCCACATCGCCAATTATATGCATGGCCTCAGCCTCGTTGGCCTTTTCGCGGCGTTTGTCGATAATGGCCAGAGGAATATCAAGCCGTTTGGCAATAGCGCGGGCGCGCTCCACCCCACCGGCATCCGGGCTTACTATAACCGAAGGAACGGAGGGGTCAAGATTGCTGCGCAGGTATTCCAGCATCACTGGGGCTGCGAAAAGGTGATCCACGGGAATATTGAAAAAGCCGCCAATCTGCCCGGCGTGCAAATCCAGGCACAGCACCCGGTTGGCCCCGGCGGTGGTTATGAGGTCAGCCACCAGCTTGGCGCTGATGGGCACACGGGGCGCCACCTTGCGGTCTTGCCGGGCATAGCCATAGTAGGGAATAACCGCGGTAATGCGCCTGGCGCTGGAACGCTTGAGCGCGTCCAGCATGACCAGGAGTTCCATCAAATGTTCGTTGACCGGAGGGCTGGTGGGCTGAATGACAAATACGTCGGTACCACGCACGTTTTCACCCACTTCCACCAGGATCTCGCCGTCGCTGAAACGACGCACAATCATTTGGCTTAGAGGAACATGCAGGTAATTACAAATAGTTTCTGCCAACAAGGGGTTGGCGTTACCAGTAAAGACTTTAATTTTGTTGTACATGCCCCACCTCTACAGCCAAAAAGCCAGTTACGTTCGCGCAATGCCAGCATAGCTCAAAGTATAATGGCTGGGGCGGTAGGATTCGAACCTACGAATACGGATTCCAAAGACCCGGGTCTTACCGCTTGACGACGCCCCAGCAAGTAACTCAAATAATGTCCGTACTAACAGCCTGGCGCCAGTAGAAAATGAAGAGCAAATCAAACATGAGTTACAGCCAGACCAAACGCATTATGTACCTTGCTCTAGCATGGCAATTTTGCGATTATACTCGGCAAAGACTTTTTCTTCAATAAGCGCTCTAGTTTCGCTGTTTAAAGGATGAACTATATCCTGATATGTTCCATCCTTGCGTTTCTTGCTGGGCATGGCCACATACAGGCCTTTGTTGCCCAAAACAATTTTCAAGTCTCTGATTAAAAAGCAATTATCGAAGGTTATTGTAACATAAGCTTTCAGACGCTCTTCGCCCACAGGAAATACTCTAATTTCAGTAAGTTCCATCTTTCCTCTCTCACTCAAAAATCCATGTTTGTCCCTTGGCAGGCTGTAATCCACCAGTTGTCAGTTTGTTGTGCTGTAAGCAGAGTTGCCGCTCTTGCGCTTTTGCCTGCGTCGGAAAAAAGACCAAACATGGTCGATCCGCTGCCGGACATCAAAACCCCGTAAGCCCCATAGACGTAAAGCTTTTCTCTAATATCCGCCAACTCCGGACACATGGCCAGAGCCGCTTTTTCCAAATCGTTATTTAATATGGGTTTTAGGTCAAACTGATTAAACCGTAACTGGGCAATTGTACTTAATGGCTCCCTAGTTTGCAACGTTTTAATGTCAGTAGCTGCATAAACTTGCGCAGTGGAAAGAGCGCGTGGCGGCTTTACCAGCAGGTAATGACCCAAAGGGAACCAAGGCCACGGGGTAACATGCTGCCCAATGCCTGTGCATAACGCTGTACCCCTGGTCAAAAAAAAAGGCACATCAGCACCCAAGGCCAGGCTCATCTCCTCTAGTTGTTTGTGATTAAAAGGTTTTTCATACAGCCGGTTAAGCCCCCAAAGCGTGGCCGCGGCATCGGAAGAACCGCCGCCCAGCCCCGCGCCATGGGGGATATTTTTTTCTAGCCGGATAGTGGCTTGCGGCGGCCGCCCCAAGGCCGCATAAAAAATATCTGCCGCTTTAGCCACTAAGTTGTCCTTTTCCAAGCTCAGGTCCGAGCATCTGAAATCTAGCCCGCCGCCTTGATTGGCTTCAATCCTTAAAATATCGTAGAGATCAACTGTCTGCATAATGGTTTCCAACTCGTGGTAGCCATCAGCTCTTCTCCCCAGAATATTAAGGCATAAATTGACCTTGGCTGGCGCTTTAACAATCATTACTGACCCGTGGCTTACAAAAAATATTTCTCATCCGCGCTAAAGGGCGGCAAACTTAAAACCCGGCCAGACGTTGCAAGCTGGCCGGGTTTCGCTTAACAAATGCATCGCAGCTACTTTTCGCTAAGCTGCACAACCAGATAATGGGTTACACCCTGACGCTTTATAAGCAGCAACACCCCCTGGTTATGCCGCACTCCGCCAACTATTTTATTGAACTCGTCAACTGTGTTAACCGGCTTTTGCATGGCCTCTAAAATAACATCGCCACGCATTAACCCGGCCATATCCGCCGGGCTGCCCTGCTCCACCCGATTTACCAGAATACCTTCAACCTTGTCCTGCCGGAGTTGGCGGGCCAGTTCCGGGCTCATATTCTGCAGTTGCATGCCCAAGTTTTTATCCGGCTTGGGCGAGGTTGCCGCGGCCTGGGGAGCATCTTCGTCAGGCATGGCACCAATGGTTATGGCTATGTTTAAGGGTTTGCCCTGGCGCATCACGTCCAAGTCAACCTGGCTGCCTACCTTGGTTTCAGCCACCAAACGCGGCAGCGACTGGGCATCGCTAATATTTTTACCGGCAAATTTTAAGATGACATCACCCCGCCGCAAACCCGCCTTAGCCGCCGGGCCGCCGTCCATAACATCGCCCACCAATACGCCCTGGTTTTCTTTCAAGCCAAACTGCTTGGCCAGTTCCTTATTGAGCGGCTGAAAATATATACCCAACCAGCCTCGGGTAACTTTGCCGCTTTCCCTAAGCTGCTGCATTATAACTTTAACCATGGAAGATGGAATGGCAAAGCCAATTCCCTGGGCCTGGGCTACAATTGCCGTGTTGATGCCAACCACCTTCCCTTGCAGGTTAACCAGCGGGCCGCCGGAGTTACCAGGATTGATACTGGCGTCGGTCTGGATAAAGTCGTCGTAGGGTCCCGCCCCGATATTACGGCCCTTGGCGCTTATTATGCCCACGGTAACCGTGCTGGCCAGGCCAAAAGGATTGCCCACCGCCATTACCCAATCGCCCACGCGCATGGCCTCGGAATCGCCCAGAGGCAGATAGGGTAAGTCCTTATCAGTGGTTATTTTTATTAAGGCCAAGTCGGTCTTGGGGTCGCGCCCCACAATCTGCGCCGACATCTCCTCGCCGCTTTTCAGCATAACCAAAATTTCGTCCGCCCCGGCCACCACATGGTTGTTGGTCAGGGCATAACCCTGTTTATCCACAATAACCCCGGTACCCAGCGCCCGCTGCTTAAAGTCATGAGGCGCGCCCTGCCCGCCGGGCATGCCGAAAAACCGTTTGAGCATGTCAGGCATATCATCTTCGCCATATTCCTGCCCGCCCGGGCCCTGAAAACGGAAATAACCGGGCAATTCGCGTGTAACTGTTTTTACCGTACGAATATTGACCACCGCCGGGGAAACCTGCTCAGCCAGGTCGGCAAAAGAGTCCGGCCGATTTTGCGCCAGGGCCAATGAACAAAAACAAAGAAGCAGAACAACAGATAAAATACTCTTTTTCATTTTCACCCTGCTAGCAACTTTTACAAGTCTGTACATAGAGCATACGCAACTCTGTCAATACGCCGGTTAACAAAGCGTCTTCCTCCTGATCCAGATTGCCGGCGGTTTTTTCCTTCAGCATGGCCAAGGTGTCAATAGTATGCCGGGCCAACTCCAGGTTGCGCTCCACCGGGTTACCATGGGGGTCTTCCAGGTGCCCCATGTGCAACATGGCCGCATGGGCCAAAGAAATAACAAACGTGCCGAAGCCCACCGGCGGCAAATTGCGGTAGGCGCCGGAATCCAGTTCCGCCTTGCAGTCCTGTTTTTTTTGCGCGTCCGGCTCCTGCCGGAGCGGGGCTGGCTCACTTTGCTTTTCACTCTCCACCGATGTGTCGTTATCCGAGCCATCCACGTTAAACATGCGACGATCGTTTACAGTAAAACCCTTATCGTTTTCAGGCATGACAGATATCCTCTATATAATTTTGTAAAAAAACCACAACTTTAATTACTATAAGCTTTGAGTTGTATCTTGGCAAGGCAACACTTGGGGCTTGAGGCCGCATTCTGCTTCCTTACCCGGCTAACTTGAAATTTTTCAGACAAAGCTATGGCGCGCTTCTTTGTATATCAAGCTAATATTAAACGACAATTAATACATTACCGCCCCAAAAAACGGCCTTGCTCTTGTAATAAATTATATTTTATTATAACTTCACCTTGGCGCACAGAAAGCTTGACGCCGCCCCAAGCCATATCTATATTTTAGAACGCCCGCGGCCGGGCGCACCATTGTTTTTTGAGATCGGCATGAAAACTAATAGCCAGTGCGCCCCGCGCACTTGTTACTGGAATGACTAATGGATAACTTCATAGAAACAACCCAATCCTCCCTGCTTGAACTTGGCCATCAGGCCACTTTGCAGCCCTTCTTCCAGCAAGACCCTCCCCAAATTTCCGAACTGACTTTCACTAATCTTTTTATTTGGAAAAACCACTATCAGCCCTGCTGGAAAGTGCTGAACGGCTGCCTGGTATTCTGGCTCACAAATGGCGACCAAAAACTTACCATGATGCCGCCGCTGGGTAATGGCGATAAAGAAACGGCCATGCTGCAAGGCTTTAGTTTGATGCGGCAAGCCGGCGTGGCTCCCCGTTTGGGCCGTGCGGACAGAGACTTTATAAGCCGCTATGTGGATGAGGGCGACTATCAGATAATTAGCCAGCCCGACCAGGATGACTACGTGTATCTGCGCCGCGAGCTGGTAGATCTTTCCGGCAATCGCTTTCATCGTAAAAAAAACCATCTCAACAAATTTTTGAAAACCTACCCTCACCATGAATACAAGGTTATTACTCAAGATATTTTGCCGGAAATAAAAGCTTTTCAAGAAAAATGGTGCCAGGCCCGCGAGTGCGTGGACGAGCTTTTGTGGGAGCAGGAAGCCATTATGCTGGCGCTAACCAACTTTGCCAGCCTTAACTGGGTGGGGGCGGCTATTTACGTCAATGGCCAGGTGGTGGCTTACAGCCTGGGCGAGGCGCTCAACCCCAACACCGCGGTAATTCATGTGGAAAAAGCCAATTCAGAAATTAATGGCGCCTATGTGGCTATAAATCAAATGTTTTGTCAAAATAGCTGGCAGGGCTTCACCTATATTAACAGGGAGCAAGATCTGGGTGTGGCGGGCTTGCGCGCGGCCAAGCAATCTTACCATCCGCATCATATGGTCAGCAAATATCTTATTGTGCCCAAATGAAATTTCCAGAAACCGCAAAAGGACGACGATGAAAGACTACCAAATAAAGCTAGCTAAACTTCTGGCCAGCAGCGGCTGCTTGTTTTTTGCCCCGGGCCTCACCTTAAAAGACGGCCGCCCCAGCCCCTACTTTATCAATTTGGGCAACTTGCGCGACGGCCGCACGTCATTGCAGTTGGGTGCGTGCTTTGCCGCCTGGATACAGGAGAGCGCCTATGCCAATAAGCTGGACGTCATTGTTGGCCCCAGCTATAAAGGCAGCGCCATTGCCCAGGCCTGCGCGCTGGCCCTATACCAGTTTCATAACACTAATGTGGCCTTTGAGTATGACCGTAAAGAGGCCAAAACCCATGGCGAGGCCAGCGGCCAGGCCAGCATGTTTGTAACCGGCGCGCTCACCAATAACGCCCGGGTGCTCATTGTCGATGATGTGGGAACATCCATGGCCACCAAAGTGGAGATTCTAGAAAAACTGCGCCAGGAAGAAACACGCCGCGGCATAAAGCTGAACATTTTAGGCATTGCGCTGGCGGTAGACCGGGAACAGACCCAGGCGGTATATGACGCCAAGGGCGAGGTGGTGCTGGGGGTTAAGGGCCGCGACGCCTGGGCCGAATTTACAAACAGCACTGGCATTGCCCTGCACAGCCTGCTTGGCATACGCTCCTTGCTTAGCATTCTGCAAGCGACTGGCGAACCGGTTAAGGTGAACGGCCAGTTCCGCCCCCTGAGCGCTCAAGATTTAAGTTTAGTAGACCGTTATCTGGAAATATATGGCCGTTAGTAAAGCCTCAGTGGTGGCCTTTCTCTGCGGCCTTTTGCTGCCCGGCATGGGCCAGTTTATGCTGGGCTATAAAAAACGCGGCCTGTGCTTCTTTTTGCCGGCCAATATATTGTTTGTGTCAGCTCTTTTGGTAATTGCGGCCAAGTTGTTTAAGGCCGGTCAGGCCATTGCCCCGGGCGGCGAAAATCGTTTGCTATTAATAAAAAACTTTCTGTTTGCGGAGGGAGTGGGCAATATCTTAATAATTTTGGGCGGCTTGTATGTGGCGCTGCTGGTGGTAGCGGCCTTGGACGCTTTTTGGGTGGCTCGTAAACATAAAATATAATTTCTGGCTTTATATGCAATCACTTCTACTGGAAGAACTTAACTCCCCAGAACTAGCCAGGCTGCGCGCCTTTTTGGGAGAGCGTTGCCAGCCGGCCTCTTTACCTGGCACCTACTGGCTAATGCTGCCCGCGGCATTGCAGACCAGCGCGCAGAGCGCGCATAGCGCAAGCTGCGGCCCATTTTGCCTGGCCATTTTACTGGACGACATTACGGCCAGCCTGAAGCTGGAGCTTTTAGTGCGCCCGCGCATGACCTTGCACTGCTCGTGTTTTGCCGTGGTTGATAAAAAACAAAGGGAGTTTGCTTTAGCCTTCTGGGATAGCGCCATAGCCGCCGCCAGGGGAAAAAAACATGACCATTAGCCCCAAAAAAAACAGCTTCGGTCAGTTGCGGGCATCCAGCCTGTTTTGCCCCCACTGCAACCAGGCTCAGCCGGTAACCACCAAACTGCTGCTATGCCTGCCCGAGGGCGATAAATATGCCTACTACTGCCAGCAGTGCGGGGCCGAACTGGCAGCCAAATTAGAAAAAAATAGCCTTTAACCCACGATGCCTATTGCCTGAAAACCAATTCTGTGTTAACTAAATATACCGTTTTTTTGCTTGGTTCCGCCTTGGCCCGCGGGCAAACGCGGAGCTAATCGTTGCTTATCTGCGAACCGCGCCGAAATGGCGCACCAAATTAGCATTCGGAGAGCAGCCTTGAAACTCGAGTTGTGCAACTGGGGATTACTTGAATATTCTGAAACCCTGGCAAGAATGACCGAGCTGCAACAACGGCGCATAAATGATTTGGCGCCGGATAGCCTCGTTGTTGTCGAACACCCCGCGGTTATTACGGTAGGGCGCCTGGGTGGGACTTTTTATGTGTCCATGGAAGAGCTAAAGCGCCGAGGCGTAGAGGTATTCAATGTGGGGCGCGCCGGCGAAGCCACGGTTTATAACCCCGGCCAGGTGGTCATCTATCCGGTAATTCATCTCAAAAAAAACAAACTATCCCCCCGCCACCTGGTGGAGGATATGGTAATGGCCTTTGTGGAGGTGTGCCGCCACTTCAACGTGCCGGCATATGCCGATTTAGGTGGGCGGGTGGGAGTCTGGGTGCAAGACCGCAAGCTGGCTGCCATTGGCATGCAGATAACCGAAGGGGTTACCATACACGGCATATCTCTTAACGTGAATAACGAACTTGACCTATTCAGTTGCATCAATGCCTGCGGCCAGGGCAGGCCCGCCACCAATCTGGCCCGGGAAAGCGACCAAGCGGTTAGTTTGAGGAAGGCGCGTTTTTTGTGTGTGGAAACGCTACAGGCGTTCATAGCCCGCCGCATGCTGGGCAATTCCAAGCAAGGCAAGTCTCATCTGCAGATCTCTTTGCCTAACCCTCCTCGGCTTAATTATTGATTACCCCGGCTCTTGCCAAAAACTCATACTCGTAATATTATTTTCCCTTGGCCTTAAACTCAGCCATAGCATTTTTGGTGGCCTTTAATAGTCTGCCCAATTTTAATGGTTTGTTTAACTATAGGTATTTATTACAAAACGGACGGTAAAAATGAAGAAAATATCTCTGCTTTCTCCTGGCCCCACCCCGGTTCCTCAGCGCACCCTGCTGGCCATGGCCAATCCTATCATTCACCACCGGGCGCCTGAGTTTAAAAAATATTTTCAGCAAGTACGTGACGGCTTGAAGATGGTGTTTGCCACCAGCAATGAAGTGCTCACCTTTAACAGCAGCGGCACCGGCGCCATGGAAAGCGCGGTGATAAACCTGCTTTCTCCCGGCGACAAAGCAATTGTGGTAAATGGCGGCAAGTTTGGCGAACGCTGGACCAGCCTGCTCAAAACCTATGGCTGCCAGCCTTTGGAAATAAAAGTGCCCTGGGGCTATGCTGTGGACCCGGCCAAGGTTGCGGAGGAGCTGCAAAAAAACCCTGACGTCAAGGCTATCTATATTCAGTCTTTAGAAACTTCCACCGGTGTGGAACATCCGGTGCGGGAGCTGGCCAAGGTTGCCCAGAAAAGCAACGCCCTTTTGGTGGTGGATGCCATCAGCAGTTTAGGCGCCACCCCCTGCCCCATGGACGAATGGGGCATTGACGTGGTGGTTTCGGGCTCGCAAAAAGCCCTTATGATGCCTCCCGGCCTGGCCTTCGTGGGCATTGGCCCAAGAGCTCTTACAGCCATGAAAAACTCTACATTGCCCAAATACTACTTTTCTTGGGAAAAAGAATTAAAAAACCAGATCGACAACGTGGGTGCCTTTACCTCGCCGGTGAGCCTGTTTATGGGCATGGTAGACATTTTTGATATGATGAGAGAATACGGTATGGACCGTATTTATGCCGATACAGCCAAACGTTCCCGCGCCTTCAAGGCCGCGGTCAAGGCCTGGGGTCTGCAGTCTTATGCCAAGCAAAACGCCTCGGCCGCCCTTACCGCAGTGGAGTGTCCTGCGGGCATTGATAGCGAGGCGGTGGTTAAATGGCTACGCGACAAATACGGCATTTTTATTGCCGGCGGCCAGGATGCGGCCAAAGGCAAGATATTCCGTGTGGCCCACATGGGCAATATAACTGAATTTGACACACTGCAAGGGGTGAGCGCGCTGGAAATGGCCCTGCATGGCCTGGGCTACAACTTCAATATGGGCGTTGGCGTGGCCGCGGCCCAACAAGTTTTTGGAGAAGATCTGTGAAAGTATTAATCGCTGATTCTCTGCATGCTGACGGCATAAAAATATTTGAAGAGCAGGGTTTCCAACTGGAAATTCACAAAAGCATCAGTGCCGCCGAGCTGGCCAAAGCCATTAAAGGGGTGGACGGGCTGGTGATCAGGAGCGCCACCACGGTCACCAACGAACTTTTGGATCAGGCCGACGTCTTAAAAGTGGTGGGCCGAGCCGGAGCGGGCCTGGACAATGTTGATATCCCGGCGGCCACCGCCCACAAGGTGGCGGTAATGAATACCCCCGGGCAAAACAGCAATGCCGCGGCGGAACTAGCCATGGCGCACATTTTTTCTTTGAGCCGCAACCTCACCAAGGCCAACTCCACCATGCGCGCCGGCCGGTGGGAGAAAAAAAATCTGCAGGGCCGGGAAGTAAAAGGCAAAACCCTGGGCATTTTGGGTCTGGGCAATATTGGCCGAATTTTAGCGGAGTTGGCTACGGGCGTAAAGATGCGGGCCATTGGCTTGGATCCCTACCTAACCCCGGTTCAGATAAAAGAGCGCGGGGTGGAGCCGGTAAGCTTTGATGAATTGCTTGAGCGCTCTGACTTCATCTCCATCCATGTGCCCAAAAGCAAAGAAACCGCCAACTTATTTAACGCCGCAACAATGGCTAAAATGAAAAAAGGCGCCTACCTCATCAATTGCGCTCGCGGCGGCATTGTCAATGAAGAAGACTTGTGCGATGCGGTGCTGGGCGGGCATTTAGCCGGCGCGGCTCTGGATGTTTTTGATACCGAACCCCTGCCGGCAAATGCCCGTATTTTGCAGGTGGATGACATTGTCTGCACCCCGCACCTGGGCGCGGATACCTTTGAGTCTCAGATCAATGTGGCAATTGCCGTGGCCAAGCAGATGAGTGAATATCTAAAAACCGGCTATAATGAATTTGTTGTGAATAGATAGATCATTACCCACTATGTTACCGGGCGGCGCCTTGCTGGCGCCGCCCGGTTTTTTATGCTTCCCAGCAGCTCCGCGACAGCCTGCTCCCGTCAATTGCGCATAACGGAATAATCTTCTTTTCGTTACAAAAGCTTGCTTTGCTAAATCATAATATCTGCTAAAATTCATAGAAGTGTGCCGGGTTGTCCAAACTCACTGTGAACCCTTGGCAATCTGGCGTTCCTACCAAATGTCGCGTGTAATTTTTTTCATTCCAATTATTAGGAGGATGCCGACCATGCCCAAATTTCTGAGTGCCGACGAAGCAGTGAAGCTCATCAAAGATGGAGACACTTTAGCCACCGAAGGTTTTGTAGGTAACTCCGCTGCGGAATGCCTGTTCAAGGCTATCGAAAAGCGTTTTTTGGAAACCGGCGAGCCTAAAAATCTTACCCTTTTTTACTGTGCCGGCCAAGGCGATGGCAAAGACAGCCAGGTAAACCGCCTGGCCCACGTAGGGCTGGTTAAGCGTGTGGTGGGCGGCCATTGGAATTTAGCCCCCAAGATGGGCAAATTGGCCGCGGAAAACAAAATCGAGGCCTATAACTTTCCCCAAGGAGTGTTATCGCACATGTGCCGCGACGTGGCAGCGGGCAAAGTGGGCACGGTGACTCATGTGGGCCTGAAAACCTTCGTAGACCCACGGGTGGAAGGCGGCAAGCTCAACAGCGTAACCAAGGAAGATCTGGTGGAAGTGATAACCCTGGGCGGCAAAGAGCAGCTTTTTTATCGCGCCCTTCCACTCAACGTGTGCATCATTCGCGGCACCACCGCTGATGAACGCGGCAACATAAGCATGGAAAAAGAAGGAGCCACCCTGGAGGCCTGTTCCATGGCCCAGGCGGTTAAGAACTGTGGCGGCACGGTTATCGTGCAGGTCAACCGGGTAGTGCAGGCCGGCAGCATCAACCCGCGCGAGGTGGTTATACCTGGCATTTATGTGGACGTGGTGGTTACCGTGCCTTCTTTGGCCGAGCATATGCCCGAGCTTTTGCCCATACACGACTGCATAGCCGGCTCCATTCGCCTGCCCATGGCCGCTATTAAGCCCATGGAATTTGGCGAACGCAAGATAATTGGCCGCCGTTGCGCCATGATGCTGCAACCCGACAGCGTGGTTAACTTGGGCATTGGCATGCCCGAGGCCGTGGCCATGGTGGCTAACGAAGAGGGCATTGGCCATTACTTTACCCTTACCGTGGAAGCGGGCCCAGTGGGCGGGGTGCCCATGGGTGGCATTCACTTTGGCGTTTCACTGAATGCCGAGGCCATTGTTAACCAGCCCAGCCAGTTTGACTTTTACGATGGCGGCGGCCTTGATATAAGCTTTTTGGGGCTGGCCGAGGCCGACCAGTACGGCAACGTTAACGTAAGCAAACTGGCCGGCCGCATCCCCGGCTGCGGCGGCTTTATCAACATCAGCCAGAACACCAAAATAGTGGGTTTCTGCGGCACCTTTACCGCTGTGGGCCTGGAGATTGCCATGGAAGGCGGCAAGCTTAAAATCGTACAGGAAGGCAAGAACAAAAAATTCTTAAAAGACGTGGTGCAGCGCACTTTCAGCGGCGAATACGCCATTGAAACCGGGCAGCAAATCTACTACATCACCGAAAGGGCGGTTTTCAAGCTCTACAAAGACGGCTTAAGGCTTATCGAAATAGCGCCCGGCATTGACGTGGAAAAAGATATTCTGGCCCATATGGATTTCAAACCGCAAATAGCCAGCGACTTGAAAACCATGGATCCGCGTATTTTTATGGACAAACCCATGGGGCTTAACCAGAAATAACATAAGGAGATAACCATAGATGCCTGTTAACAAAACTTACGCACAGTTGAAAGTTGGCGATAAAGACAGCCTTACCAAGAAGGTTACCCCCGAGCTGGTAAAAATGTTTGCCGATGTCAGTGATGATCACAACCCTTTACATCTTGATGAAAATTATGGCAAAACCACCATGTTTGGCCGCTGCATTGCCCACGGCATGCTAAGCGCGGGGCTGATGTCGGCGGTGGCCGGCACCAAGCTGCCTGGCGACGCGGTATACATCTCCCACAACATGCAGTTCAAGCGGCCGGTGTTTATTAATGACACCATTACCGCCTGGATGGAAGTGACGGAAAAGATGGACGACGCCAAAAAAATCTACAAAACCAGGGCCTGGGTGGAAAACCAAGATGGCAAGGTGGTGGTGGACGGTGAGGCGGTTTTCATGGCTTCCAAGTAACTAGATTTCATTTCATAAATCCCCTTGCCGGGGATTTATGAAATATCGCCTCGCCGAAAAGCGTGGTTTTCGGCGGGCTAGCGCCGCCGCGCCGCCTGACCAGGCGGCGTTAGAAGTCAGTTGTAAAATAACTTCTAACATAACTTACCGCGAAAAAAAGAAACTCTTGGCCTTTACAGGCCAAGAGTTTCTTTGCATATATGCACATTAGAGCAATTTTCACTTGACATAGTCAAGATGAAATTGCTCTAGCGGGCATCGTTAGATGCCTGCCGCCGCCATAAACGGCGTAAGCAAGGCAAAAATCACACTTTTTGCCGAAGTGATCTTAAGCTTGAGATAATATCTTTTGATATCATCTCAAGCGGTAGTTACTATGGTTCAGCGCTTACGGCTGGCTTTTTGATAGAGCTTGCGCGAGTTGGCAAACATGGTTTCAATTTCCTCAGAGGACAAGCCCGCCCCTTGGGCGATTCTTATCGCTTGCGCCTGAGTGATAAGGTCGCCCGGCGCATGAGCATCGGTATTAAGCACCAACCGCGCCCCGCTTTGGCGCGCGAGCTTAGCCACCAGGCCATTGGCCAGGCTGTGGCCGGCGCGGGCGCTGATTTCTAAAAACACGCCTTTTTTTGCCGCCAGTTGGGCTTCTTCCAAAGTTAGCAGCCCAGGGTGGGCTAAAATGTCCACCCCAGCATCAATGGCGGCAAAGTTAGTGCCCGGCGCCACCGGCTCCACCAGCGACTGGCCGTGTACCACAACCAACTGCGCGCCTTGCTTACGGGCCTGCCTGGCCATGCCGGCTATCTGCTTAGGCGGCAAATGAGTAAGTTCCACCCCTACCAATGTTTGCGTTTTATGTTCTTTATTTAGGGCCTTTACCGCTGGCAAGAGGCTATCCAAAATGAATGCCGCATTGCTTTGATCGGCATGGTCGGTAATGGCCATGGCTTCATAGCCAAGTACTTCCGCCCTCTGTATAAGCTCGGCCGGGACTAAACAACCATCGCTAAACAGGCTGTGGCAATGCAAATCTATCATTTGTCCACACTCACATTTTATATTTGCCAAAGTCTTCAGGCGACATGCGCTCCAACAACTCGCGCCACTTCTCCTGGCTCTCGCTGCCCAGGTCAGAGGGGTTGCTCTGCACCACTCCTTCCAGAATATGCCTGGCCACCAAAATGGGAGACCCGGCACGCAAGGCCAAAGCAATAGCGTCTGAGGGGCGGCAGTCCAGCTTCACCACCTGGTCGCCATCGTTGTTAATATGCAGGGTGGCGTAAAAAATATTATCTTTTATATCCACAACTTCCACCCTGATTAAAGACCAGCCCAAGGCCGCAAAGGTTTGGATGATAAGGTCATGGGTCATGGGACGAGAAAAAGTTATGCCTTCAAGTTCGCTGGCAATGGCGGTGGCCTCCAGTAACCCTATCCAGATGGGCACAGTGCGCTCACCTTCTTGCTCTTGCAACACCACAATAGGGGAATTACTGGTAGGGTCTATGCTCAGCCCTTTTATCTTCACCGGAATCACGCTAAAAATCCTCTTGCTTAAAATTATTTTAACCGCCCGCGCTAACCAGCTTGCCTCGCAAAGAGTTGATATTGGCTACTGTAAGCTTAACCTGTACAGTGCTGCCCCGCAAGCTTGGCGGCCCGGCAAAGTTTATCGCCCGGCCATCGGGGGCACGGCCGGTCAGCATGTCTTCTCCTTTGCGCGCCTGGCCTTCCACCAGCACCTCCACCACCTTGCCCACTTGCTCCTGATTTTTTTTAAGGCTTATTTTCTTGTGCAGGTCCTGTAATGTCAACAAACGCCTGTTTTTTTCAGCATCATTAAGTTTGCCCTCCATGTTGGCCGCCGGCGCTGGCGGGCGATCGGAGTATTTAAAGCTGAACAAAAAATCATACTCCACCTGCTCAAGCAAGCTAAGGGTTTTGGCAAAGTCCTCTTCGCGTTCACCGGGGAAGCCCACGATAAAATCTCCACCCAAGCTAACCCCAGGTACCTGGCTGCGCAAACTTTGGGCCAAGGCCAGATAGTGCTCACGGGTGTAGCCGCGATTCATGGCGGCCAAAATGCGGTTGCTGCCCGATTGGGCGGGCAAATGAATTTCCGGCATAACTTTGGGTTCGCCGGCCATCACCGCAATCAGCCCTGGCGATAAATCCTTGGGGTGACTGGTGGTAAAACGAATGCGCAGCAAACCATCCACTCTGGCCACCATCTGTAATAGTCTGGCAAAGCTGGCGGCATCTTTAGCGTGGTAAGAATTGACGTTCTGCCCCAACAGCCGTATTTCTTTAGCGCCAGCCGCCACCAGCCGCTCGCACTCGCGCACAACATCTTTAGCCAGGCGGCTCACCTCGCGCCCGCGCACATAGGGCACCACGCAATAAGAACAAAAATTATTACAGCCACGCATAACCGTAACCTGAGCTTTAAGCGCGGGCGGGCCACCAGTTAAGGGCAACTCTCTCTGCCCATTGAGCTCCACGCTACATAAACGCTGCCCTTCTTCCACCCGCCTCAACAGTTCAGGCAAATTCACAACCGCATCCGGACCCAACACTAAGTCCACCTGGGGCAGGGCTTTCAAGAGCTTTTGCCCTTCCTGCTGAGCCACACAGCCGGCCACCACAATACGCGCGCCAGGCCTCTGTTTTTTTATATCGCGGAATTTGCCTAAAAAAGAATATAACTTGGATTCAGCCTTAGCGCGCACGCTACAAGTATTGAATAAAAGAATATCCGCTTCATCCTGGTTGGCGGTATGGGAAAATCCCAATTCGCGCAACATTTGCAGCATACGGGCCGAATCGTATTCATTCATCTGGCAGCCAAAGGTGGTTATGTGCACCTTCCTGCCCGCGTCCTCAAATTTTTTCAAGAAAAAACCTTATATCCAGCGCTTGGCTTACTTTAATGAGGTAGTTGCCCAAATTGGCTTGCCCCGCCAATTGCGGGGCTTCCTTAATTCCCAGGCAAAGCAAAAAATGGGCGACGTACGTTTACGCGGCATGTTACTTAAGCCCCTTCTGCAAATTTCCAACTATTGATTCCAGATTGGCCATATAATCAAAGGCCAGCGGGTCTAGCATCACCACTGTCCCGTTGATTTCCGCTGCCAACCGATTGGCCGCGGCTTTAGGGAATTGTGGCTGCACGAAAATTATTTTTACTCCATGTTGCCGCGCCTGGTCAACCAGTTTTAGCAAGCGCCTGGCGCTGGGCTCTTTTCCCTCCATTTCCACCGCCACCTGCTTAAGCCCATAACGCTCGGCCAGGTAGCCAAAGGCGGGGTGGTACACCAAAAAGCTCTGCCCCCGGTAGGCCGATAAGGCATCCATGAGGCGGGCGTCCAAATTGGCCAGCCTGGCCTGCAGGTTAGCCAGCCTTTCCTGATATAAGGCTCTGCCCGCGGGGTTTATGCGCGACAGGGCGACAGCCATATTAGCCGCCTGGGTGCTGGCATTTTGCGGATTAAGCCAAGTGTGGGGGTCAACCGGTTCATGGGCGTGAGTTTCCCCTGCCCCACTGGCATGTTCTTCAAAGTCCTCTTCCTCTTTAGTAAAATGGCGCAAGATAATGCCCTGGTTAAGCTGCACTAACAGGCTGTTGCCCGCTATATTTTGCAAACTGGCCATAATTGGCTTTTCCATAGGCAGGCCAAGCGTGAAGAAGATATCAGCGCCGGCCAGCCCCACCATCTGCTGAGGAGATACCTCAAAACTGTGAGGAGAGGCGCCGGCGGGCAGCAGAGTTATTATTTCTTCGTCATTATTGGTTAGCTGCCCCAGCAGCCAAGCCATGGGAGCAATGGGCACCACCGCCACCGTTTTAGCCCATACCGAAGGAACAGGAACAAGCATCAACAGAGCAAGCAAAATGCCAAGTACAGCAGAACGGCGTACCGGCCTTTTCATCGCCCCTTCTTAACTTCCTCAGAGCTGGCAACCATGCGCTGCGAGGCCTCAGCCAGGGCGATCATGCGTTTCTGCTTCCAAATACGCCCCAGTATGGCTTTTAGGTTTTCCTGCTCGGCCGCGGTAAGATCCACAAAGCGCACCACCAGGCCGGACATATTATCCAATTGCTCCTGGCGCAGAAGAGTGGCGGGCAACAACATGGCGTCGGTAGAGCAACTTATAAACACCTTCAGCCGCTGGCCCTCCGACAAGGGCAGGCCGCCTTTATGCAAAAGCTTGGCCCCGCCCAAGGATATATCTTTTACCGCACTCATGGGCAAAGATAGCCCCTCAAGCTGCAGGCTACTGCTCACCCTAAGCCCGGGAACCGGGGTAATGCGAGAGTAACCCCGCAAGGAAACAGGCTTTATTTTTTCAGGTATGGAAACCAGCAATATCTGCCCCCGATTTTGCGGAAGATCCACAATGGTAAGCAGAGGCGCGCTGAAACCCACCCTGGCCGGTTCTCCTGCATTGAAGATGACCAGGTAAGATAATTGGATGGTTTCGTTAATTAATTCTTTAGTTAAAGGCGGGTCTGTTTGCTGTAGCAGCAAATGACCCTTTCTTATCTCCCAAAGGCGGGTATGCAAAATGACATTTTGCCCGCCCCATTCGTTATCTATTGCCAATTGTAAAGCTTCACCCGGATCGGGCAGAGGAAAGACCATGCTGCTAAGCCGGCCGCGGGGGTAATTGTGAGGCATGCGTGGCATGAAACACCTCTACATCAGCACGTTAAACAGGTCAGAGGCCAGCCGCAGCCAATCTGCCGCCTGTCGGAATAAAGATTCTGGGGTGGTATTATCCATATTGAGGTCTTCTATTATTTCCGCAATAGTGCTGTCGCAGTTTTCCTGAGCTATGTCCATGCCATACTCCACAGCCAGAGCCAACATGTTGGATAGGGCCACTAACATCACTATGGTTTTTGAACCTGGAGCGGACATAGGCTGGTGGTGATAGGCAATGGCACTTATTATCTCTTCGGGGAAAGCCCATTTTTCCACAATAATTCCCCCCAAGGCAGCGTGATCTATACCTAAGACCTTCCTCTCCGCCTCTACCTGAGAGTAGTGTTGCTCTTCCACCAGGCTTTCTATCTCGTAAAAGCTTTGGCTGACAAACTGGTTCATTATTAGTTTGCCCACATCATGCAAAAGGGCGGCGGTAAAAATAATGGATGCATTAAAGGCCTTGAAGCGATCAGACAATTTTTGAGCGATTAGGCCGCAGGCCACGCTGTGGCGCCAGAGCTGCCCTTTTTTCAACAGATAGCCCTGCTGGGGACGGTCGCCGAACACTTGCAGCAAACCAGAACTGAGAACTACATCCACCAGGGCGTTTACCCCCAAAACGGCAATGGCATGGTCTAGCGAAGCCACCTTGTGGCGCAACCCATAATAGGGGGAGTTGCACATCTTAAGCACATGGGCGGTAATGGCCGGATCCATACGCACCAGCCTAACCAGGCGATCCATGGGAAAGTCTGGCTCAGCGGTTAAGGCCAAAACCTGGCCCACCACGCCCGGCGCGGCATGTAAAGAATCCGCCTTGGCTATTATTTCCGGCAACACCAAACCTGGGCTAGTGGCTTGATTTTGTGGCTTTGTCTGACCGCTGGTGGTCATATCAAATTCAGTCCTTCAAAATAAATAACCGCAATAAATGTAGCTGCGTAGCGTTAATTAACAGTGGCTTAATATTGAACTTTAGCTTATCATTATAGCTTAATCTCTAGTATTATATATTGGTGTGGCAATCCCGCAAGCGGGAGACGCGCTTTTAATTTTACAGCGAGTTTTAAGATTTATCCTGTTCGTGCCGATAATACATTGCGGTAAGCTATATTAAAAACTCTAAACTTAGCAAGAGCTCGTTTCGATCGGTTTGTCTGGGAGATAAATTATGCTGCCTGCCATAGGTTTGGTAATTGTTGTGGGTGCAGTTGTCGGAGGCTATTTGCTGGAAGGCGGCAATCTCTCCGTAATCTGGCAACCTATAGAAGTTCTTATTATTGTAGGAGCGGCTATGGGAGCCTTTGTGGCCGGTGCCTCCAAAAAGCTGCTTACAATGTCTTTTAAAGGGGCGCTGGGCATATTTACCCATAAAGGCAGCAGTAAAGAGTCTTATATGGAAATGTTACTGTTACTGAACGAACTTTTCCGTAAAGCTCGGCGCGAGGGGCTGATCGCCATTGAAAGCCATGTAAACCGGCCCCACGAAAGCTCAATTTTCACTCAATTCCCCGGATTCTTACACGACACCGAATCGGTGGATTTTCTCTGCGACAACTTCAAAGTTTATATTTCCACCGGTATGGAGCCCGATGCCCTGGAAACATTGATGGAAATAGATATGGAGACTCAAAACAAAGAATCCATTGAGCCCTCGCATGCTGTCAACAAAATGGCAGACTCTCTGCCAGGCCTTGGCATTGTGGCCGCGGTGCTGGGGGTGGTGCTTACCATGGCCAAAATCAATGAGCCGCCCGATGTTTTGGGCCATAGCATTGGCGCGGCCTTGGTGGGTACCTTTTTGGGGGTGTTGGCCTGTTACGGCATTGCCGGCCCCATTGCCGTGGCCATGGAGCACAGCGCCAAAGAAAAAGCCACTGTGCTCAATGTTATTAAATCCGCGCTAATTTCCACCGTATCCGGCGGCTCGCCGGCGGTGGCCTTGGAATATGCCCGCCGCGCCATCCCACCGGGGGAACGGCCCACCTTTGAAGAGCTGGAAGATGCCATGCGAGGTAAAAAGGAAACAGCATAATTGGCCAGGAAGATTAAAAAGGTTGTTGGAGACGGGGGGCACCACGGCGGAAGCTGGAAGGTGGCCTATGCCGACTTTATGACCGCCATGATGGCCTTTTTCCTTTTGATGTGGCTTATCAACATGGCCCCGCCTGAAACCAAGGAAGAACTGGCCGGCTATTTCAAGGAATATAATATTTTTGACAAAGAGGGCGGCAGTTGGATGAAGAACGTGCAGGGCTCCAACTCAGGCGTGACCATGCAGCAGCCCGATGCCCCGCCCGGCGAACAGGAACCGGTGCAAATACAAAACACCTCGCCCGATCAGGAAGAGCTGCAAGACTCTTTGCGCAAAGATATAAAGAGTGATCTCCAGGGAATGGAAGACCAAGTAATTATTGAAAATATTGCCGGAGGCATGCGTATTCAGATAGTGGATAAACAGGGCAATCCCATCTTTGCCTTGGGCAGTGCCCAGCTCAATGAAAATGGGCGCAGGATTTTAAGCGTTATCACCAGCCAATTGCGGGCGCAGGGACAAAAGGTGGCGGTGGAAGGACACACTGACGCCCTGTCTTACTCCACCGCCCGTGTTACCAACTGGGAACTGTCCACTGACAGGGCCTCGGCCGCCCGCCGCCAGTTGGAGGCAGACGGTCTGAATCCGGACTGCATTACCAGAGTAACCGGTTTTGCGGCCACCCAGCCCTACATAAAAGAAAACCCCTACGATCCGCGCAACCGGCGCTTGAGCATTTTGGTATTTAGCAATACTTCATGTTCGGTGCCTGGAGTAAATTCGCAAAACAACACCCAACCGCGGCAGCCTGCCACCTTAAGGCCGACGCCTAGCCCCCTAAGCACCACCCCGCCCTCCACCACCACTAACAACGGCGGGCAGGCCAAGCCGGCCAATTAATTGGCCAGTTCACGCATGGTGGTCTATTTTCAGCGACGCTGGTCATTTACTTTGTAGTCGGCCGGCGGGCGGTATTTAAAAAAGTCTTTAGGCAGGGCCTGGTTGATGGCCACATTGTCAAAGCGGTATTCCGTGCTGTCTCCCACCACATTGTTAAATCTGAAACCGCGCAATGTAAGTGTACTTTCGTCAAACCATAAAACCAGGCGGCTCAGATCGGCTCTGGGGTGCCTGGGCCTTAAAACCAAGGTGGCCTCATCCGCCTTATTGCTTAAATCCTGCTCCTGAACGGGCTCCGCCACAAAATTTTCTTTTATGCCGTTAAGCCCGCCCAGCACATCCAAAAGCGAACGCAGGCTGTTGGTAAACTGGTCTATGGGGTACACATCCGCCCGGTTGCGCTCTGGCCGCACCCACCACACATTGGTTCCATCGGCCACAATAAGTTCCTTATTGGGTGTGGCCTGTTCCAGGCGCAAATTAAGCCGCGCGGCCCAATATATTTTGCCCGCGCCCTGCACCTGCTTGGCGCCGTCGCTACCCACCGCCACATAATTACTCTGGCGAATAAAATCCGCCTGCATGCTGGTGGTGCCAACCGCCCTGTTTTGTATCTGTATGGCCAGCTCCTGCTCGGAAAGGCCGTTGGCCGCCGCCCACAAAACATTAGGAAAAACCAAAAGCGATATTATTAAAAAAACTGCTTTCTTCATTAACTTATTATCCTTAAGCCTGCTTGAGCCTGAGTTTAAATGTGCGCGTTACTCTCTTATTAAAACTTCCCGTGGGCGGCTGCCATCGCTGGGGCCAACTATGCCATCCTGCTCCATTTGTTCGATCATGCGCGCGGCGCGGTTATAGCCCACCCTTAAGCGCCTTTGAATGTAGGAAATGGAAGCCTGGCCGCTTTGCTTAACCACGGCCACTGCTTCCCGGTAGAGCTCGTCCTCTTCGTCCGCCTCTTCGCCATTTTCCGCCTCCCGCCCGCCTTGCACAATGCTTTCATCGTAGACGGGCTGGCCCTGGCCGCGTACAAATTCTACCACGCGCTCTATTTCCTCGTCGCTGACAAAGGCTCCGTGCAGGCGTCTAAGGCCTGCGGTGCCTGGCGGCAAAAACAACATATCGCCAGCACCCAGCAAGTTTTCCGCGCCCTGGGTGTCTAAAATGGTGCGGCTGTCAATACGGCTGGATACCTGAAAAGATAACCTGGCTGGAAAGTTGGCCTTGATCAAGCCTGTAATTACGTCAACACTGGGGCGCTGGGTGGCCAGCACCAGGTGAATACCCGAGGCTCTGGCCATCTGGGCCAGGCGGGTTATCAGGGTTTCCACCTCTTTGGAGGCCACCATCATCAGATCCGCCAGCTCATCGATTATAACCAGTAAGTACGGCAACTGAGTCTTTTCCGGATACTCGGCCACCCGCTGGTTGTAGGAAGTTATATTGCGCACTCCCAGCTCGGCCAGCAGGTCGTAGCGGCGCTCCATTTCCGCCACGGCCCAGCGCAGGCCGGCAGTGGCTTCTTTAGGCTGGGTTATAATGGGGTAAAGCAAGTGCGGTATATGATTATAGGTGGACAGCTCGATACGTTTGGGGTCTATCATCAAAAGCCGCACCTGTTCCGGGGTGGAGCGGTAAAGAATGGAAAGCACCAGTGTGTTTATAAACACGCTTTTGCCCGCGCCGGTGGCTCCGGCAATAAGTAAATGAGGCATGCGGCTTAAATCGCTCACCACCGGTTGGCCTAAAATATCCTTGCCCAAAGCCACGCTCAAGGGCGAAGCGCTTTGGCGGTAAGCGTCTGAGGCCAGCAGTTCGCGCAAATACACCATTTCCCGCTGGGGGCTGGGGATTTCAATACCTATTACCGACTTACCTGGTATGGGGGCCACAATACGCACCGACATGGCCTTCAGGTTCATGGCCAAATCGTCACTCAAGCCGGCCACTTTACTTATCTTCACGCCAGGGGCGGGCTTAAATTCGTACATGGTCACCACCGGGCCTGGCGCCACCTCCACCACCTGGCCCTGCACGCCAAAGTTGGCCAGCTTCTCTTCCAGCAGGCGTGAATTATGCGCCAATAAATCGCTTTGGGTTTCCAGCCTGGCCGGCGGCGGCGGTTGCAGCAAGTCTAAAGAGGGCAATTGGTAGTTACTGCCTGTAATTGCCACAACCCCGCCACTGTCCAATACTGGTTCATCTTGGCGGGCCAGTATCCTGGGGCCAGGGCCGGCGCTTTCCGCCACCGCGGCCAGGTTTGCTTCCGCCGCGTCAAAGCTATATAGCGCTTTGCCCTCGCCGGCCTCAGGCTGGCCATCTTGGGCCTGCATTAGTAAAGCCCCCGACTGATCATCCACAACATAAATCTCTTCTTCATCAGAAATGGGTGCTTGCGCCGCTTCGGGCGTGTTCCAGGCGGGCATGGCATTGGCGGGTTCCAACGGCTGCTTTTCGCTATGCATTGAGTCAAAAGGCTCGTCTTCGGGGGCAGGGGCCTGGCCGCGTCCGCGCAAATAGGCCCCTTGCGGAACATCATTACCACTAAACAGTGCTGTGGGGTGTTGATCAATACTGATATTAACCACCACCATTTCCTCTTCTTCGCGTGTATCCAGGTTCAGTCCGGGCTGCAGGTCTTCGTTATTGCCGGGAGCCTCCACTTCCACCTGCACCACCTGAGCCAGTGCCGACTGGGCATCCTTAACCCCCTGCAATACCGCCTGACGCAACAAATCCTGCTCGCTTAACACACTGCCGCCATTATCACCGGCTGTTTTCTTACGCCATTGCCGCAACCAGGGCATAGTGGCCCAGCAAACCAGGGCCAGCCCCAGAAGGCAAAGGTTAAATACCAAAAGCAGGCTTATCCAATGGCCTAGTTGAGCCTCCAGATTGGCGGCCATAAGCCTGCCAATTTCCGGTATATTGCCGCTTTCTCCAATTGTCATGCCAGCCAGGCAGGAAGCGCAGATTATGGTCCAGACCACGCCCGCCCAGAGAGGCGGCAGTGAATTTACCGCCTTAGCCCGCCAAAGCAGCAAAATGGAGATTAGGCAAGCCAGGGGCAGCCCCCAGGCAAATACGCCAAAACGCGTGAGCAGAGCATGCGCACAATAGGCGCGCAGGCCGGCCAGCCAGCCCTGGCCCGCTGTGGGAAGCTGCGGGGAAGCGCTCAGACAAACGACGAAAAAAAGGAACAAAAGAAAAAACAGCGCACAACAGCAGCCTATGGCTATCTTTATAAGCCCGGGTCGGGCAGGGTTGAGGGCTACTACATTTTCTCTCATGCCAATCCTTAAGTTATCTAAAAAAAATATAGCGCGGCGGCTAGCTAGTTTGCTGCTGTGCCAGTTCCACCAGCCGGACACGCACCACTTCGGCCAAATTATCGCGCTCTTTTAACGGCACTTGCTCCACACTAATGGGTTTACCAATATACACGCTTATTTTACCGGGGCGCAGCCAGATGGAACTGGCGGGCAGAATATCATAACTTCCCTTTATGAATACAGGCACTATTGGTTGCTCGGCTTTCAGGGCTAACAAAAAGCCGCCGGACTTGAACTGGCCAAGACGGCCGTCTTTGCTGCGGGTGCCTTCGGGGAAAATTACCACGCTGGCCCCGGCCTTTATACGGGAGCTGGCCACCTCTAAACTATGCATGGCGGCCCGACGGTTGGATCGGTCTATGGCAATATAGCCGGCAGCGCGCATAGCTGGGCCGAAAACAGGTATACGGAAAAGCTCTTTTTTAGCTATCCAACGGAAATTACTTGGCAAGGCCTTGAACAGCACTGGAATGTCCAAGGCTGAGGAGTGATTGCAGGCAAACACATAGGGCTGGTTGGCAATCAGGTTTTCCCTGCCATAAATTTTCACCCAGCAGCCCGCCCCTAACAGCAGCCAACGCCCCCAGGCCCGAGCCTGATGCTGCAAAAAGTTTTCTCCCGCGCCCAGCAGGCTTGTGAGCACCACGGTTGAACTTATAGCAAAGGTAATAAAAACCACCCATGGGATAGCCCATATTGACCATAATATTCGCAAGACTAAACTCATATACCTTTCACCTTGAACCAAATATATAGGTATGCTACAGTGGTTGTAAAGGAGATATTGACATGGCAAGAGGCATTAATAAAGTAATTTTAGTTGGCAACCTGGGGGCAGACCCGGAGATGAAGTATACCGCATCGGGCACCGCCTTGTGCACCTTTCGCCTGGCCACCAGCGAAACCTTTCAAGACCGCGAGGGCCAGGCCCAGGAACGCACCGAATGGCACCGGGTGGTTACCTGGGGCAAGCTGGCGGAAATATGCGGCCAGTATTTAAGCAAAGGCAGGCAGGCCTATGTTGAAGGCAGCATCCGCACCCGCTCTTGGGACGACAATGGAGTTAAACGCTACATGACTGAAATAAACGCCCGCGAAGTTCAATTTTTAGGTGGAACTTCCGGCGGCGGCGGCCTTGCCCCCATGGCTGACGCGCCTCCACCCACTCCGGACGAAGATATTCCGTTTTAATTTTTAAAAGCTGAACGCCTGCCCTGAAGGCGGCACGCAAAGGGGCAGGCATTTTTATTCTAATGCATTTCATGGTGCAATAGAAAAAATAATGTCGTCTTTTTAAACATTTTACGCCTCAAGTTGAAATTCTTAGCATGCCACCAAGCTGTTACAGCATGGCACAATGCCACGCCAACCCCAATTCGTACAGGGTATAATTTTGGTATTTTATTGTGATTTTTAGAGATTATATTGTTTAAACTATGCCGATTAAAATGCGTTGCCTTATATCTTAAACGGGCGGAAGCTTTGGTGCGAGAGGCGGGACTCGAACCCGCAAGGTAGAACCACTGGATCCTAAGTCCAGCGCGTTTGCCAATTCCGCCACTCTCGCTTTATTTGAGGAATATTATTCTAGTTGTCAGCATACGTCAACCGCCCCACCCGGCTGTTTTTCTTAAACAGAGGCATTGGCCGCGCTAGGCGGGAGGCACGGGTGTCACTCCAAATAAGCTGCAACCCCTGCAACATTGTCGCGCCGGGCCCCCTTGGCTTTAATATGGCCATAATATTTTACAAAAACGCACGGATTTTAGATTGGTCGTTAAAGTTTCGCGCTGGTTGGCCGATAGTGTCAGTAAGGGTGGATTCTTTATGAAGCTTAGCCATCCAATCTAAATTGGAGAGTAACCATGAATAACATCAACACTATCAACAACAATTTTGTAGGGATGGAGCCCAAGCCTGGTCGTTCCATGCCCGCGCCCTCTCCTCTTACTATGACCAGCAATTTTAGTGAAAAGCAGGCCAGCTTGCCAGTAACGGAAAGCTCCGAGGCGGAGAATAAGACGCAAAACGAACAACTCACCAAAGCCGTAGAATCTCTGCAGGTTAATTACGGCATAAAGGTAGAGCTGGCGCCAGACGATAATGGAAAAATTTTTGTGCGTATAATGAGTAGCGATGGTGAGCGGGTTCTAAGACAAATGCCTCCCGACGCGCTTATAAAAATGCACGCCAGTTTGAAGCACAACCGAGGGTTATTGGCCGACTGGCTGGTTTAACCTGGCTTGCATACATAGCTTGCATACATAATTAACCGCTAACAAAACCATATTTATTTTTTATATTCGCAGGCAGCGCACCTGAGTTCAGGTGTGGCCAGCAGCATGGTAATATTGTTAATTAAACTATGCCAATGGTTTTTGGAGCAATAGGGACTATAAAATGGATACCCCCCTTAGCAACCAATTAACTCCGCTTAATTTGCTGGTTATAGATGGCCAGCTATCTTTTCGTTCAAAGTTAACCAGCTATCTCAGTAGAAATTGCGGACACCAGGTTTTGCCTGTTCACAATGCGGAGGAAGCGCTGCACCAATTCAGCCCCGGCAAATTTGACTGCGCGATAATAGATACGGCTACCCCCGGCATGCCCAGCCTGCAGTTGGCCCAACAACTGAGCGCGCAAGATCATAACATGGCCATTATCATAACCACCAACAGCCACTCGTCGCAAACCGCCATTGAGGCCATCCGCCAAGGCGTGGATGATTTTTTGGTAAAACCATTTGCCTTTAGCACGCTGGCGCTCACCTTGGAAAGAGTGGCACAAAACCGTTTCTCGCGCGGGGAAAATCAAATTTTGCAGCAGCGCGACCAGGTTGAAGGTTTTAACCAGAACTTGCTGCAGCGCATAAACGAACAAACCATTGCCCGCCAGTTGTCTGACAGCATAGATAAACAACCTTCATCCAACGATGTATACCAAGGTATATTAAGGCTGGCCACCGAGCACTTAAAGGTAAATCAGGCCGCTATCATGGTGCTTAATCAAGAAAGCGGGAACCTTCTCCTCCTGGCCGAACATGGTTTTGGCATTCAATTTTTGGGGCAACCTGTGGCCCAGCTAGCTAAGGGCTTGTGTGGTAAAGTGGCGGCAGAAGGGCAACCCATGCTGGCCCGCCCGGGCATTGATCAACCCAAGGAGGGATTGCCAGCCGCGGGCTTATGCCTGGCGGTGCCCATCAAAATACGCGACATGGTTTTTGGCGTACTAATGCTGGCTGGCAAAAAAGAAGGCGAATTTTCCACCAGCGACTTATTTACCGCCTCTTTTTTACTAAGTAAAGCAGGCTTAAGTATAGAGAATTTGGCGCTGTACGAATTTATGCGCACCAGCCTGCACTCCACCTTAAGTTCGCTCATCAGCGCCATGGAGGCTAAGGACTTATACACCCGCCAGCATAGCCAAAGAGTAACCAATGTTTCCGTGCTTATTGCCCAGGCCATGAACCTTGATGCGGTGCAACTGGACGCGTTACGCTTTGCCGCCTATTTGCACGACATTGGCAAGATTGGCATAGAAGACAGCATATTGCTTAAGCCCGAACCCTTAACCGAAGAGGAATACGCTGCCATTAAGCAGCATCCGGTTATAGGCGATGATATCATCAACTCGCTCGACATCTCAAGCGATGAACGGGCCATTGTGCTTTATCACCACGAACGTTGGGATGGCAAGGGCTATCCGCACGGCTTGCGCGGAGAGGAAATACCGCTGTTGGCCAGAATTGTGGCTGTGGCCGATTGCTATGACGCCATCACCAGTAACCGACCCTATCGTTCTTCGCGCTCGGTGCAGGAAGCGCTAGTGGAAATTAAAAATGGCGCTGGCTGCCAGTTTGATCCCGCCGTGGTAGAATATTTCTGTCAGCTTATAAATCGCTATATGAACTGACCTCTGCGTATTATAACCGAAGACTGGTTTATGATTATAAGTGATGCAGCTAACGCCAGGGAACATTACCGGATCCCTGCCAAAATTAGGGTGTTTTTCTGCCAAGACAGCGCGGAAGCGCGCAGCCTTATGGTGTCTGATTATGCCATATGGGCCTCGCAACCCGTGGAATTTCCTGAAAGCGCCAAACAGCCTTTGACCGATATAGGCAATGTGCAGCAAGAGCTTAAGCCCTTGTACGCCATGATGCAATGGCTCAATTTTAAAATGGACACCGTGCTTTACCAACTGCGCGTTGTCTCGCGCAGCAAGGTATTTACTGAGCATTTGCTCACTAGCGACTTATCCGTTGCCGGGTTCGCCTTTGGGCAAAAGCTTAATCTGGCGCTGGGCAGCAGGCTGCTGCTGGCATTGCACCTGCCAGACGAACCAGTGCATCCAGTATATACTGTGGGCGTACTGGTACGCGACGGCATGGGCTGTAATGACAGCCCAACGCCAGGGGCCATTGTTTTTGAGGAAATTTCCGATGCCGACAGAGAACGCATCGCGCGCTTTGCCTTTAGTTTTGAACGTAAACTAAAAAACAAACAAATTTAGTTTTTAGAATTATCATCTAACATCTCAGTTTTCGCAGCTTGTTTACAACATGGTTCCCATAACTAAATTTTTAAATATCGGCTCTCTTGTTTTGTCGGCGCTAAAAACATTTTCATTTAAGATTATGAAATGAAAAATGTTTTTCCCATGCAAGACCTTGCGCATTCTAACCCACGGCGCCGCTTACGGGCCGCTCTTTATTTTGTTAGAAACCCCGACCCACAGGCTATCCCCCTTTTATTGTCGCGCATAACCGACCACGATCCTAAAGTGCTTTTTGCGGTGCACAAGGCGCTTAAGATTATTGGCGGCGAAGAACTTATATCTCTTTTATTTGCAATGCTGCGCTCTAACAACCTCATAGTGCAGAAAGCCGCTCTGGCCGCCTTGCGTGGGCAGAGTGCTGTTTGCCATTACGCGCTGGCCGACCTTGCCGAACAAAATGACGATTGGCTTACCACCGCCGCCCTGGATCTTATATCACGCAAAGCACAACACCCCGCAACCGTGCGAGTGGTAACGCGCGCGTTAAAAAGCTCTAATCCCAAAATTATAATTGCCGCTATTAACTGTATAGAGCGCTGGACGGAGGTTAACTTGGCCAAACGGCTTCTGTCCTTCTTAAACCGGCCAGATGAAATAGGGCAAGCGGCCATGGCCGCTGTGGCCGCGGCGGCGTATGTTCCGGCCTTGCCGGCATTGGCCAGGGTTATAGACCGTTCAACATCCGCCCAGCTTACCCACCATGCGGCCAGTGCTTTAAAACGCATACTGGAGGAAGCGCATCCCTGGCACTTAAAAACTTACCTGGCCAGCAGCCAGGGCGCTTTACTCATCTGCCTGGCCGCGCTTTTTGCTGAAAAAAAAGATTTAAGCAAAACCTTGCGCGGCAAGTTGAGCAAAGCGGCTGGCAAAGCGTTGGCCACGCCGCAACAAAACAAAAGCTGGCTCACCCTTGTATTGCAAGTTGTGGCCATGGTGGGTGCCAAGCCATTTACCAAACAATTACTTGCCCTGGCTTCATATAGCGGTTTAGAACAGTTACAACCACAAATTGTCGGGATATTGCATCAGGATGGCGATCAGGCAATACTGGGCAAAGCCGTGCGCCATTTAGACCCGCGGCAGGCTCTGTGCGCTCTGGGCGCGCTTAACCTGGATGCGGGAACTCCGTCACTGTCACAAATTATATGGCATCATCCCCACCCGGCGGTACGGGCGGCTATGGCTTTACGCTTGGGACAAAGCGGCCAGACATGGGCGCTGCCCATATTAGGGCGCCTGGTCAGTGACGAAGACGCCGCCATCAGAGAAAAGGCCAGCATAGCCTTAGGGAAGTTGGGTCTGCCGGAGTGCGCCGGCTATCTGGCGGCGGGCCTGAATGACCCGGACCCCGCCGTGGCCTGGAGCGCCGGCGCGGCACTGGAGGCCAACGGCCACCCGTCGTCGATGGAAGTATTATGCCAGGGCCTAAAAAACGAACGAAGCCTGGTGCGCGAAATTTGTGTATGCCATTTGGGTGAACGGCTTTTACCGTTTTTAGAGCTAACGGCTGGCGATACCGACAGCAACGTACGGCTGGCGCTATTACAGCAATTGCTAGTTCTAAATAAGCCCGCATGGTTTATGCGGCTGAAGAAACAAATGCTGGGCGATAGCCACGAAAAAGTCAAAGTTGTCGCTCTTAAGCTGTGCGCCAAATGGGATTACAAAGAGCGTACAGCTATTTTGACCAAAGCGGCCATGAGCAATAAAATCGGAGTTTTCATACAGGCCATTGAACTACTGGGGGAGTTATCCGGCCAGCAAAGCCAGGAGGTGCTCGGGCTGCTGCTGCAAAGTTATCGCACCGACAAAAAAGTGGCCGCACTGCAGGCGTTGGCCCACAGCGGTTTGCGTTACGGCCAACCGGCTATCCTGCCATGCTTATACCATAACAGCGCCGCCGTCAGGGAGCGGGCATACGCCGCCTTGTCCGCGCTACGTGATCGTCTGACGGATTTTTGATGGAACTTGCCGGCTATTCAGAGCATGGTTCTATAAAAAATTCTTCGCGCAACAAGCTTGCGTCGGCCTTAAGATTAGTTATAAGCCCCATGCGGTGTTGCATTTCAGCCAGGCTAATGCGCTCTTCATTGCCCAGGCATCTATAAATTTCTGGATGAACGCGTAAGTTAACCATTTGCGAATTGTGCACCGGCTGCATATAGCCAAAGCGGCTTTCCAAAGCGCGAAACAAATCGTGGCAAATGGCTACGGAGTTTTTCACAAACCCATCACCGCCGCAAGCCGAACATGCCTCCTGCTCTTGCACCGTCCACGATTCCCGCACTCTTTTACGCGTCATTTCCACCAAACCCAAAGCACTCATATCAAGCACATTGGTTTTAGAGCGGTCTTTCGCCAATGCGGCATTGAGGCTTTTAACCACTAAGGCCTTGCTTTCCTCTTGCTGCATATCTATGAAGTCTATAACAATAAGCCCGCCTATATTGCGCAAACGCAGCTGGTAGGCTATTTCACGCACGGCTTCCAGGTTGGTGTTCAGCATAGTTTCTTCCAGGTTGCGCCCACCCACATAGCGCCCGGTGTTAACATCCACCACCGTCAAGGCCTCTGTGCGCTGAAATACCACATAGCCGCCAGAGCGCAGCCATATCTTGCTTTTTAACGCCCCCTTTAAATCGTCCTCCACGCCATAGGCCTGGAACATAGGGGTGGCACGCTTATAAAACTCTACCTGGGGAAGCAAAGAAGGCATAAAAGTGGAAATAAATTCCATTACCGGCTTGTATTCGTAGGGGCAGTCTATAACCAGCTTGTGCACGTCCTGGCTGAATAAGTCGCGCACCGCGCGCAAGCTTACCGATAAGTCCTTGTGCAACAGGGCGGGTGCCGTGGCCTTTTCCCAACGGGAACGAATAACCTTCCATAGGGAGTATAGAAATTTTATTTCCGCGGCCAGCTTTTCTTCACTTAAGCCTTCAGCCGCTGTACGCACAATAAAGCCCGCATTGTTTTCCCTGAGCCCATCCACCAGGCGGCGCAGGCGCTCGCGCTCTTCTTCGCTTTCAATGCGGCGGCTTATGCCCACATGGGCCACCGAGGGCATAAAAACCAGATGATGGCCAGGCAGGGCGATATAGTTGGTAACCCGCGGGCCTTTTTCGCCCAAAGGCTCTTTGGCCACCTGCACCATAACTTCCTGCCCAACTTTCAGCAAAACTTCAATCTTGGGCATCTCCTCGCTACGTGGCAGCTCACAGCTCTGGCCGTCTAAACTCAGCTCTTTATAAGAGCAATCGGTGCCTTCCCAAGGATCACACACATCCCCAACATATAAAAAGGCCGCTTTGGGCAAACCAATATCCACAAAGGCCGCCTGCATGCCCGGCAGCACCCGGCGCACCTTACCCAAATATATGTTGCCCGCCAGGTTACCGCTGCCAGGTTCCTCAGTGTAGTATTCCACACACCGGTCATCTTCCAGCAGCGCCACCCTGGTTTGGTAAGGGCGGGCATTTATTAACAAAGTATTAGCCAAAATATCTCCATGCGTTTATTCAAACTGCGCGGATGCACCCTTTTTGAACGAAAACGCAAAAATTACAAACAATTGCCTGGGTACTGCTTAACCACCCTGGCTGTGGCCGCCCTGTCGGCATCCAAACCGAAAACAGCCTGCAATATCTCAGCCGGCCGCGGGCGGGCGCCACTGAGACTGATTATTACTTTAACTCCATTTGCCATAAGTTGCAAATCCAGCACCGAGCCTTTTAACTCCAGCCCTTTCTCCCCTTTAGGCCCCTGCCTAAGCCAAGGCCAGGAAGCGGCCAGCCTGAACCGCTCTACCGCCTCCGCGTCCAACTCCCCTGTCTGGCTTATAAAATAAATGGCCGTGGGCGGGTCTTGCAATGGCTCACCTGGTCGGGACAAACGAGCCCCCGCTATGTGTAAGCCCTGAGGCATGGCTTGGTTCAGCATTTCTATCAACTGATCAACTTGGTAGCGCCTGGTCAGCGCCACCTCCAAATCCTCCCCTTCGCTTTCCACTCCCAACGGCAGCGCTGAAGCGGTTTTCAGCAGAGGATGGGGATGAAAACCTTGGCTATAGGCCACTTCCACCCCTGCCCGCCTGAAACAGCGCACGAGCTGGCTTATCATTTCAAGGTGCCCCAGAAAACGCGCTGGCCCTGTTTTTTGCAGCACAAAACGGTAATTCACCCGCCCGCCTTCATCCAAAGCGGGGCGTGCCCGCAATGGGCTCCAATTACTCTGCGCCATAATTGGTTTTATCCCCTGCCAGTCGCACACTCCACAGCCCTGGCATGCGCCATGCCGGCAATCGGCGGTAGATATATGGCTAAAGGCTTGCTGACGTTCCCGCAGCAGGAAGTCCTTGCTAACCCCCACATCAATATGATCCCAGGGCAGCGCCTCTTCCACCCGGCGAGCCCGCAAATACTCATGCAAGCTAAGCCCTGCCTGTTCCATGGCCCGCAGCCATAATTCCAGGTTGAAATGCTCGCTCCAGCCGTCAAAACGTGCGCCCTGCTCCACCGCTATTTCCAGCACCCGGCTCAAACGGCGATCCCCGCGGGAAAGCACTCCCTCCATCTGGCTGGTGAGAGCATCGTTCCATTTAACTTTAACCCGCTTGTGGGTGCTGCCCGCCTTGGCCCTGCGCATGCGCTCTCTGGCTTCTTCCAGTCCCAGTTGCCCCTCCCACTGAAAGGGGGTATGTGGCTTGGGAACAAACAACCCCATGGAGGCGTGCACTAACGCCTTGTTGCCCCTGCCCTTGCCCGCCTGGCGAGCGCTTTCGGCCACCTGCGCGCACAGGCGTCCCATGGCCTGCAAATCCTCATCGCTTTCGCCGGGCAGCCCTACCATAAAATACAGTTTTATGTGCTCCCAACCCAAAGCATAAACTTTGGCGGCGGTGTCGATAATCTGCTCTTCTGTAATGTTTTTGTTGATAATGGCCCGCATTCTGGAAGAGCCGGCCTCTGGCGCCAGGGTAAAGCCGGTTTTGCGCACCCTTTTTATCTGTTCGGCCAGCAGCGGAGAAAGAGAGTCTACCCGCAAAGAAGGCAAACTCAAGCTTACTTTCGCGCTGGCCAAGCTATCCATAAGCTTTTCGGAAAGCTCTTCAATACAGGTATAGTCGCCGGTGGATAAAGACAGAAGGGCTATTTCCTCCATACCGCTTTTGGCAATGCCGGCTAAAGCCGCATCAAATATCTGGCCGGGGTCGCGCTCTCTGGCTGGCCGGTAAATATAGCCCGCCTGGCAAAACCGGCAACCACGAGTGCAACCACGGGTTATCTCCAGGCCCAGCCTATCGTGCACAGGGCTTATACTAGGCACAATATGCGTTGTGGGCATGGGTACCTGTTTAAGATTTGGCACAATGGCGCGTTTAACCTTGCCCTTTTGCGTCATGCCCATAAAGCGTCCGTCTTCATATACGGGTTCGAACAAAGCTGGCGCGTAAATGCCAGGCAGTTCCGCCGCTTGGCTATAAAGCTCCGGCCGCGTCCATTTTTCCCGTTTGGCTTTTATCAGCAAATCCAGCAGGGGGTTGAGCACCAGCTCTGCCTCGCCTACCAGAGCCAAATCCAAAAAGTCGGCCACAGGCTCGGGATTGACCATGCAAGGGCCGCCGCCAATAATTACCGGATGGCTAGTTGTACGCTCTTCTCTGCGTAAAGGGATGTCTGAGAGTTTTAACATGTGCAGCATGTTGGTGTAAAGAAGCTCATAGGGCAGGGAAAAGCCTATTACGTCGAACTGAGACAATGGCGAGCCCCCCTCCAGAGAACAGAGGCTGTCACCGCTTGCATACAAGCGGTCCATCAAGTCCACCCAGGGAGCAAACACGCGTTCGCAGGCCACATCGGACCTATGGGCCATCATGTCGTAAATGACTTTAATGCCCAAATGGCTCATGGCCAGCTCATATATTTCGGGAAAAGCCAGCGCCCAGCGCAAACTTGCGCCGTGCTTGATGATGGCGCCTGTTTCTCCCCCCACATAGCGGGCGGGCTGGGTTATTAATGTAAAATGTTTATGCAAAAGAAGCCTCTTAATAAAAATTGCGGGCCGCGTTGAACAGCCCTTGATGTAAACGTTGCGCAACCACACACAGGTCAGCCAAAGCGCCTGCCGCAAAGCAGGCATGCCTTTTCCCCGGCCAAGGCGCAGGGCATGCAAAACAGGGTTGTTTAACTGTAATTAGCGGTTGCTAGAAGTCATTTATGAAATGACTTCTGGCGCTGCCTGGACAAGCTTACGCGACGGCGCAAGCCGCCGGGAGCCTGCCGAAAACCGCGCTTTGCGGCCAGGCGATCTTTCATAAATCACCCGCAAGGGGGTTTAGGAAATGATCCCTAGAAAGTTGCCTTTTCGCGAAAACGCGGTTAGGCGTACATGCTCTATTTTCGCCCGGGGGAATCTTGGAGAGATTCCCACTGTGCAACATAGTTTGCCGCCATAGCGCCAAAAATCTCTGGCAGGTATCCGGCCAGTTCCAACAACAGGGGCAGCATAATTTCGCGCATTTGCGGATGGCTGGCGCCATGACAGCGCAGATCTAAAACGTGCATCCATTCACGCAAATTGGCGGTCATTACCACCTCGGTTTTCAAACTATTGGGCAACACGCTACGCGCCTGCTGCGGGCTGGCACCTAATGCCAGCATTTTTAAATAGGTGTTTTCCGCGGCCTGCATAGCTTGCAGCCACTGCTGATAAAGCGCGCTGTCAGCTTCCCAGAACAAAGGCCTTATGAAAGTAAGTTCTTTGCCGAATTTATCTTGGCTGTAGTTGGCGTAGCGAGTGCTTTCCTGGCTGTAAGCGGCCAGGCGGTGCCGCACCAGTTCGTGGCTTACCCCGCGGTCGCAAATAAAACGCACCGTTATGCTCACATGCTCTATCACGCTTAAATGCCCAGAGCCGACAATGCGCTTTACAAAAGAGGCGGCGGAATTGTCTTTAATATGCTCTTCCGATTTATAGCAGGTGCGGCCTGCCTGCTCCAGCAGCATAAGCGCGGTGTTGGCCGGCGGCAACTGCATTATCTCATAGCTGGGGGCAATTACTTTCATACGACACCATAAACGTAAACCCCGCGCATTGTGCAAGCGCGGGGCGGGAATTTCTGTTATTTATACGGATTGATCAGGGTGGCGGTATCAGCCAGGTCTTGCTCTATACGCAGCAGGCGGTTGTACTTGCATGTACGTTCCGAACGGCACAGAGAACCGGTTTTAATCTGCCCGCAACCCACCGCCACAGCCAGATCCGCAATGAAAGTGTCTTCGGTTTCGCCCGAACGATGGCTGACCACTTGATTATAGGCATTGCGCTTGGCCATGTCTATACAAGCCAATGTTTCAGATACCGTGCCAATTTGGTTAAGCTTTATCAAAACCGCATTGGCCGCTTTCTGTTCAATGCCCTGACTCAGGCGCTCGGTATTGGTGACAAACAAATCGTCGCCCACTAGCTGCACTTTATCACCCAGCGTTTTAGTTAAAAGCTTCCAGCCCTGCCAGTCGTCTTCGGCCAGGCCATCTTCTATGCTGACAATGGGATACTTCTCCACCCACTTGGCCCAGAGCTCCACCATCTGTTCGGAAGTAAGAGCCCGGTTGTCGGATTTCTTGAACCAGTACTTGCCTTCGGCATACATTTCACTGGTGGCCGGGTCTAAGGCAATGGCTATTTGTGTGCCGGGTACATAACCCGCCTTCTCAATAGCCAAAAGCAACACTTCTATGGCGTCTTCGTTGCTTTTCAAGTTAGGGGCAAAGCCGCCTTCATCGCCCACGCTGGTAGCCAGGCCTTTATCGGCTAACACCTTTTTGAGGCTATGGAAAGTTTCCGCGCCCATGCGCAAGGCCTCGGCAAAATTGGCAGCACCTACCGGCGATATCATGAATTCTTGAAAATCGACATTATTGGCCGCATGGGCGCCGCCATTTAGCACATTCATCATGGGCAGGGGCAGCACCCTGGCGTAGGCGCCACCCAAATAGCGAAAAAGCGGCACCATAAGCGCATTGGCCGCGGCCCTGGCGGTGGCCATGCTAACCGCCAGAATGGCATTGGCCCCCAGTTTGGATTTATTAGGAGTGCCATCCAGTTCAATCATGGTCTGGTCCACCAGCACCTGGTCCAAACCGTCCATGCCGAGAAGTTCAGGGGCAATAATTTCCTCGACATTTTGCACGGCCTTCAATACGCCCTTGCCCTGATAGCGGTCTTTATCGTTATCACGCAATTCCACCGCTTCGTGTTCACCCGTGCTGGCTCCGCTGGGAACCGCCGCCACCCCGATGGATCCATCTTCCAGAGTAACATCGCATTCCACCGTGGGGTTGCCCCGCGAATCCAAAATTTCACGAGCTATTATCTGTTCTATTCCAAGCATATAAGCCTCCAGCAGGACAAGCAATTAAAAATAAATCATTAAGGTTGAACAGGCGGCATAAAACCCGCGCTTTATTATTATACCGCAAAAACAGGCGCGGGCGGGCAGTTATTCCATCTTAAAGCTGGCCATTACCGGCGCATGATCTGAAGGCTTGGGCAGGCCGCGCAACTCTTTTTCAATCCAACAGCTTTCGCAACGTTCAAGCAGGGCGGAGGTTGCCAGCATATGGTCTATTCGCCAACCCAAGCCGCGCTTAAAACCGTTCGGCACACGATAATCCCAAAAACTGTAGGCGCGCACGCCGGGATTTTTTTCCCGGAACAAATCTTTCAGTCCGCAGCTTTGCATAACTTCGGAAAGCGCCGCCTGTTCGTCGGGATGAAAACCTACCTGCCCTTTCAGCTTAACGGGGTCGTGCACATCCATATCTTGCGTGGCCACGTTTATATCTCCCAACCAAAGCAGGTCTTGCCGGTTGAGCGCATGGCACCTTATATAATCACCAATGGCCTTAATGAACTTGAGTTTGCTTTGAAAGGCCGGATCATCAACCGCGCGCCCTTGGGGCACATAGCTGTTAATAACCCATAACTTACCAAAGCGGGCGGCCATAAAGCGCGCGCCCAGATATTCCTGCCCCGGCAATGTATCAATGAGCTCATCCGGTTTCCGCTTGCTGAGCAGGGCAATGCCGTTGAAAGATTTTTGCCCCACGTAGTTAACCTGAAAGCCCAACTCCTCATAAACGGATGCCGGAAAATCGGAATCCTGCACTTTAGTTTCCTGTATGCCCAGTACCTGGCAGTTGCTCTGGCTAAGCCAACTAAGCAAAATATCCTGCCTGGCTCTTATGCCATTTACGTTAAAGGTGCCTATCCGCCAAACCGACATGTCAGTCTCCGTTATTCACGCATCCAAAAACTCTGCCTAACACCTGTCCCAATTCCTCCCGGTTAATGGGCTTGGCCAAATAGTCATTCATGCCAGAAGCCAAAAAACGTTCTTTGTCGCCAGTTAGGGCATGCGCGGTAAGGGCGATAATGGGCAGCCCGGCATAGGCCCTGAATTCCTCATCATGGCGTATGTGTCTGGTAGTTTCAATTCCATCCATCTCCGGCATCTGAATGTCCATCAAAATGCCGTCAACTGGATATTGCACCAGTTTTTCCAACACCTGTTTGCCTGTTTCCGCATGCACCACACTGTGCCCCATATATTCCAAAAAGCGGGTGGCGGTTATATGGTTTACCATATCGTCTTCAGCCAGAAGCAGAATAAGCCCTTTGGGTGCCGCCTGAAGGGGAATTGGCGTATTTTTAGCTTGCGGTTTTTCCGCCAGCTTAAATGGCAGCACCACAGTTACAGTTGTACCTTTGCCCTCTTCGCTGGTTAAGCTTATCTCGCCATGCATAAGCTCTACCAGCCGCCGTACAATGGTAAGCCCCAACCCGCTGCCGCCGAACTTGCGGGTGGTGGCACCATCGGCTTGGGTAAAACTTTCAAATACAGCGGAAATTTTATTTTCGGCAATGCCTACGCCAGTGTCACGCACCACAAATTTTATCAAATTCACCTGTTCGGCGGAAGCGCCTTGCAACAAGCATATATTTAAGACAACCTCGCCTTGGTTGGTAAACTTAACCGCGTTACCAACTAAATTAAATAAAATCTGGCGTACTCGAACCTCATCACCCTGCACATAGCGGGGCACCTGTTCATCCATCTGCAAAGACAGGCCAATACTTTTACTTTTGGCGTTGGGCTGAAAGAGGCCGTAAATAGCCCGGCAACTCTCAGCCAGGTCAAAGCTGGTCTCTTCTATATCCATTTTGCCAGCTTCTATTTTAGAGAAATCCAAAATATCGTTTATGATGCGCAATAGATTACGCCCGGAGTAAATGGCGGTTTCCAAGCTGTCGCGCTGCTCGTTGTTTAACGGAGTTTGCTGCATTAATTGCAACATGCCCAATACTCCGTTAAGAGGCGTGCGTATTTCATGGCTCATATTAGCTAGAAACTCACTTTTAGCCTGGCTGGCCGCCTCGGCCTTGATCTTGGCCTCCACCAGTTCGCTGGTACGCTCTTCCACGGCTTCGGCCATCTCGTCCATGGCTAATGCCACTGAGCCCAACTCGCCGTTATCGTGTTCCATGCCGGTGCGGGCGCTAAAGTTGCCTATGGCAAACTGGCGACCAGTTTCCTGCAGCCGCTTCACCCCAGGCATTATGGTGATGTTGCCGGTTAGCCATGCGGTAAGCAGAGCTAAAAACGCGGCCAACGCTAAAAGCCCCAGAGACAGATAAAGGGTTTTATTGGCGCTGGCGTAAACTTCGCTTTCCGGAGTGCTTAAAACAATATGCAGATACGGCCATTCCGCACTGGAGAGGCGCAAACGCTCGTAAGCCAGAATGTAAGATGCGCGGTCTTCTCCCTTGGCGGTAAATATTCCCTGGTCTTCGCGCATGTTTTCCAAATACTGCCAATAGGCGGCGGGCAAGCTTTCGCCAGCGGGAATGGTATTGTTTTGCGGATAAGAATAAACAATGCGCCCGTTGCGGTCTACCAAATAAACGCTGGTACTGGGGCTCAACTCTATATCGGCCAAGAAACGGTCATACATGTCGTCCAAACTGGCCGCGGCCACCAGTACCGCCAAGATCCGGCCGCGCTCATCCAGCAGCGGATAGCTGAAATGAAATATCTGCTTGTCCGAACCATCGGCGCTCACATAATCGCCCACGCTGTAATCGCGGGTGCGCAGTACCTCTCTAAAATAGCGGTAGCCGCTTATATACATGTTGGTGGCGGCAACGGGCAGACCGGAGTTAAGCACCCGGCCGCGCTGGTCGGCAATAAACAGGTTGGTGTACATAGGATAGTGCAGAAGCAGGTCTTTCAGCAATTCGTTGCTGGTCTGAGATTCCAGCTCAAAAAGCTCTGGCAGTTGGGCCAGGGTCATAAGCAGCATTTTGGTGTTTTCGGTAATCAGGCGTTGCTGGCTGCTAATATTGCGCGCGTAATTCTTAATGCTCTCCTGGGCGGATTCGATGGCATAGGTCTTGCGCATCATTCCTGAATAGAGAATAATGCATAAGGCAGGGATAATAGAGAGCAAAACCAAAAAGTACAGAGCCCGCCGAATGGAGCCGGTAAATAAATTTTTTATGGATAACCCGCCCTTGCCACCCATGTTCTGTTACGCCTTTTACAATTATGAATTATGGATAAGAATATTAACTTTAGATGGAAGCACCCGCTTTTGCAACTGCGCTCAAGCGGCAAGCAGCTTTCATCTACAGCTTTCGCAACACACTGTTTTGTTGGCGTTGGCTTTTTTTCAAACGCCGCGCAGGGCCTTTTTTGCGGGTAGAAAGGCTGCGGCCGGCGTCTAGCTCTGCGTCATCCAACCCATGGTTAACTTTAAGCTTATAGGCAAACGTGTCCGCGCTGGCAAGCCTGGCACCCAATTGCTTGGCTAGCGAGGCCAGAGCTCTGTCGTTAGTTATCAGCCCTAAACCGGGTTTATTTCTGAGCCGCTCCAGCATAGCCTCATCCGCGCTTTTATCCGGGCCGGAAAAGACCACCGCCATACCGCTTAAACGCGTTTGTCCGGGCCGTTCGCCGCCATCAAAAAACAGAGTCAGGTTAAGAGACTTGGCGTCGCGATAAGGTTTAATAAGAGCGGCCAACGCCGAAGGCCAGTCTACGGGTTGCGTGCCCCACATTATTTCCGGCAGCAGATGCATGAGGTTATTGCCGTCAATCAGCCAATGCAAGAGTCAGCCTCCCAAAAAAGCCTTAGTGGCAACAAAGCGCCAAGGGGCGGGGACAGTATGCCTACCTGAAATAATACAAAATTTGGTGGAAACTAACGGCCGGCCACGCTCATGCCCAGTAGGGCCAGCAGCCGGTCTAAGTCTTCAAACGAATAGTAATGCAGTACTAATTTGCCCTTTTTACCCTGGCGTTTTATTTCCACCTTGGTTCCCAGTCCCTGTTGCAGCCTGGCGGCCAAATCCTGCCAATGGGCTTCCTCTCTGGCCGCCTTGGCCACCGGCCTGGCTGGCTTAAGCAAATCTTTAACCAGCTTTTCCGTAGCACGCACATTCAGGCCAGCGGCCAGCACTCTATCGCGTACCGCACGCATTTTAGCCTCGCTATCTAAGGCCAGCAACGCCCGCCCGTGCCCCTGGCTAAGACGCCCCTGCATAACGTCCTCTTGCAATAAAGCGGGCAAATTAAGCAAGCGTAGGGTATTGCTTACGGTAGAACGGTCTTTACCTATACCTTGGGCAATATCCTCATGGCTAAAGGTGAATTCATCCACCAACCGCTGATAAGCCTTGGCCTCTTCCATGGGGTTGAGGTCAGCCCGTTGCAAATTTTCCAAAAGCGCCAGCACCAGCGCCTGCTGGTCGGTGGCTTTGCGCACCACCACAGGGACCTCGAGTAAACCGGCCAATTGGGCGGCACGCAGGCGCCGTTCACCGGCAATAAGCTGATAACCGCCAGCGGTTGGGCGCACCACCAAGGGCTGCATAATACCATGCTGGTTAATAGAGCTGGCCAGGGCTCGCAGACCTTCGTCAGTAAATACTTTACGCGGCTGGAAAGGGTTGGGAGATAAGCGCTCTAGGGGGATGGAAAGGACTTTATCCTCAGGCTTTACCTCAACTCCCATATCATGGCTTTCCGGAGCGGCCACTGGGGCCAGGTCTTGGCCTAGAAGGGCATCCAGGCCCCGGCCCAACCCATGCTTGCTCTTTTTGCCACCCGGATTACTACTCATGAAGCCGCCCTTTGCTGCAGTACAGGCAGGGCAATCACTTCCTGGGCCAGTTGCAAATAGCCCTGGCTGCCTGGGCTGCGCGAGTCGTAAAGCACTATGGGCTTGCCGTGGCTGGGGGCCTCGGAAAGCCGTACATTACGAGGAATAATTGCCTTGAATACCAAATTCTTAAAATGGCTGCGCGCGTCTTCGGCCACCTGGCGGCTTAAATTGTTGCGCGTGTCGTACATGGTTAAGACAATACCATACAGGCTGAGCGCCGGGTTGAAAGAGCGCCGCACCCTGGCAATGGTATGCAAAAGCTGAGTGAGGCCCTCCAGGGCATAATACTCGCACTGCAAGGGCACAATCACCCCCTGGCAGGCGGTGAGCGCGTTTAGCGTAAGCAAACCTAAAGAAGGGGGGCAGTCCAGCAAAATGAAGTCAAATTTTTTATCCAAACCGGCCAGGGCTAAGGCCAAGCGCCCCTGACGATTTTCCATGGTAGCCATTTCCACTTCCGCGCCAAACAAATGAATATTGGATACCAGCACCGTAAGCCGGCTTAAATCTGTGGGGTACATGGCCTCTTCCACCGGCAGAGCGTCTAGCAACACCTGGTAGAGAGTGGGGCTTTCCGGGCTTAAACTAACCCCCAGGCCGCTGCTGGCGTTGCCCTGGGGGTCGCAGTCCACCAAAAGCACTTCTTTGCCCGCCACAGCCAAAGAGGCGGCCAGATTGACCGCAGTGGTGGTTTTGCCCACTCCGCCTTTTTGATTAGCTATGGTAATAATCCGGGCCATGCAAGACCTCTCCGCCTACATCGTTCTTGGCCAGCAGCACGCTTAACGCCGGCGGCCGCGCCGATTTACAGTTTGCTTTTTACGCGGTTTGGGGGGGGCAACAGCCTCTTCGCTTTCGCCACTGTCTGGCCCGTTCACCTTTTCCGCGCTTTGGGTTTTAACCGTACGGGTAACTTTGCGCGCGGTGGCCGCGCCAACTTTTTTTCTGGCCTCAGGCACCATCAACATAACCGGGCTGGCAATGTATATGGAGGAATAAGTGGCCACCACCACGCCGATAAGCATGGTAAGAGCAAAGTCCTCAATAACCCCGCCACCGAAAATGTACAGTATAACAACCACAATCAGCAACGTGCCGGAGGTAAGAACTGTGCGGCTCAAAGTCTGGTTAACCGAGCGGTTGATTACCTCTTCGAAGCTAACTCGTAAGCCTTTGCGCAAGTTCTCCCTGATCCGGTCATATATAATTATAGTGTCGTTGACCGAAAAACCAATAATGGTTAGCAAGGCGGCCACGGTGGAAAGGTTGAACTCTTTACCTAAAAGGCAGTATACACCAATGGTTACCACCGCGTCGTGGGCTGTGGAAACCACGGCCCCGGTGGCATAACGCAAGCGCAGAAACACGCAAGCCAGAAAGGTGGCCAACAGCACCGCCAGAATCATCAGCACCATGGCCAAATCGCCGGTAATGCCAAGGGCATTCAGGGCTAATTGTAAAATTATCGCCGTCCCCCCCAGCACCGCGGCCATTACCCCGGCCAACACCCATTTGGCTTCAAAACGGCCGGAGATGTAAACCCCCATGAGCAGAAGTGAAAAGAATAAAGCCAAAAGCGCCTTTTCCCGCAGGTCTTTGCCCGCCTTGGGCCCCACTGTCTCCACGCGTCTGTTCTTGACATTGTCGTCGCCAGTACCCGCCTTCAAAGCTTCCAGCACCTGCTGGTCTATTTTATCCAGACTCACGTCTTGGGCCGCGGAACGGATAAGAAACTCGTTATCCTCTTCCTTGCCAAAGCTCTGCACCATGGCGTCATTCAAGCCCAGGCCCTGCAAAGAATGCCTTATTTCGTCGGCGGTAACTCTTTTTTCGAATTTGGCCTGCACGAGAATACCACCGGCAAAGTCAATGCCGTAGTTAAGACCCCGGCCCATGAGGACAACAAATGCCAATACGGTAATTACGCCTGAAATTATGAGGAAGAGCTTACGCTTCCCCATGAAGTTCAGATTTATATCAGGTTTTATAAATTGCATATTCGCTCCGCTTTAAATCCGGCCTGGTGCCTTTATATGGAAAGGGTTTTAGGCCGATAGCGCCTGATTACATAATCAAACAGCATCCTGGTGACAAAGATGGCGGTAAACATGGAGCTGATGAGACCAATGGTTAAAGTTACGGCAAAACCTTTAATGGGCCCGGTGCCGAACTGGTAAAGCACAATGGCTGCCAAAATGGTGGTAAGGTTGGCGTCCAGAATAGTGACCGTGGCCCTGGCATAGCCCGTATCCACCGCCGCCGCGGGCGTTTTGCCCATACGCAGCTCTTCCCGGATACGTTCGTTAATAAGCACGTTGGCATCCACCGCCATGCCGATAGTGAGAATAATACCGGCAATGCCTGGCAGGGTGAGCGTCGCCCCCATGCCCACCATAACCGCCAAGAGAATCACAATATTAAGCACCACCGCGATATTGGCGGCTATGCCCGATATTTTGTAGTAGAGCAGCATAAAAACAATAATCAAAAGCCCGCCAATCAGAGCCGCGGTAACTCCTTGTTCAATGGAGTCGCGCCCCAGGCTGGGGCCTACGGTACGCTGTTCCAAAACATTGACCGGCGCGGGTAAGGCCCCGGAGCGCAAAGCCACCGCCAAATCGCGAGCCTGCTCCAAAGTAAAGTCGCCGCTTATGCTGGCCACCCCGCCAGTTATGGGCTCCCTGATAACCGGTGCCGACTGCACCACCCCGTCCAGCACAATGGCCAGGGCCCTTTTTACGTTGCGCGTGGTAAGGTCGCCAAACTGGCGTGAAGCCGCCTCGTTGAAGTTAACTGTTACAGTTATCTCGCCTTGTGCATTGTGAGTATTGGCGCGGGCATCGACAATGCCTTCGCCGGTCATGCTGGCTCGACTGCGGATAATAAGCGGGCGGCGTTCCACCCGGCCGCTTAAATTGTCGCGCTTCTGCTCATAGGCCAGTTCAGTGCCAGGCGGTACCGTGGTGGCGGTAAAGCCTTTGGGATCCAACTCTTCCACCAGCTTAAACTCCAACTGCGCGGTTTTGCCAATTAGGGCAATGGCTCGCTGGGTGTCGGCCACGCCCGGCAATTGCACCAGGATGCGGTTGCCCGCCTGTGGCACTATTTCCGGTTCGGCCACGCCAAACTGGTCTATGCGGTTGCGCATGGTTTCCAAAGCCTGGCGGTTGGCGCTGGCTTTTATTTCGGCCACAGCCTCGGGTTTCAAGGTTAAGCGATAGGTTCCACTATTTTCAGTGGTCACGCTATACATGCTAAACCAGGAATTGAGCACATTTTCCGCCGCCGCCTTGTCGTCATCGGTGAGTAGGGTAAAGCGGATGCTTAAATCATTGCCCACCACAGGCTGGGTTAACCGCACTTTGCCTTCGGTAAGGCGGCGATAAAGCTCCTGGCTGCTGCGCTCCACATTGGCCGCAACCGCTTTATCCACATCTACTTCCAGCAGCAAATGCACACCACCTTGCAGGTCCAGCCCCAGGCGCACTTTAGCGGTGGGCAAAAAACTCTGCCACCAGGCCGGCAGGCTGGTAGTGGCGGTGGGCACCAAATAAACCGCGCACAGCAGCAGAATGAACGCCACCAGCGCGATTTTTAACTTAAAGGATCTAGGCAAGGCACTTCTCCTCTGACCTTGGGCTTGATTGGCGATTAATTATTCTGATCCGGGTGGTTCACATTCACTTCTGAGTTGGCGGCCAGCACATGGGAAATGCTGGGGCGGTGTATTTTTATTCTTACCTGGGGAGCTACTTCCACAATCACCTGATTTTCGCTAAGCCCGGTTATGCGGCCATAGATGCCGCCTCTGGTGACAACTTCGTCGCCTTTGCGCAAATTTTCCAGCATGTTTTTCATTTCTTTGTTTTTCTTCTGCTGGGGGCGGATAAGCAGGAAATAAAAAACCGCGCCCATTATCACCAGCATGGGAATGGGACCCATTATCATGGAAAAAGCGCTGGATTCTTCGGCCGCATCTTGAGCAAACGCCGCGGTTGCCATAAACATATCTAACATTTTATTGCCTCCTAAAATTAATAACTAGAAAACCGCTTTTATTCTTCCGCTTGCAGTTTATTGAAAAAGTCGCGGCTAAAAGCATCGTATTGGTTGTGCTCAATAGCGGTACGCAAACCCGCCATAAGCGTTAGTATATAATAAAGGTTATGCATGGTATTCAGCCTGTAGGCCAAGAGTTCCCTGCTCATAAACAAATGGCGCAAATAAGCCCGGCTAAAACTGCGACAGGCTAAACAGCCGCAACCATCCTCAATAGGGCTTTCATCATCCGCATAACGCTGGTTGCGAATATTGAGCCTGCCCCGCGCGGTTAAGAGTGTGCCATTGCGCGCCATGCGCGTGGGCAGCACGCAGTCAAACATGTCCACCCCCAAACCACTGCAGGCCACCAAGTCCGCCGGCTCGCCCACGCCCATAAGGTAAATGGGCTTATCTTGAGGGAGCAGCGGTATCGTGCGAGACAGCACTTCCATCATCACCTCTTTGGGCTCCCCCACGCTCAAACCACCGATAGCATAGCCATCCAAATCCAAAAGCTTAAGCTTTTCCGCGCTAAGTGCGCGTAAATCGGGGTAGGTGCCGCCCTGCACTATGCCAAACAAAGCGCCGGCGTCAAAGCTGCGGGCCTTTAAGGCCCGGGCCGCCCAGCGGCTGTCGCGGCATAGCGCGTTTTCTATGTAGTCCCGGGAAGCGCCCGCTGGCGGACATTCGTCCAACATCATCATGATATCGCTGCCCAACTGCTCCTGGGCCAGCACTGCTTCCTCCGGAGTAAGGCTCAAGGCCCTGCCGTCTATATGCGAACGAAAGCTCACACCTTCTTCGCTTATCTGCCGCCGGGCCGCCAGGCTGAACACCTGGAAGCCACCGCTGTCGGTTAAGATGGGGCCAGGCCAGCCCATAAACCTGTGCAGGCCACCCAACGCCGCCACCCGCTTGGTACCAGGCCGTAACAGCAGGTGATAGGTGTTGCCCAGTATAATCTGAGCGCCCAGGCCCGCCACGTCCTCGGGTAGCAGAGACTTTACCGTGGCCAGGGTACCTACCGGCATAAAGGCCGGGGTATCCACCAAGCCCCGGCGGGTTAACAATTCTCCCCGCCGCGCCTGTCCGCTATGGGCGGTTATCTTAAAGGCTAAAGCACCCATATTGGCCAATACACGATAATCTACAATAATACCTTTGTTCTATTAAATAAACACCCTTACGCCAGGTATTTTTTAACTTTTTGCAATCATTCATAATATTAACATGGCATCGCCATAGCTGTAAAAGCGGTAACCCAGCCTGACAGCCTCTTGATAGGCGGCCATTACCCGCTGCCGCCCGGCCAAAGCCGCCACCAGCATAAGCAGAGTGGTGCGGGGCAGATGAAAATTGGTCAGCAACCCATCTATGGCCTGAAAGACAAACCCAGGGGCAATAAGCAGGCCGCACAGGCCATTCATGGCCTGCAATTGCCTCCCGCTCGCGGACGCCCACTCCAGGGCGCGCGCGCTGGTGGTGCCAACCGCAATAACCCGCCCGCCCGCCGCCCGGCAGGCCGCATGCTGAGCGGCCAAGCGTGGCGTTATCTCCGCCCATTCGCCATGCAGGCGCCCTTGCGCCAGGTCTTGAGCCTCAGGCTGGGCAAAGGTGCCATAGCCCACATGCAGGGTTATATATCCCAAGCCAACCCCCAGGCCCTGTAACTTGGCCAACAAATTTTTGCTCAAGTGCAGTCCCGCGGTGGGGGCGGCCACCGCCCCGTCCCTTTTGGCGTAAACCGTCTGGTAGCGCAGCTTATCCAACGGCTTGTCCCCGTCTGGCCTTTTGATATAAGGAGGCAGAGGGGTGCTGCCAAAAAGAGCGGCCAGCTTAAGAGCCGAGCCGGGAAAAGCAAGCAACGCCTGCCCTCGCTCTTTTTTTTCCACCAGCTTTAGTTCAACCTGGGGATTTTTTTGCAAATACAATGTTGAGTGGCTGATTTTGCCACGAATCAGCACCTGGTGCGTTTCCCAGCCATTGGGGCAAACCTCCACCGGCTGGGCTGGCGACAGCAAAAATACCTCTACCAGCCCGCCGCTGGGCTTTAATGCCAATAACCGCGCCGGCACCACCTTGGTATCGTTCATCACCAAAAGGTCGCCAGGGCGCAGGATACTGGGCAACTCAGCTATGGTGCCATGTTCCAGCAGCCCGCTAGCGCGTTCAAGCCGCATAAGGCGAGCCGCTTCCCGCCGCCGGGCCGGGTGCTGCGCTATCCTGCCAGGCGGCAAATCATAGTCGTAGGCGGCCAGTATGTCCTCTGGGTTATGGCCCGCGCCTGCAGCCACCATCTTCTCCCAACAAAAATCAAATAACCAATGTTATTAGTAATAGCCTATATTGTCAAGACAAAACCTGGACGGCAAGCCCACCCTGCGTCCAGCCAACTATTTATTATCAATATTAATTTTTCTCCAAAAGCCTTATTCTAAGCTGCAAATAACGCTTGCCCGCGTCTTCGTAATCCGGGTTGGAGTGAATTATTTTCTCATATAGCGGCAAGGCCTTAACGTCTTGATTGAGTCCCTCGTAGATGCCGGCCAGCAAATAACAAATGCGCAGGTCAGATGGAAGCGCCACCGCCGCCTTTTCCAGCACCAAGGCCGCCTCGTCCCCCTTATGTTGATTAAGCGCTAACACAGCCCGCATTTCGTATAGTTTGGGAAGGGGGCGGGGCACATCTAGGGCTCTATCCAACAGCCTGGCCAGCTCCGCCGGCCTTTTGCCGCCCAGATGGGTATAGAGCTCCTGCCAAAGCGCCAGTGATTGGGAATGTTCGGCCAATAACCGCTCGGCCAGAGTTAAGGCCTCATCCCAGTTACCCAGCCTGCTTTTAAGGCGCAAAAGGCCAAGCAAATAGTCGGCATTGCCCGGGGCCAGGGCCAACGCGGCCGCCATGGCCGCCGCGGCCTCTGGGTATTGCTTGCCCTCCTCCAGGGCCAGGGCCAAACCATAATGCAATTCAGCCTGCTTGGGACGCAGGACAAGGTAATCTCCATAGGCCTTTAGCAGGGCTTCATGGTCACCCATTTTGCGGTACAGGCTTATTAGCTCCTGCCACAGCACATCTTCTCCGGGCAGCTTTTGCAGCCCCTGGGTAAGCACGGCTGCCGCCTGGGCCAACTTATCGTCGGCCTGCAGGGCCTTTTGCAGTTGCATTACCATATCCACGTTATCCGGCTGCAGGCGCAAAGCCTGGGTGCGCGCGGCCAGCGCGCCCTGGGTATCCCCGGCCCGCTGCCTTAACTGCGCTATTTCCAGCCACAGCAAATGGTCCGCCTCAGCAATCCGCACATACTTTTCATAAGCGGCCAGACTTTCACCTATGGCTTCCGGCATGTGCGATAACGCCCTGGCCAGGCGCAGCCATATCTGGGCCAACTCCGGATCCACCTGCCGCTTGGGCAGAACATCGCTGTCATCGGTATCGTCGTCAAAGCCGTCTTCTTCCGAAGGCCGGTGGGAGGCAATAATCTCCTTCAATAAAAGAGCGGCCGCCGGCCAGTTAACCTTGCCTTCGTAGATATCAACTAAGGCTAACAAACTTTCCAAATCATCATTTTTCAAAGCCAGGGCCGCCTGAAAAGACAGCAGGGCCTCATCCAGCCGCCCCAGAGAGTAATAGATATGCCCTTGCTGCTTAAGCGCGGCCGCATCCTGGTTGAGGCCAGGATAGTCGTCCAGCACTTTGAGCGCCTGATCCAAACGCCCCAAACGCCGCAGGCCATCCACCAGGCTAAGCGCAAGCAGCTTGTCGTCGGGAGAAAGCTGGTAGGCCTTAAACAGGCAAAAGGCCTTTTCATCAGGGTCCGTTGCCTGTTCCGCCCGGCGCAGCCAGTCTATGGGCAACAAACGCAAGTTGACACGCACTCCGCCCAGCACCGTATCTTTGCGCATAACCAGCACATCCACATATTCGCGCTGGTATATTTGCTCGCCGAGCAAAAAAACAAGGGTGTAAGTCTTTTCCTTAAGATCCACTCCCGGCATGCCCGCCAGCTCGGCATGCAGGCCAAAGTCGAACCACGAGCCCGTCTGCATATCCAACACGCAAAAGGGCGAATCAGGATGCAGGGCCAGAACCCCTCCGCTTTTCACGTTGACAGCCTGGCCAGCCACATTAAAAGTAATGCTTATGAGCTCTCCGGTGCCCGCAGCTACGGGCGGTGAGGCCTGTTGCCAGGTTTCCGGCGGGTTGCCATTATTGCTTTCAGCATGGGGAGCGGCATGGCCGGGGCCTGCCGCCACCAGCGGCGGGGCAAAGCCTAACAATAATAAGCATATTATTGCCCACACAGCTATGCGCATTGCGGTTACTTCCGTGCCAGGTGGTCGGCTAAACGGCCAAGCAGCAAAATAGCTTCATCCAGACTAGGAGCTTCATGCACCCCCAGCAAATAGCCGTCGCGCCGCCATATTATCTGATACATGCCCTCCAGTTCAAAAACCTGCAGCCCCGGCATTGTTGTGTTGTGCTCCGACACTTCCATCGCCCCCTGCAACAGCCAAAAATCGCACAAGCGTTCCTGCCATTGGCGGGCCGCTTGCTCTTGTTCGTAAAGGTGCATAAACAGCATAAAGCCATGGCCGCCCTTTTCGTATTCGGCCACCCACACATCATTAAAACCAGCCAGGCCAAAGGCGTCTTGGGCTAGCAGCAAAATGCTGCTAGCCTTAAGCCCGTCGCCGGCAAAGGCCGCGACCGGGTCTAGCTCTTGCCCGACCTCCTGCCCCTGCAGCCAGCGTTTGGCCCAGACAACCATGGCTTCCTTTAATTCCGGCTGCGTGTTTACCGCGCTAACTTCCAGATAAAAGCTACCATGTCGCAAATAGAGGCCGTTGCTGGTCAGATAGCCATGACTGCTCCAGCTTATGGGCACGCCTTGGCTGCGCCGCTGTTGGCTGAACACCGCAAAGGCATTTTGCGCGGAGTCCTGCTCAAACAACTGCACTTCAAACCAGTTGGCCAAATTGCTTTGCATGGCAAAGCGCGCGCTTACCATGCCTTTGAAGCCGGCCGCCAAATACAGCTCGGCCTTGCCGTTTATTTTGTCAGACAGGGTTTGCCCATTCCAGTGCACTGGTTTATCTAACCCCTTTATATCAGCCGCGTTAAGCGCATGTTCTTCCGGCCAGCCCACGGGCACAGCTTGTGCCGCCGTCGGCGGAGCGACAGTTAAATTGCGCAGGTACAAAATCTCTCTACCCACTACCAAGCCCGCCACCAGCATTAGGGCCAGGCATATGAGCCAGGCGCAAACTTTAGCTGCCCGCTGGTTATTTTTGGCGCTCGATAAAGGCATAGGCTGAATGGTTATGGATGGATTCCATGTTTTCCACTCCCACCGCAAACCAGGTAATGTTGTGGTCGCCGGTAAGCTTAAGGCTTATCTCGCGCACCACATCCTCCACAAAACGCGGGTTGGCGTAGGCGGTTTCGGTTACATATTTTTCGTCTTCACGTTTAAGCAGGGAAAAAATCTCGCAACTGGCCGAAGACTCCACCAGGGCAATTAAATCTTCTATCCAGATGAAACGGTTAAAGCGCACCGCCAGGCTGACCAGGCCGCGCTGATTGTGCGCGCCTGAAGCGCTGATTTCTTTGGAGCAGGGGCATAAGGTGGTTATGGGGACCGTTAACTTTACCACCAGGTCCAGGCCTTGTTCGTCCAGGCTGGCCAGGTAGGTAATATGATACTCCATTAACGCGGCGGCATGACTTATGGGCGCCTGCTTTGCAATGAAATAAGGAAAACTGATTTCAATATGGGCACGGCTAGCTTCCAGGCGCCTTTTCATATCTTCCAGCAGGCCGCGCAGGTTTTTTAAATTTATGTCGTGGGAATGGTAATTCAACACCTCAATAAAGCGGCTCATGTGGGTGCCTTTGTATTGATGGGGCAAATCCACATACATATTGATGGCGGCTATGGTTTGCTGCCGTCCCTTATCTCTGTCCAGAACCGTTATGGGGTAGCGTATATCTTTAACCCCTACTTTATCTATGGCCAGATTACGGCTATCTTTCTGGTTCTGCACATCAGCCATTGCGCCGGACAAAATTTTATACTCCTTGTAAGGCCTGCTTTTAAAATTTGATGTTGCCGCCAGCACCCGCCGCGAGCAGGCAAAACAACTTTAACTATTTTGCAGGCTAGCTAAAAGCTTTTCCTTAAGCCCATCGAAAGATCCGTTAGACATTATAAGACACAAATCGCCATCTTTTAGCTGGCTGCCAAGGGCCAGCAAAAGGCTGTCCACATCTGTAAAATCCTGGGCCGGAATTCCGGTTTTTTTTATGTCGCGGGCCAATTCCGCGGCTGAGAATAATTCGTCCGGCCGCAAATCGTCCACCCGGGCCGGCTCGCGCAAGAAAACCGCGTCGGCCTTTTTAAAGGCAACGGCATAAGCGTTTTGAAATATACGGCGGCGGCTGGTGTTGCTACGCGGTTCAAAGACCGCCAGCAGCCGGCCCCTGCCCGGATGCCAGCCCGGCAGCCCAAATTCCGCCACCGCGCCTATGGTTTCAGCCACCGCTGTGGGATGATGGGCAAAATCGTCCACCACGGTTACCCCTTGCGCCTGGCCACTTATTTGCAAACGCCGGGCCACTCCGGCAAAGCGCTCCTGCGCTTTCAGGGCCGCATCCAATTCCACCCCGGTGGCGCGCAACGCGGCCACCCCGGCCACTACGTTTAAGGCATTGTGCCGGCCCGCCAAGGGCGTATAGAATACATGCCTTTTGCCTTGTGGATCTGTAAAGGCAATTTGCATGCCGCCATTTTCACAGGCTGTCGCATCCATCAGCCGCCAGTCATTGCCCGGGTTCCAGCCATAGCTCTGCACCTGACCCGCACACTTGTTAGCCCTATCCATGACTTCCGTGCTGTCACCCCAGGCAATGAGGGTTTTTTTCACATCTTGCGCAAACAGGTCAAAGCTGTTGCGCACCGCATCAAAATCCGGGTAAATGTCGGCATGGTCGAATTCACAACTGGTAAGTATGCCTATGTGCGGCTTGTAGTGAACAAACTTGGGCCGCTTGTCAAAAAAGGCGGTATCGTATTCGTCTCCCTCGGTCACAAAATATTTGCCATTACCAGGGGCAAAGTTGCCTAAGCCACCAGCCGCCAGGCCGCCAATTAAGTAACCCGGTTCCAAACCAGCATGTTTCAGCCCGGAGGCCACCAGGGATGTTGTGGTAGTTTTACCATGAGTGCCAGCCACAACTATGGACAAGCTGTCTTTTATAAAAAAATGATGCAAGGCCTGGGGCAGCGACAAATAAGGCACTTTCTGCCGCGCGGCTTGCGCCGCCTCGGGGTTGTCGCGCCGTATCACGTTGCCCACTATCAGTAAATCTGGCGGCACGCTCAAATTCTGCGCGGCATAACCAGTGGCGTAGTCTATGCCACGTTCTTGAAGAAAGGTGGACATTGGCGGGTAAAGCGGGTTGTCGGAACCGCGCACACTGTAGCCCGCCATTTGCAAAGCGCCAGCCAAGGCGCCCATGGCCACCCCGCCTATGCCCATTAAATATATGCTGTTAATGGCGGTGGGGGCGTAATTCAACTCTCTTTCAAGCATGCAATCTCTCCAGGCGCGGCCAAAGCAGGTTGTGCAGTCTGGGCCGCAATTCTCTTATACCCCTGTTATCTCTTCCATAGGCCACACGGTTAGTCAAAACAACCACGCCCACATCACTCATGGGCTGATACCAAAAGCTAACCCCGGTGAACCCCAAATGCCCTATCAGCCCTGTTGGATAATTATGGCCAGCGCTGCTGTCATCGCCACAAGGCGTATCAAAACCAGCGGTGCGGTGGCTGCCCAGCGCGGCCGAATCACGCTCAAATATACTTTGCAGCCGTTCCTGGCCCCATAAACGTAGCGCCACAGGCCACGCAAACATCTTTTGCAGCGTTTCCTTCACCCCATGCGCGGTGCCGAACAAGCCCGCATGAGCAGCCACGCCATTTAAGGCAAAGGCGTTTTCGTCTTCAACCTGCCCCTTTATGATATCCCGGCCCAATTCAGGCATGGTGCCACAGCCCGCAATATTTTCCGGAATTTTTTGGCCTATGGGTAAATAGAAAAGTTTATTTTCCACACCAGCAGCCTGTTGCACTTGCTTATACAGTGTTTGCAAATCATCCCCCCGCCGCTCTTCCAGCATTACCCCTAGCAGCATATAGCCTAAATCGCTATACAAAGCCTGACTGCCTGGTTGGTATTCCAAAGGTTCTTGCAAAATAAGGCTTTTCAGCGCGCTTGGGCGCTCTGCCACAGGCAGGGGCAACAGCGTTTTAAAATATGCCCGCCAGGCAGGCATGCCGGCAGAGTGAGTGAGCAATTGTTTAAGCGTAACAGCACGCTTATCTGGCGGGGCCTCGCCTCCCCATATATCCCGCAAGGTACTCGACCACGATAGCGAGCAGGACAGCAGCATTGGCGTGGTTGCCAAAGGTTTGGTAAGCGAGGCCAAATCAAAAACCGTGTCCATGTCCGCCTGCCCCGCGCAGCATGCAAACTCTTCGCGCCCGCGCCAGGCCAGTGCAACCGCCGCTGGGGCAACGTTATCTTTTATGGCCTGTTCGAGGCAATCTATAATTTCCGGCCACACGCTAGCCCCACCTGCAAAACCCCATTTTCAATGGCGGCCGCCCCACCAACCGGCAACAAACGGTTGCATGCGGCATGGCCAAAAGGCAAATTGCATACAAATGGTTTACCCCAAGCGGAAATGCGCTTTAATGCCAACTGGCGCCTAAGCTGGCGCTCTTCTTCGTCCAGTTTTTCGTGCCAGCCATGTAAATCGCCCATGGCCACCCCGGCAACCTTTTGGGCAACTCCGGCCAGCTCAAGCTTGGTTAGCAACCTGTCCAGGCGATAGACAGGCTCATTGACTTCCTCTAAAAATAAAATGGCCTGATTGAAATCCGGAGCATAGCTGGTACCGATAAGATGGCAGATCATGGACAAATTGCCGCCCACAAGAATGCCCGCGGCCCGGCCGCCTACCACCTGTTGTCCTGGCAGCAAACGCGGCCAGGTTATATGGCCTTCTATCAACTGCGCCAGCTCTTGCATGCTGTTGTCGTCTATATGGGGCAGATGAGTAAGGCCAGGTCCATGGATCGCCATAACACCTGCCCTGGCCAGCGGGTTCAAAAGTGCGGTAAAGTCTGAAAAGCCAACCACGCATGGTTGGGCGGCAGTTATTTTTGCCCAGTCAAGCAGGCCAAGCACACGGCTTACGCCAAAGCCGCCACGCGCCATCAATACCAGGCCGCCTTTAGTAAGCGCGGCGTTAAGATAGCCGGCTCGCGACAGGTCATCGTCTGCCAGGTGGCCCATGCAGTCTACTGGCAATTCATCAGTTGCCCCATGCTGCCGCGCGGCATCGCCAAACATGCATTGTATTGCAACATTGGGCATAAATGCACGCAACCGCGCCAGGCCGGCGTTGAAGGCGCTGGGGGCAAAGGGCGACGATGGCGCAACCAGGATTATATTGCGCGCTTGTTTGAAGCTGCCAGTTTGTGTTGTCATCTGCAATTAAGCTGATAGATAAGGTACAGGCCTTTCAGAGTGAGCAAGTCATCCACCACCTCTATAGATTCGGTGTGCGGCGCGATAGATGAAGCCAAGCCGCCCGTAGCCAGCACTTTGGCCCCACCGCCCAGTTCTTTTTGCATTACTTTCACCACTCCATCCACCATGCCGGCGTAACCATAAATAATGCCGGCATGCATGGAATTCATAGTATTGGTGGCAATAGCCTTACCTGGCGCTCCTTCTATTTCCACCCGGGGCAGGCGGCTGGCCTTATGAAAAAGCGCGTCGCAAGAAATGCGAATGCCAGGGGTTATAGCCCCTCCCATGTATTCGCCTTTGCCAGACACCACGTCAAAGGTGGTGGCGGTACCAAAGTCTACCACTATAAGTTTTTGCGGGAATTCGCTGTAAGCCGCCACCGCATTCACTATGCGGTCCGAGCCGACTTCGCGCGGATTGTCGTACAATACAGGCATGCCGGTGCTAACATTTTCGTCCACCCACAGCGGGTCTTGCCGCAAATAACTGCGGCTCCAGCGATCCAAAGTTTGATGCAGGGGCGGGACCACACTGGCAATAATAACGCCATCGAAGTTATGCGGCGCAAGCTGCATTTGGGCGAACAAAGACTCAGTTATAATGCCAAATTCGTCACTGGTGCGTCCGTGGTCGGTGCCTATACGCCAGTCCATAACCAGCCTGGGGCCGTCAAAGGCGCCCAAAACCGTATTAGTGTTTCCCACATCTACCGCTAATAACATACATCTAACTCCTACTTAATGCATTCACATTTGAAAACATTATCGCTATATTTATGTCGCCCGCTTTAATTTATATGCCAGAAAGCGCACGTACCCTATCCCTTGCCCAATTCTTTATATGCCGCCTGGATCAACTCTTCCACCATAAGGTGAGTAAGTTTTTCATCTTCACTTTCCACCATAATGCGCAAAAGCGGTTCTGTGCCGGAATAGCGCACCAGCATGCGTCCGCGTTTGCCCAATTCTTTTTCAACTTTGCTAAATACGCCAACCAGTCCCTGTTCCTTACTTAAATCCACCCGTTTGCCCACCTTAATGCTGCGCAGCATTTGCGGTATGGGCGTCATTACAGATTTAAGCTCTGATAACGATTTACCAGTGGCCACCATTATGCCCAATATTTGCAACGCGCTCACCAGGCCATCGCCAGTGTTGTTATAATCGAGGAAGATGAGATGCCCGCTTTGCTCACCACCGAGATTGTAACCGCCTTTTTTCATGGCTTCCACCACGTAGCGGTCACCCACACTGGTGCGCAGCAGGGCTATGCCCTTTTCGGCCAGGCTCAGCTCCAAGCCCAAGTTAGACATTACCGTGGCCACGACGGTGTTATTTTTTAAGGTGCCTTTCATTTGCATGGCCCGCGCGCAGATAGCCAGCACATGGTCGCCGTCTACCACTTCTCCCTTTTCGTCAACCATTATCAAGCGGTCGCCGTCGCCATCCAACCCTATGCCTATTTGCGCCTGCCCCGCCCTTACCAATTCTTGCAGCCCTTGCGGATGCAGGGCTCCCACGCCGTCATTTATATTGATGCCATTGGGTTCAACCCCCAAGGTCACCAGTTCCGCCCCCAGCTCGCCGAACACCAAAGGCGCAACTTTATAGGTAGCGCCATGCGCACAATCCAGCCCCAGACGCATGCCGTCCAAGGTTAGGTTGGAAGGAAAGGAATTTTTTAACGCCACAATATAGCGGCCCACGGCATCTTCAATGCGCCTGGCCCGGCCGACGCTGGATGCGGTAGGGCGTGGCAGAGGACCGGCATTTTTGCCAAGGCCTAAGGCATATTGCTCTATTTCCTCCTCCAGTTCGTCCGGCAGCTTGTAGCCGTCACGCCCGAAAACCTTAATGCCATTATCTTCGTAGGGATTGTGGCTGGCGCTTATAACAATGCCGGCGTCGGCGCGCATATTACGGGTTAAAAAGGCCACCGCCGGAGTAGGCAGGGGGCCCACCAACAGGGCATCTCCACCCATGGAGCAAATTCCACCCACCAAAGCATTTTCCAACATATAACCAGACAGTCTGGTATCTTTGCCAATAACAATACGTTGGCGCTTGCTGTGGGCCTTAAGCACGCCGGCGACCCCTTGCCCCAAGGCCATGGCCATTTCCACGGTCATGGGGTAAACGTTGGCCACCCCACGCACTCCATCGGTACCGAACAATTTCTCTTTATGCACTTAACACTCCTCACACAGAGACGATTATTTACTTTCTACTATTACGTTCTTCAGCTGGCGCTGGTTCTAACGGCTTAATCACTATTCTGGCTTCAACAGTAGATGGATCTATGCGCATTATCTGTCCCGCCGGCCAGCGCAAGCGGGTTTGGGTGGTAAACGAGGCCTGTTTGTCATTTATGTCTATGGGCACAGTCCATACCCAGTCCAAGCTGTCCATATCGCGCAAGGCCCCCACCACCTGCACTTTGGAGGGCGTAAAGATCGTATCCTCCACCGCAAAACCTTCCTCCGGCGTACCATATAATACCGGCCTTACGCTGACACTATTGGTGGTTGTGCGTATTAAATTAATTTGCAGGGTGCTGGGCGCCACTCTAAGCGCTTCCACTCCGGCCGGCAAATTAAAATCTTCCGGGCGCAGCAAGAAAAAATGCTCTCCTTCCGGCAGGCCGGACAAATCCAATATTTTGGACATAGGCCTGGAGGCCGCCAGGCGCAGGCGGCGTTGATGCCCAAAAATACGCACATCGATATCTGTGGGAACTTCGTTCCCCACCATCATGGAAGGGGGAATGTTTTTAAGCTCAAGGGGAACACGGATGCTCATCTCGATATTTTCCTGCCCAACCACTGACGACCACAAGACAACGGCTATCAGCAGAGCGAAGAGCTTAAGCCCCCAGTTATTTGTTAATTTTTTTATGCCCACGGAATTTGCTCCACCAACTCTTTTTTTCCTGCTCAATGCCCAACTGTTCAAAAAGAAGCTTGCGCAAGGCTACCGCATCCAAGTCACTCTGCAACTCTCCGCCAATGGCCACGCTTATCAAGCCGCGCTCCTCACTTATCACCACGCAAACGGCATCGCTCTCTTCGCTTATGCCAAGGGCGGCACGGTGGCGGGTGCCCAGTTGATAGGCCAGGCCAGGATTGGAAGAAAGCGGCAGCACGCAACGCGCCGCCACAATACGGTTGTCGGAAATTATCACCGCGCCATCGTGCAAAGGCGTACCTACCCAAAAAATAGTAAGCAGCAAATCACGGCTTACCAAAGCGTCCAGGCGCGCTCCGCCTTCGGTTACGTCGTCCAAGCCGGTAAAGCGTTCAATAACTATCAGCCCGCCAGTCATGCTGGAAGCCAGGCTGCTCGATGTGCGCACCACCTCCTCCACCATTTCCGCCGAACTGCTGGTGCCTTTGGCTGAATTTCTGGTTATATATGTAAGGAATTTGCCCAAAGGCGAACGCTGGCCCATTTGGCTGAGCACCCGCCTGATATCGGACTGAAAAAGAATTACCAGAATAATGATGATGGAGGCTACAAAAGAACTCAATATCCAGTTAAGCGTCCATAGTTCCAACTGCTGGCTAATGCCCAACACTACCATAATGATGGCCAGCGCTATAAGCACATGCATGCCTCGGGTGCCGCGCACCAAGAGCATTATCTGGTAAACGACAATAGTTACCAGAATTACATCTAAGAAGTCTTGCCAGCGGATTGTACTGAATAATGAGGTGAACTCTGCCATAGCGCTACCTGTTAAGCATTGCCGCGGGCGCCCTGTATGGCGCCCCATACCCGCAATGCCTGTTTAAGCGTTTTTACCTCGTGCACTCTAAGCAGCTTCACGCCCTGAGACACGCCCCACAAGTTACCCGCCAAATTACCACCTACGCCACCAAAAGGCTCTCCAGTCAAGGCCTCCAGGGTTTTTTTGCGGCTAATGCCCAACAGCACCGGCAGCCCCAAGGCCACTATTTTAGAAAGGCCGCCCATAAGCGCAAGGTTATGCTCCGCGGTTTTGCCAAAGCCAATGCCGGGGTCTAGAATCAGGTGTTCACGCGCAATGCCCGCATGCAAAGCCGCCCAAACCCTTTCTTCTAGAAAAGCAGCCACCTGCGCGCACACATCGTCATAGAAAGGGGCCTTCTGCATAGTGGCTGGCGTTCCCTGCATATGCATCAGAACCAAGGCGCAACCATGCCCTGCCGCCAACGGCAACATGGCCGGATCGGCTCCGGCGCTTATATCGTTAATTATATCCGCTCCGGCCAACAACGCCGCCTTAGCGGTGGCGGCCTGGTAGGTGTCAATGCTGATGGGCACGTCGCTATACTTGCGCAACCCTTCAATCACCGGCGCAACCCGTTCAATTTCTTGTTGGGCGGTTAGCGGCACGGCACCAGGCCGGCTGGAAGCGCCACCAATATCCAGGATATCGGCACCTTGCTCCACCAGGCTGAGACCGTGCTCTATGGCAGAATGAGGAGTTGGAAAGCTGCCGCCATCGGAAAAAGAGTCTGGCGTGACATTAACTATAGCCATAATGGCCGGCTGGCCAAAACTAAACCGCCGTTTGGCCAGCCGGAACATAATGCTACTCTTCCCTGCTATCAAACGGGCCGCTGGGCTCAGGCCCAACGTTTTGGTCGCGAGACTCCGGTGGGGGAGGAGGAGGCCCCTGGCCAGCCGCTTTATGGGAGCTGGCGGGGCGCGGCGGCAGCGGACGGCCGGCCAAAATGGCGTCCACATCTTCGCCATCCAAGGTTTCCTCAACCAAAAGCGCATCCACCAACGCCTCCAGCTTAAGGCGGTTTTCGCCTAACAGCTTAAGCGCTGTTTTATGGGCATTAGCCACCAGGCTGCGCACTTCGGCGTCTATTTCCTGAGCGGTTTTTTCCGAAAAATCGCGATGGGTGGCCAGTTCACGGCCCAAGAAAATCTGTTCTTCCTTTTTACCAAAAGCCACTGGCCCCATAGCTTCGCTCATGCCCCACTCGCACACCATTTTGCGCGCCATGTTGGTAGCCCTATCTATATCGTTGCCCGCACCGGTGGTGATGTGGTTAAGCACCAATTCCTCCGCGGCGCGGCCGGCCAAAAGCACGGCCAGCATGCTAAGCAAATAGTCGCGCGAATAGGTATGGCGATCGCCCTCTGGAAGCTGCTGGGTTAAGCCAAGAGCCCGGCCTCGGGGTATAATAGTGACCTTGTGCACGGGGTCGGTATGGGGCATAAGTTTGGCCACCAAGGCATGGCCAGCCTCGTGAAAGGCGGTAACACGCTTTTCCTCATCGTTTAAAATCAGGCTGCGCCGCTCTGTGCCCATCAGCACTTTGTCTTTGGCCTGCTCCAAATCCACCATTTCAACCACGTTTTTATTGGCCCGGGCGGCCAGCAGAGCCGCTTCGTTTACCATATTTTCCAAATCCGCCCCGGAAAAGCCCGGAGTGCCACGGGCGATTATTTGCAAATTCACCTTGTCGTCCAAGGGAATACGCTTTATATGCACCTTTAGTATCTGTTCACGACCGCGCACATCTGGCACAGACACCACCACCTGGCGATCAAAACGGCCGGGCCGCAGCAGGGCCGGGTCTAATACGTCGGGGCGGTTGGTGGCTGAAATAAGGATTACACCTTCGTTGGACTCAAAACCATCCATTTCCACCAGCAACTGGTTTAAGGTTTGTTCGCGCTCGTCGTGCCCACCACCCAAACCAGCGCCGCGATGGCGCCCCACCGCGTCTATTTCGTCGATGAAAATAATGCAGGGCGCATTTTTTTTACCCTGCATAAACAGGTCGCGCACCCGGCTGGCGCCCACGCCCACAAACATTTCCACAAAGTCTGAGCCGCTGATGGTGAAAAAGGGCACTCCCGCCTCGCCGGCAATGGCGCGGGCCAAAAGGGTTTTACCGGTACCCGGAGGCCCCACCAAAAGCACCCCTTTGGGAATGCGCCCGCCCAGGCGGGTAAATTTTTTGGGATCACGCAAGAATTCAACAATTTCCGCCAACTCTTCCTTGGCTTCGTCTATGCCCGCCACATCGGCAAAGGTTATCCGTTTGCCGCCAGGCTCGGTAAGGCGGGCGCGGCTTTTGCCAAAGCTCATGGCTTTACCGCCGCCCGACTGCATCTGACGCATAAAGAAAATCCACACCCCAATAAGCAACAGCATAGGGAACCAGGAAATTAGTAATGTCATGTACCAAGGCGCATCTTCCATGGGCCGTACAGTCACTTCCACATTCTTTTCGCGCAAAACCGGCAGAAGGTCTTTGTCGTTAGGGGCATAGGTGCGGAAGGTGGAACCATCTTTCAATTTACCAATAACTTCATTACCCTGCAGGGTTATGGCCTGCACCTGCCCTCGTTCCACCTGGGCGAAAAAGTCAGAATAGCTTTTCTGCTCACCCGCAGGGGTGGTATGGCTGAAATAGTTAAAGATGAGAATCATGAGCAGGCTGATGCCCAGCCATACGGCCAGATTCTTATAAGTTGGATTCATCGGCGGTTTTTTGTCCATTGTCCGTTTCTATTCATTTAAAGGGCATAAGGCAGCCCTGGCATTCATTTAATATTACTCCCAATAATACCTATACTAACTAATAAAATTAATCACGCAAACTAGCGTGGTCAACCCTACACAAATTGGCCATTTGTGCCAACTAAAATAGAGCAAAGGGGCACATCACTCCGACTTCAGATCGCGGCTCATCAGCATGTCCACGGCCTGCCAGGGCGTGTAATGTTCCTGAATAACCCCGTTTACCGCGGAAATTATGGGCATCTCCACGTTTAGCTTCCGCGCCAGGCCCAAAACCGTGCCGGTGTTGGCCACCCCTTCGGCAATGGCCGGGCTGCTGGCTATAATGTCGCCAAGCTTTTCTCCCTGCGCCAGACGGAAACCCAAGGCATGGTTACGCGATTGCTGGCTGGTGCAGGTTAACACCAAATCGCCTATGCCAGCCAAACCATACACTGTGGCCGGCTGGCCCTTTTTGGCCTGCACCAGGCGCCCCATCTCCGCCAGGCCCCTGGTTATCATACCCGCCAGGGAGTTATGCCCTAGCTTAAGCCCGGCAATCATACCCGCGGCAATGGCCAGCGGATTTTTTATGGCGCCCCCCAGTTCCACCCCCACAATATCGCTGGAGGTGTAAAGACGCAGACGGTTGTTGGAAAAGGCCTGTTGCAGGAAGATAGCTAAATCCTGGTCGTCGCTGGCCACGGTAAGCGCGGTGGGCACGCCTAAGGCAACCTCGCGGGCAAAGCTGGGGCCGCTCATGGCGGCCAGTTGCGGGCTGTAGCTAAGTTCATCCAGCACTATCTCGCCCATGGTAAAGCCGCTTTTTGCCTCCACCCCTTTAGCGCAGGAAACCAACGCCTGGCTTGGTTTGAGATAGGGCAGGGCCTGGCTGATAATGCCACGGAAAAACTGGCTGGGCACGGTAATCACCACCACCTGGGCACCCTCAAGCGCCTCGTCAAGCTTGTTGGTGGCGGTGATATTCGGATTAAGCTCCACCCCAGGCAAAAAAACCTGGTTTTCATGGGTTTGGTTAATGATGGCCGACAAACTGGCTTCCAGCACCCACATACGCACCTTGTGGTTAAGCCCGGCCATATGGTTGGCCAGCGCCGTGCCCCATGCGCCCCCCCCCAACACCGTAACTTTAAGCTTGGTCGTCTCCATTTTCCTCCAGGAGCTCTTCGACGCCGTCTTCGAAGGCAAGAGTGGGCTGAGCCGTTTCCTCGTCTTGGTCAGATTCAGCCATACGATCCACGGCCACCAGGGTTTCGCCGGCCGCCACATCGATAAGTTTAACCCCTTGGGTGTTGCGCCCCAGCACCGATATACCGCTTACCTTGGTGCGCACAATCTTGCCAAAGCTGGTTATAAGCATAAGCTCGTCGGCATCGTCCACCACCAATGTGGCCACCACCAGGCCGTTGCGCTCCGAGGTCTTCATGGTTATAACTCCTTTGCCGCCACGGTGGTGCAGAGGATATTCATCCAAACGGGTGCGTTTGCCGTAGCCGTTTTCCACCACGCTGAGCAGGGTGGGCGAACCGGCCACCGCCTCCATGGAAACCACCCGGTCATCATCGCTTACGTCTATGCCTTTAACCCCGGCGGCGGTACGCCCCATGGCCCGAACCTGCTCTTCTTTGAAACGAATGGCTTTGCCCTGGGCCGTGGCCAGGAAGATGTCCATCTGCCCATCAGTCAGGCTGGCCGCCACCAGACGGTCGTCGTCGCCTATCTGGGCGGCAATAATGCCGCCGGCCCGCGGGCGGGAAAAACTCATTAAATCGACTTTTTTAATTATGCCCTTTTGCGTGGCCAGCACCACATAGCGGCCTTCGGTGAATTCGCGCACCGGCAAAATACTGGCCACGTCTTCACCGGCCTGCAAGTTCACCAAATTGACAATGGCCTTGCCCTTGGTAGCCCGTCCGGCCTGAGGCAGTTCGTGCACCTTAAGCCAGTACAGCCTGCCCAAGTTGGTAAGGATGAGAAGATAGCTGTGGGTGGAAGCCACAAACAGGGAGGTGACAAAATCTTCCTCCTTGGTGGTCATGGCTATTTTGCCCTTGCCGCCCCGGCGCTGGGCCCGGTACAGGCTGATGGGAGCGCGCTTGATGTAGCCGCCTCGGGTTAAAGTTACCGCCATTTCCTCTTCGGCGATTATATCCTCCAGGTCTATTTCTTCAGACTGGCTGACAATCTCGGTGCGGCGCCCTTCAGACCAGGCCGCGGCCAACTCCATAGTTTCCTGGCGGATAATGTGGCGCACCCGCTCCTCTGAGCCCAGAATGGAACGCAGGTTGGCTATTTCTTCCAGCACCTGCCGGTATTCGTCCAAAATTTTGTTTTGCTCTAAACCAGTTAAGCGCTGCAGGCGCATTTCTAAAATGGCGTTAGCCTGAATTTCGCTTAAGTTGAGCTTTGTCATGAGGCTTATTCTGGCCTCGGCCGTGTTTTTGGCGGCCCTTATCAACTCAATGGTCAAATCCAAATTTTCCAGAGCCACCTTAAGGCCTTCTAAAACGTGGGCTCTGGCTTCGGCCTTTTTCAAATCAAACACCGTGCGCTTTAAGATGATTTCGCGGCGGTGGTTGATAAACAGGTTAAGTATCTGCTTTAGGGTAAGCTGCTCGGGGCGGTTGTTGACTATGGCCAAAAGGTGAATGCCAAAGCTGGTCTGCATCTGGGTAAATTTAAAAAGCTGGTTCAGCACCACCTGAGGTTGGGCGTCGCGCCTTATTTCCAGCACCACCCGCATGCCGTCGCGGTCGCTCTCATCGCGAATATCGGTAATGCCGTCTATCTTTTTATCTTTGACCAGCTCGGCCACCCGCTCTAACAGCCTGGCCTTGTTCACCTGGTAAGGCAGCTCGGTAACAATAATGGCGGTTTTTTTGGTACGGGCATGGGTTTCAATATTGGCCCGCGCCCTTATTTGAATACTGCCGCGGCCTGTGCTGTAAGCCTCGCGAATGCCCTGACGGCCGTAAATGAAACCATGGGTGGGGAAGTCGGGCCCGGGAATGATGCGCATGAGCGCCTCTAAGGAAATAGCTGGGTCATCCAGCACCGCCACCACCGCGTTAGCCACCTCCGCCAGGTTGTGGGGGGGAATGTTGGTGGCCATGCCCACGGCAATACCTGAAGATCCGTTAACCAAAAGGTTGGGCACCTTGGTGGGCAGCACCATGGGTTCCCGCATGGAGCCATCGTAGTTGTCTTGGAATTCAACCGTCTCTTTTTCCAGATCGTCTAAAAAGGCGTGAGCCAGCTTGCTCATGCGCACTTCGGTGTAACGCATGGCCGCCGGGGCATCGCCATCCACCGAGCCAAAGTTGCCCTGGCCGTCCACCAACCCATAGCGCATGGCAAAATCCTGGGCCATGCGCACAATGGTGTCATATACCGCGGTATCGCCATGGGGGTGATATTTACCAATAACATCACCCACCACGCGCGCCGACTTTTTATAGGCCTTATTAAAGTCGTTTTTAAGCTCGTGCATGGCAAAAAGTACCCGCCGGTGCACCGGCTTCAAGCCGTCGCGCACCTCGGGCAAAGCCCGGCCAATAATAACGCTCATGGCATAATCCAGATACGAGCGTTTTATTTCGTCTTCAATTAGAACGTTTTCCTTACGCTGATCTAAAGGGAGCATATGGTGTCCTTGTCAGGGCAAAAAGTAACTTTTATACGAATAATTAAACAATATATGATACCAAAGATATCTATAATGGGCAAGGAGAGGGGTTGTTGCAAATACTGAAATTTAGAGAAATTCTACTGACTTAATACCCTAAATATGATAAAGTAAAGTGAAGAGTATTTTTAAAATATTGAAAATAAGTTCAAACAAGAGAATAAAGAATTAATACGGGTAAATAACTTGGACAGAAAATTACGCATTGGCCTGGACATAGGTTCCACCACGGTAAAGGTGGTGGTATTAGATGAAGACCATAAGCTGCTTTTCAGCGCCTACCAGCGCCACCTGGCCGAGGCGCGCAGCACCGCCGCCATATTAATGAACCAGGTGCGCGAGCAGTTTGGCCCGCGCGACGCCCATTTATGCGTCACCGGCTCGGGCAGTATAGCCACCGCCGAGGCCTTGGGCATTCCCTTTGTGCAAGAGGTAATTGCCTGCACCAAAAGCATTGAAACCTTCTTGCCCCATACCGATGTTGCCCTGGAACTTGGCGGCGAAGACGCCAAAATAACCTTCTTTGACGAAGGCGGGGTTGATCAGCGCATGAATGAAACCTGCGCCGGCGGCACTGGCGCTTTTATTGACCAGATAGCCACGCTTTTGCAAACCGACGCCGAGGGCCTGAACAATCTGGCTAAAGGCTTCCGCACCTTATACCCTATTGCCGCCCGTTGCGGGGTGTTTGCCAAAACCGACATTCAACCCCTGCTCAATGAGGGCGCGGCCAAGCAGGACATAGCGGCCTCGGTCTTTCAGGCCGTGGTAGACCAGACGGTTGGCGGCCTGGCCTGCGGCCGCAGCATTAAGGGCAATATAGCCTTCTTGGGCGGCCCGCTGTATTTTCTTTCCGAGCTTAGAAAACGCTTTATTGAAACTTTGGAGCTAAGCCCCCCGCAGGTGCTCTTTCCCAGTCATTCCCAGTTGTTTGTGGCTTTGGGCGCGGCCATTCACAGCCAAGACCAGCCCATGATTAATCTTAAAGAACTGAATGAGAAGGGACAACGGTTGCTGTCCATGCGCGATGGCTCGCAACGGGTGGATTTACTGCCACCTCTTTTTCCCAGCGCATCCGATAAGCATGATTTTTACGCCCGCCACAATCAGGAAACAGTGGCCCGCCAGCCTCTGCGGGAATTTGCCGGCAACTGCTTTTTGGGCATAGACGTGGGCTCCACCACCACTAAAGCGGTGGTTATGGGCACGGAAGGCACGCTGCTGCACTCATGGTACGGCAACAACCACGGCAATCCTCTGCAGGCGGTCATCACTATCTTGAAAGACCTGTACCAAATCATCCCGCCCTCGGCCAAGCTGCGCTACAGCGCGGTTACCGGCTATGGCGAAGACCTGATAAAAGCGGCGCTGGGTGTGGATGTGGGAGAGGTGGAAACCATGGCCCATGCCAAAGCGGCCACCTTCTTCCAGCCCCAGGTGAGCTTTATTTTGGATATTGGCGGCCAGGACGTTAAGTGTATGCATTTGAAAAACGGCGCCATTGACTCCATCATGTTAAACGAGGCCTGCTCCTCGGGTTGCGGTTCTTTTTTGCAAACCTTTGCCACCTCGTTGAATATGGAAGTGGACGAATTCGCCCGCGCCGCGCTCACCACCCCTCACCCGGTAGACCTGGGCTCGCGCTGCACAGTATTCATGAACTCTAAGGTAAAACACGCCCAGAAAGAGGGTATGAGCGTGGCCGACATCTCTGCTGGCCTGGCTTACTCGGTGGTGCGCAATGCCCTATATAAAGTAATAAAAATTCGCCAGCCGGAAGAGCTGGGCCATCATGTGGTAGTACAAGGGGGCACCTTCCACAACGACGCGGTCCTGCGCGCTTTTGAACTGTCTGTGGGCCGCCAGGTGGTGCGCCCCGACATTGCCGGGCTTATGGGGGCTTTTGGCGCGGCCTTAATCGCCAAAGAGCGCTGGGACGGTGTAAGCGACTCAATGCTCATCGACAGCTATAGCCTGGAAGCTTTCAGCGTGCAGGTGGAAACCAGGCGCTGCCCGGGCTGCGGCAACCATTGTTTAATAACCGTTAATACCTTTTCCGGCGGCCACAGCTTCACTTCGGGCAACCGCTGCGAAAAAGGGGTTGCCCACAAGGTGGACAGCCCCAAGTTGCCCAACGTGTATGCCCAGAAACACGACCGTCTGTTCAAGCACTACCGCCCCCTGCCCGACGCCAAGGCCTCGCGCGGCCGCGTGGGCCTGCCGCGGGCGCTTAACATGTATGAAAACTATCCATTCTGGTTTACTTTTTTCACCAAGCTGGGTTTTCGCGTGGAACTCTCCCACCCCTCATCCAAAGATTTATACAACAGCGGGCTGGAGACCATTTCTTCGCAAACTCTGTGCTACCCGGCTAAAATGGTGCACGGCCATATTCTGGACCTCATCCGGCGGGGGGTTCCGCTTATTTTCTACCCTTGCGTAACCAAAGAGCAAAAGCAATTTGCCGAAGCGCACAACAATTTCAACTGCCCCATTGTCAATAGCTACCCAGAGGTAATAAGGCTAAACCTTGATGCGTTAAAAGAAAGCGCCACCCGCCTGCTGCAGCCATTTTTGCCCATGGATACGCCCAAGCGCATGGCCCAGCGCCTAAGCCAGGAACTAGCTTTTCTTAAAATAAGCAAGCGCGAGATAAACCGGGCGGTGGCCGCGGCCTATGATGAGTTGGAAACCTTCCATAAAGATGTAAGGCGCATGGGGGAAGAAGCGCTTATGGTAATGCGCGAGCGCGATTTGGATGGCATTGTCTTAACCGGCCACCCCTACCATGTGGACCCCGGCATTAATCACGGCATCTCCCAATATATCATAAGCCAGGGCCTGGTGGTGCTCAGCGAGGACTCGGTGGCCCATCTGAGCGAAAGGCTGGATGACTTAACTGTGGTGGACCAGTGGGTGTACCACTCCCGCCAGTACCGCGCGGCCAAGGTAGTGGCCAACAATCCGCGCTTGCAGTTAGTGCAGCTAAGCTCCTTTGGTTGCGGTTTGGACGCCATCTCCTCCGAACAGATAAGCCAGATTTTAAGCCGGGCCGACAAAGTGCATACGCTGCTTAAAATAGATGAGGGCAACAATATGGGGGTGGCACGCATCCGCATTCGCTCGCTTATGGCCACCATGCGCGAGCGCACCAAAACCGCCTTTACCCAACCCTTTAATCGGGTTTTGCCGGTAGCGCCCAAAGCGCTTTTCACCCCGGCCATGCGCGACACCCACACCATACTGGTGCCGCAGATGTCGCCTTATCACTTCCAGCTATTGCAGCCCATGATGCAAGCTTCTGGCTACAAAGTTGAAGTATTGCCCCATATTCCTCCAGCCGCGGTGGAAGAGGGCTTGGGTTTAGTCAATAACGACGTATGCTATCCCGCGCTGATGGTAGTGGGCCAGCTTATGCACGCGGTAAAGTCGGGAAACTACGACCCCGACCGCCTGGCGCTGATTATCTCGCAAACCGGGGGCGGCTGCCGGGCTACCAACTATATTACCTTTCTGCGCCAGGCCCTGAAACAGAGCGGCTACGGGCAAGTGCCGGTCATTTCTCTTAATTTGAACGGCCTGGAAGACAGCCCGGGTTTTAACTTTAATGGCATCTTGGCCAAACGCATGATGATGGGCATGCTCTACGGCGATATGCTCATGCGCCTTTTACTGGCCACCCGCCCTTACGAAAAATTTAAGGGCAGCGCCAATAACCTGTTTGACCACTGGTCGGAAAAGATAATACCCAATCTGCTCAGCCCCAAACACGCGGTGTTTGACAGACACATGCGGGAAATGGTGGCCGATTTCAATGGCTTGGCCATGGATAACGACCCCCGGCCGGTAGTGGGCATTGTGGGTGAAATTTTTGTCAAATACAATCCGGACGCCAACAACCACCTGGTGGACACTATTGAGGCCGAAGGCGGGGAGGCCCATATCCCAGACCTCACGGATTTTGTCCTGTATTGTTTCTACGATGGCATCTACTCGCACCGCTATTTGGCCGGCTCGCTTAAAAGCCGCCTTAACAGCCGCTTTATGATTACCTTTGTAAACTGGTATCGCCGCTCCATGCGCAAAGCTTTGGCCCCTACCCGCTTCGGCTTCCCCGTGCCCATAGATCATTCGGCCAAAATCGTGCGGCCGGTGGTCTCTAACGGCAACCAAAGCGGCGAAGGCTGGCTACTCACCGCGGAAATGATGGAACTGCTGGAGCATGGCATAAGCAACATAGTGTGCGTGCAGCCCTTTGCCTGCCTGCCCAACCACATTACCGGCAAGGGGGTAATGAAAGAGCTTAAACGCCGTTACCGCCAGGCCAATATTGTAGCCCTGGACTACGACCCCGGCGCCAGCCCGGTTAACCAGCTTAACCGTATAAAGCTGATGATGTCGGTGGCATTTAAAAATTTGCACAAAAATCTGGGTCGGGCCTCCTCGCTGGCCTGAGGCGCTTGCCGTTAATTTATATTGAAAGGATAGACTATGAATCCACAGGATATAAAAAAAGTAGCTTGCCTGGGTACCGGCACCATGGGGCACGGAGTGGCCTTTTTGGCGGCCAAAGCGGGCCATGAGGTGACATTCTTTGGCCGTTCGCAGGAGAGTATAGATCGCGGCTTTAAGGGGGTTGAGGCGGCCATTAAAATATATGTGGATAACGGCCTGATTCCCGCGGGTGAGGCCAGCGGCATAAAAAGCCGCATTAAAGGCGTAACCAGCCTGCAAGAAGCCGGCCAGGGCGCGCAACTGGTGGTGGAGTCGGTGGCGGAGAATTTGAGTGTGAAACAAGACGTGTTTGCCGCCATGGAAGAAGTGTGCGCCCCAGACGCTGTGTTAGCCACCAACACCTCGGGCTTAAGCCCCACGCAAATTGCGGCCAAGCTCAAAAAGCCTGAAAATTTCGTGGTAACCCATTTTTTCAGCCCCCCCTACCTTATGCCGGTGGTGGAGATAGTGCCCGGTGAAAAGACTTCCACCGCCACCCGCAAACTGGCCGCCGCCTGGGTTAAGCGGATTGGCAACCAGCCCCTGGAACTGGAAAAAGAATCTTTGGGCTTCGTGCTCAACCGCATTCAGGCGGCCTGTGTTCGCGAAGCTCTTTATATTGTGCAGCAGGGCTGGGCCACACCGGAAAATGTGGACTTGGGCATCAAGTACTCTCTGGGCCGCCGCTATGGCGTAACCGGCCCCCTAATGAGCGCCGACCTGGGCGGGTTGGACATCTTTTACGCGCTGGCGGGCTACACCTATCCCAACCTGTGCAATGCCAGTGAGCCCCTTCCCTTAATGAAGCAGTGCGTGGATGCCGGCAACTTGGGCGCCAAAACCGGCAAAGGCCTTTATGACTGGCCGGCCGACAAGCTTAAAGACATTTTGCGCCAACGCGAGCAAGTTTTGGTGAGCTGGCTGAAAAGAGACCAGGAAAACAAAGAGTAGAGATAAAATCTCCCTTGAACACGCGGCCTCAAGGGGTTACACTGCAAGCCAGCCTGGGCGCCGGCTTGCGGTGCGGCCAGGCAATATATCTTGGCGAGGCTGCTCCCAGCACTGGCTAGCGCGCGCTTGGCTGGCTGCTTGCATTGGGGCGCGGATTTTCTATGGCGTTTTTTACGCCCCGGCAGGCCAAAAAAGAGGCTCCGCCTATCATAAAGGTGAGCAGAAACAGAACTGCAAAGCCCATAACAAGCTTGGTGCGCAAAGAGAGCTTCCCCGGCTGGTCTTCTGAATTATTATTGTTGCTGGCGTTGTTTTCCATAGTTAATGAAGGGTAGCATATCAGGCCTGGCAAAGCCAGCATAATCGCCCTTTTGTAGCCGCCAATTATGGTTGGCTTATGCGCCCTTGACGATTTCTCGCATATTAATTATACTTCAACAGCTTTAAAGAATGTAAGCGATAACCCCGGCAAGGCCGTCTTTTACGGCAAGGGGATAGTTTTGTTTTATGCAAGGCTGAAAATAAATGTTTCAAAGTTTAAGCGACCGCCTGGCCCTAACTTTTAAAAAGCTTAAAGGTCATGGTAAGTTAACCGAAGCCAACATTTCCGAGAGCATGCGCGAGGTGCGCATGGCCCTGTTGGAGGCTGATGTAAACTTTAAGGTGGTAAAAGACTTTGTGGAAAAGGTGAGGGCGCGCGCCATGGGTCAGGAAGTGCTGCGCAGCCTTACCCCGGGCCAACAGGTTATAAAGGTGGTACATCAGGAACTTATAGAGCTTATGGGTGGCCAGGCCGCCCCGCTCAACCTGGTGGGCAAGACGCCTATTATAATAATGCTGGTGGGCCTGCAGGGTTCTGGTAAAACCACCAGCAGCGCCAAACTGGCCTTAGACTTGAAAAGGCGCGGCCGCCGCCCCCTCTTGGTACCAGCCGACTTGCGCCGGCCGGCGGCCATAGACCAGCTTACTAAGCTGGGCGCGCAGATAGGGGTGCCGGTGCACGCCACCAAGGCGGACAGCACGGTTCTGGCCACCTGCCAGGCCGGCCTGCGTACGGCGGCCCTGCACGAGGCCGACGTTATCATTTTAGATACAGCCGGCCGCCTGCAGATTGACGAGCCCCTGATGGACGAGTTGGCCGCGGTTAAAAAAGAAATGCAGCCCCAGGAAATAATGCTGGTGGCTGATGCCATGACCGGCCAGGAGGCGGTAAACGTGGCCAGCAGCTTTAACCAGCGCCTTAGCCTTACCGGTGTGCTTTTAAGCAAAATGGAGGGCGACGCGCGCGGCGGGGCTGCCTTGTCCATAAAGGCGGTAACCGCGGTGCCCATTAAATTCATGGGCATGGGCGAAAAGCTGGACGCGCTGGAGGTCTTTCACCCCGACAGGGTGGTAAGCCGTATCTTGGGCATGGGCGATGTTCTCAGCCTGGTGGAAAAAGCCAGCTTGGAATACGACCAGCAGCAGTCTCAGGATTTGGCCAAAAAACTGGCCAGCAACCAGTTTACCTTGGAAGATTTTCGCGACCAGTTGCTGCAGCTTAAAAAACTGGGCTCTTTGGAATCCATTCTGGGAATGCTCCCTGGCATGGGAAAATTAAAAGAAATCAAAAACATGGCCCCAGACCCCAAAGAGCTGACCCGCATTGAGACCATAATAAATTCTATGACCAAGGCAGAGCGGGCCAATGCTGATATAATTAATGCCTCACGACGCAAGCGTATTGCCTCGGGCTCGGGTACTAATTTAAATGAAGTCAACAAACTGTTGAAAAATTTTCAACAAGCAAAGAAAACAATGAAAAATTTGGCCAAACTTGGGCCAAAAAAAGGTATGCGCCGCCTATTAGGCGGTCTTTAACCATAAATTGCAGGAGTAGACAAAAATAACATGGCGGTAAAGATTCGTTTATTGCGTATGGGCGCCAAGAAAAAACCTATGTATCGCATTGTCGCGGCTGACGCCCGCGCTCCCCGCGACGGGGCCTTCTTGGAAATAGTGGGCACTTACAATCCCCACCAGGAAAAAGCCGAGGTTTCAGTTAAGCCGGAAGCGTTGCAAAAATGGCTCAACGACGGTGCCCAGCCCACAGATACCGTGCGCAGCCTGTTAAAAGCCAACAAGCTCTGGCCTGCGGCCAGCTAGTTTGATGCAAGACCTGGTCAGGTATATTGCCTGCTCCCTGGTGGACCATCCAGACGAGGTAGCTATACATCAGGACGAGCAAAATTTGGCTTTACAGGTGGCGGATAGCGATCTGGGCAAGATAATAGGGCGCCAGGGGCGCACCATTAAGGCCATGCGCGTGCTGGTGGCTGCGGTAGCCGGCAAACAGGGTAAAAGCGTAACTCTAGATGTGGTGGAATAAACACTGGTGAAACCCGAGTTGGTTCTTATGGGGCGGGTGCTGGGCGCCTTTGGCCTTAAGGGTGAACTCAGGGTCTTCTACTATGGAGAAGACCCCGGCCTGCTTATTAAGGCGGGCACCGTGTGGCTGGGGGCCGAACCCCAGGCAGCCAAACCCCTGCAGAGTGTAACCGTCCGCCACCACAAGGGCCGGCTGCTTCTGCAGACCCAAGAAGTGCGGGAAAGGGACGGCGCGCAAGCCCTGGCGGGCCAGTGGCTGTATGTGCCCCAAAATGCCCTGCCCCAACTTCCGGAAGACGAATTTTACTGGTTTGAGCTTAAAGGCGCGTTGGTTAAAGATACCAGCGGCCGGGAACTGGGCCGGGTGGTTGGCATTAACAACAGTGGCGGCCAAGACCTTTTAGAAATAAAAAACGGCCATGGCCTTACCGCCCTTATCCCCATGGTAAAACCTATTCTGCACACCTTGGATTTAGAAGGCGCCGTGGTAATAGTGGATTTGCCCTTAGGCCTGCTGGAAGCCCAAGGCTGGCCCGACCAGGCGGCCTGATATTGTTGCGGCCAGTGCGGCGCACGCACGCAAAAGCCGCCAACCAATAACCATGAAAAACCATGATAATTGACCTGCTCACCCTGCTGCCCGAAGAGTGCCGGGCCTACTTAAGCGCCTCCATTTTGGGGCGCGCCCAGGCATCCGGCCTGCTTACGCTAAGAATCCGCAATATCAGAGACTTTGCCACTGACAAACACCGCACGGTGGATGATGTGCCCTATGGCGGAGGCAATGGTATGGTGATGATGGCCCCGCCCATTGTTGCCGCTTTAGAGAGCTTGCCAGCCACTCCTCCTGGGCCAATCATAATGCTCTCCCCCCATGGTCAGGTGTTTGATCAAAAAATGGCCATGGAGCTCTGCCAACTTCCCCGCCTCATCCTTTTGTGCGGCCGCTATGAAGGCATAGACCAACGGGTTAAAGACCTTAAAGTGGACATGGAGATCAGCTTGGGCGACTTTGTGCTCACCGGCGGGGAATTGGCGGCCTTAAGCGTAATTGATGCCTGCGCCCGCCTGCTGCCCGGCGTGCTGGGCGGAGAAAACTCGGCCAAGGACGACAGCTTCAGCCAGGGGCTTTTGGAATACCCCCATTATACCAGGCCGCCGGAATTTCAAGGCCTTAGCGTGCCGGGCGTGCTTTTAAGCGGCCACCATGGGCAAATTGCCATTTGGCGTCGCCAGCAAGCTCTGCTTGTAACTCGCCGCCTGCGGCCAGACTTGCTGGAAAAAGCCGAATTAAGCCGGCAAGATTTAGATTTTTTGCAAAATAATGATGATTAAATCGTGATAAATTAAAAAAAAGAGGTAAAATATCTTTTTCAACAATCGCAATAGATGAGTATTACATTATTAATACTTTGGGAGAGACTCATGATCATTAAAGATATGCTCGAGCGCGAACAGATGAGGATGGATATCCCCGACTTCAGCGCCGGAGATACCGTGCGAGTGCATGTGCGTATTAAAGAAGGCGAAAAAGAGCGCCTGCAGAGTTTTGAAGGCGTGGTACTGCGCCGCCGGGGCACTGGTCTGGGCGCCTCTTTTACTGTACGCAAAATATCCTATGGCGTGGGGGTGGAACGCATCTTCCCTCTGCACACCCCGGTTATAGACCGTGTTGAAGTGCTTACCAGAGGCAAAGTGCGCCAGGGACGTATTTATTATCTGCGCGGCCTGCGCGGGCGCGCGGCGCGCATTAAAGAACTGCGCGACATATAGGGCGCATAGCAAGTTAAGCCAATGGGGCGGCGGCAGCGCTTTTAACAGCGCATGCCACGCCCTTTTTTTTTGTCCATTTTACCTTGCGGTTACGCGGTGTTGTTTAACAATGAAAGTTTATCCCGATCTAAGCCTGGAACTTACGCTTAAACAGCAGGGCTATAATTTAATAGCCGGTGTGGATGAAGCGGGGCGAGGCCCTCTGGCTGGCCCGGTGGTGGCGGCGGCGGTAATATTGCCCAACCATTGGCAGAACCCGGGAGTAGATGATTCCAAACGGCTTACCCCGGCCAAGCGGGAGAGCTTGGCCAAGATTCTAGCCCAGAGCGTACCCCATGCCTGGGGCCTGGTTAGCGCCGCTGAAATTGATAAAATAAATATCCATCAGGCCAGCCTGCTGGCCATGCAACGGGCCATAGCCCAGCTAAATCCGGATTTTGTCCTGCTCGATGGGCGCTTTATCATTGAAGAGCTTAAACTGCCTCAACAGGCGCTTATTAAAGGCGACAGCCGCAGTTGTTCAGTAGCGGCGGCCAGCATTTTGGCCAAAGTGAGGCGCGACGAGCTGATGCGGCAACTGCATTTGGAGTATCCGGCATATAATTTTGCTGTGAACAAGGGCTATCCCACGCCTCAGCATCTGGAGGCTCTACATGCATTGGGGCCATGCCCGGAGCACCGCAAAAGCTACGGCCCTGTGGCCAACTTGCGTTTATTGTAAAAATTTTTATAATTATCAGCAGATTTTCATCATCATACTCAAGGAATAAGTTTGCCCAGCCCTGCCCTAAAAGGTAAACATGCTGAAGACTTGGCCGCCAACTATTTAGCCGGGCTGGGTTTTGCAATTATTCGCCGTAACGTGCGCCTGGCTGGCGGCGAACTGGATATTGTGGCTGTGGAGAACGATATTCTAGTTTTTGTGGAAGTGAAAGCCGGGCTTAGCCGCGATTTGCGCCAGTGCCTGGAGGCTGTTACCCAAGACAAGATGCGCCGCCTTACCCAGGCGGCCCAGGCCTTTGAAGCGCAAAACGCCATGAACCTGCCCTGCCGCTTTGACGTGGTTACGGTGGATCTGGCAACCCGGCCTCCGGCCTGCACGCTTTGGCGCGACGCTTTTAGACCTTGAAGGATTAACCATGGCCACCCTGTACCTTGTAGCCACCCCTCTGGGCAATCTGGAAGACATAACTTGGCGGGCCGCGCGCATTTTGGGCGAAGTGGACATAGTGGCCGCCGAAAGCCTGGAGCGGGCCGGCACCTTGCTGCGCCATTTGGGCATTAGGCCCAAACGCCTGCTCTCCTGCCGGGAAGCCAACCGCAAACGCGCCACGGCCGACATCTGTAACCTGCTGGACCAGGGCCAGTCGGTAGCGCTTATATCCGACGCTGGCTCGCCAGGCCTGAATGACCCGGCGGCGGCGGTGGTTAAAGGCGTGGTGGCCGCGGGCCATAAAGTCAGCCCCATACCCGGCCCCAGCGCTCTGGCCGCGGCTTGGTCGGTGGCGGGCATAGACCATGCTCCTTTTGCGGTTTTGGGCTTTTTGCCCAGTAAAGCCGGGGCCAGAAAAAAACTGCTGGAAAAATGCCAGGAGAATGGCTGGCCTTTTGTATTTTTCGAGGCGCCCCACCGCCTGGCAGACACGGCTGAGGCCCTGGCCGAAATTATGCCGCAACGCGGCCTGGTGTTATGCCGTGAGATGAGCAAGCTCTATGAACAAATACTGCACACCACCTGCCTTGAGTTAGTGGGGGAGCTTAAGCAAGACCCCAATTTAAGCAGGGGGGAGTTTACAGTTGTGGTGGATGGCGCCAGCAAGCTTGAAAACAAACGGCTCAGCCTGGACGACTATGCTTTGGGCCTGGAGCAAATTCTACACATAAGCCAGGGATTGGGGGGTAGCCAGTTGGCGGCCTTTTTAAGCAGGGAAAGCGGCATTGCTCGCGATATTATATATAAAGAAATCACGGCACTAAAAAACAAGGCAGATATCTGACCCTGATTCCGCCACCCCTATCTTGCGCCGTCTGTGGATTTTAATCTTATTCTCATAGTGCAAACGAAACGCCGAGCCCGCTCATGCCAACCCAAAGATACCAGTAACCACTGGGGCTGGTGAAAGGCATTGTGCCCCGCACCAGCAATGTGGTATCATAAAATAACGGGAATTTGCATGAGGGCCCTACTTTAATTAACTACATAACTACAAGGTTAACATATTTAAATAGGTGAAAAATGAAAAAACTGAGTTTACTTTTATTGCTGGGGCTGATGATTGTCGGCTGCGCTACCACAGGCGCCAACAATCGCCTGGTTATGCAAGACAGCTTCATGCAGGGTAAACAGGCCTATGAGGAGCATGACTATGCCAAGGCCTTCAGCCTGCTCAAACCAGCGGCGGAAGCGGGCAACCCCAATGCCCAATATTATCTGGCCATTTTGTACGATTTTGGCAGGGGCACTAAAGTAAACCACGAAGAAGCCAATATGTGGTATCTGAAATCCGCCCAGCAGGGCAACGACGACGCGCAGTATAATCTGGCCATTTCTTATAGAAGGGGCGAAGGCATAGAGCAGGACGAACACAAAACCGTTTATTGGCTTAGCAAATCCGCGGCCAATGGCGATGCCGACGCCATGAGCGTACTTACCGACTACGCCCAAGATGCTGAGTTTTCTGACGCCCAGTACGCTTTAGCCTGCATTTATCGCGATGGCGTAAAGCTGACCGGTGATTTGACCCTTAACCCCAATGAACGCGACAACCAAAACATTGCCCCCGATGCCGAACAGTACAAATTCTGGCTGCAAAAAGCCGCGGAATCAGGGAACCCGGAAGCGATAAAAGAGTTGAGATAGAGCTTATATTGTTTTCCGCGCCGGGCCTGTTGCGCTGGCGCGGAAACCGCCTGCTAGGGACAGAGTAGTTTTGGTAAAAGATGTAATTAGCGCGCAGCCGGCCGCGGTTGAACTGAGCGTATTAAATGAGTTAGGAGTACATGCACGGGTGGCGGCGCGCATTGCCGCCACGGTGCAGCAGTTTGACTGCGAGCTCACCCTGTCCAACGGCGCGGTACAGGCGGAAGGAGACAGCATTCTTTCCATACTTACCCTGGATGCTCCCAGAGGCACCAAACTGACGGCCACGGCCAGTGGCCCCCAAGCTCAGCAGGCCTTGGATGCCCTTACCTTGTTGTTTGCTTCAGGCTTCGGAGATTAAAATTGTCTGAATTAGTATTGCAGGGAATAGCTGCCTCGCCTGGCATAGCCATGGGTAAAGCTTTAGTGCTACCCCGGCCCCAGGCCAGCGTTAACTTCCGCCCGCTTACCAGCGAACAAGAAGTGGAAGCGGAAAAAACACGCCTACTTGAGGCCATGGAACAGACGCGCAAAGAACTTCTTGAGGTGCGCCAGCAAATGCAGGAAGACCTGCATGAATACACCGGCATTATCGATGCCCACATACTCATGCTAGACGACAAGCTCCTAAAGCAGCAAAGCCTGAAACTGATTGAGGAGCAGAAAATAAGTTCGGAATGGGCGCTTAGCCTAACCCTGGCCAAGGCTGAGGAACGTTTCCAGGGAATAAAAGACGAGTATATTCGCGACCGCCTGCGCGATGTCGCCGCAGTAATAGATCATGTAATGCGCCATCTTTCCGGCCACAAGCAGGACACCTTGGAGGTTAGGGAAAAAGTCATCATGGTAGTGCACGATCTTTCTCCTGCGGATATTTCCCGCCTGGATAAAGACATGATAATGGGGCTGGCGGTGGAACAAGGTGGCCCCACCAGCCATGTAGCCATTATTGCACGGGCCATGGGCATTCCCGCGGTGCTGGGCCTGGATAAAGCCACCCTGGCAGCCGGCAATGGCGATATGGCCATTATCGATGGCTCGCAGGGTGAGTTTATTGTCAGGCCAACTGACGAAACTTTTAAAGTCCTGGCCGATCGCAGCCTGGCCTATGACCTGTACCTGCAGGAAATACTAGCTCTGGCCGACCAGCCCGCCCATACTGTGGATAACATATACGTAGAGGTGGGCGCCAATATCGAACTTTTGGAAGAAGTGGCCTCAGTGCACAACTTTGGCGCGGAGAGCGTGGGCCTGTATCGCACCGAATTTGCCTGCCTAAGCTATAACCGTTTGCCCACCGAAGACGAAATGTTTGACAATCTGGCCAAGCTGGTATGCATGCTGAACGGCCTGCCGGTTATTGTGCGCACTTTAGATGTGGGCGGTGACAAGCTGGCAGGCTTCAACGAAGAGATTAAAGAGATGAACCCCAACCTGGGGTTGCGCGGCATTCGCTATTCGCTTAAACACAGAGATTTTTTCTTAAACCAGCTTAGGGCCATTTTACGCGCTTCCAGCTTCGGCCCGGTGCAGATCATGTTTCCCCTGGTGGCCTCGGTGGAAGAAGTAATTGAAGCCAAGGCCTGTCTGCAAGAGGCCAAAGACAGCCTGCGCAAACGCGGCATGCAGTTTGACCAGGACATCAAAGTGGGGCTGATGATGGAAGTGCCTTCGGCGGTTATTGTAGCTGACCTGCTGGCGGACATGGTGGATTTTTTTTCCATTGGCACCAACGACTTAATTCAGTATTCCCTGGCCATAGACCGGGATAACGAACAGGTGGCCAACCTGTACCAGCCGCTTAGCACGGCGGTGTTGCGCCTGATATATCAAATTGCCGAAGCCGGCAGAAAGGCCGGCATACCTGTAAACATGTGCGGAGAAATGGCTGGCGATGCCCGCTTTACACCTTTGCTTTTGGGGCTGGGCGTGGAAAGGCTTTCCATGAGCCCGCTGGTTATCCCACGCATTAAAGAGGTGGTGCGGCAAACCAATGTGGCAAACTGGCGCCAGGTGGCCGAGCAAGCCATGCGTTTGCCCACAGCCGCTTTAGTGGATGAGCTTTTGGAAGCCAACCTGCAAAAGCATATGCCACAACTGTTTCACTAAGAGCTAATAATGGACTCTAGCAAGCTGATAGCCAAAAATAAAAAAGCCCGTTTCGAATACGAACTGGGAGACCGCTTCGAGGCGGGCATGGTGTTGAAGGGTACAGAGGTAAAATCTTTGCGCCTGGGCAAGGGCAACCTAACCGACAGCTACGCGCGTATTAAAAATGGCGAGATGTGGCTCATAGGCTGTCATATCAGCGCCTACCCCTTTGCCTACTACGACAACCACGAGCCGGAGCGGCCGCGCAAATTATTAATGCACAAACAGGAGATCAAACGTTTAACCGGCAAAACGCAAGAACAGGGGGTAAGCCTTATACCCCTGCGCCTGTATTTCAAAAACGGCAAAGCCAAGGTGGAACTGGCTTTGGCGCGCGGCAAAAAAACTCACGATAAACGCCAGGCTATCAAGGCCCGCGAGCACACCCGGGAAATAGCCAGGGCCATGAAGCGCTAGTTACGTTTGGCGCGTTTAGCCGTAGCATTAAGCGGCGGGGTAGACTCCACCCTGGCAGCCTGGCTCTTAAAAGAGGCCGGCCATGAATTGTTGGGCCTTACTTTAGATTTGGGTTCGCACAGCCAACCAGGCCTTGCCGCCGCCGCAAAGGCCGCGCAAGAGCTTGGCATTGCCCACCACGTTGTTGATGTGCACAAGGCTTTCCACAACCAAATTGTTAGGCCAAGCCTACTAGCCTATAATCAGGGCCTTACCCCAAACCCCTGCGCCTGCTGCAATGCTTCCGTCAAAATACCTTTTTTGCTCAATGAAGCGCGCGCCCACGGCTGCACCGGCCTGGCCACCGGCCACTATGCCCGCCTGCTTAACAGCGGCAGCCAACTTTTTTTGGCGGAAGCTTTAGACGCCAGTAAAAGCCAGGCCTATTTTCTAGCCAGGCTTAATCCCCATCTGCTGCCTTTCCTGCACTTTCCATTGGGAGATAAAACCAAACAAGAGGTGCGCGCCATGGCGCTTAGCTTGGGTTTAAGCGCGGCTGCCAGCAAAGACAGCCAGGACTGTTGTTTTGTGCCGCCCGAGGGCTTTGGCGCGTTGCTGCAACGCTACGATAAACCAAGGCCAGGCGCCATAGAAAACAGCCAGGGAAAGGTGCTGGGCAGCCATGAGGGCCTGCACAATTTTACGGTGGGCCAGCGCCGTGGCCTGGGGCTAAGCGCGCCGCGCCCGCTTTACGTGCTCCGCCTGCGGGCAGAGCGCGCCACGGTAGTGGTAGGGCATGAAGAAGAGCTTTGGCAAAGCCTGGTGTATGGCAGGCAATACCTGGACTACGGACAGCCCATGAACAATGAGCCGGTTAGTGTGCGTCTGCGCTATGCCCGCCAAGGGATTATGTGTAAAAGCATTACGCACAAGGGTGGCACTGTGGCACTTGAGCTGCAAACGCCCAGCAAGGGTGTGGCTCCCGGCCAGCTTATGGTATTTAACCAGGGAAGCATGGTAACCGGTTCCGCCTTTATTTACAGGCCAGATGATGAATAAACATGCTTTTAGCCAAAACGTGCTGGCCCAACTTTTGCCCCAGGGCTTGGGCAGGCCTTTGCTTTTTTATGAAAGCATAGAAAGCACCAACCTTAAACTTAAAGAATTGGCTTTAACCGGCCAACCCCACGGCACCTGCTGCGTAGCCAATTTTCAAAGCGCCGGCCGGGGCCGTATGCAGCGCCCCTGGGTGGCGCCCCCTGGCAGCAGCTTGCTGTTTTCAATTTTGCTGCGCCCCAATCTGCCCTTGAGCCAACTGTTTGTTTTTTCCGCCCTGGCCGCGCTTAGCATTTGTTTAACCTTGGAAGAGCGCGGCCTGCATCCGCAGCTAAAATGGCCCAACGACATTTACCTACAGGGACGCAAGCTGTGCGGCATACTTAGTGAAAGCGCGGGCGCAGGTGGTTTTCTGGTAACCGGCATGGGCATTAATGTCAACCAGGAGGCTCACCAGCTAACAAATCTGGGCCAGCCCGCCATTTCCCTTAAAGCGGCCAGCGGGCAAGCATGGCGGCGGGAAGACCTGCTGGCCGGCATATTAAACCAGTTAAGCATGCTCTATAGCGATTGGCAGCGCGATAGTAAACTATGGCTACCTTTATATCAGGCCCGCTCCTGGCTGTTGGGCAAGCAGGTGCTGGTGCAAGACGGCAACCGTCAATTTGCGGGCCTGGCCGTAGCGGTGCGGGCCGATGGAGCCCTTTTATTACAAATGGGAAAAGAGACCATGGCGCTTAACCATGGCGATGTAAGCGTTTTGGCCATTGACGGCCAAGCGAAAACGAAAGGGTGATGCCATGCCTGCCACAGTTTTGCCGGCTAAACTATCTAAACTTAAAGTGAGCCTGGCCCATGACTGGCTAACCGGCATGCGCGGTGGTGAAAAGGTGTTGCAGGCGCTTTTGGAAATATTCCCCCGCGCGCCCTTGTATACGCTTGTGCATGTACCGCATAGTGTCAGCCTGTTTATCAACGATCGCGTAATCCACACTTCTTTTATTCAGCATTTGCCCGGGGCGAAACGCCTCTATCGGCACTACCTGCCCTTCTTCCCTTTGGCCATAAAAAATATGCAAGTGCATGACTGCGATCTTTTGCTAAGCACCAGCCATTGCGCTATCAAAGCGCTGAAAGCGCGCGGCCGCCACATAAGTTATATCCATTCGCCCATGCGCTATGTGTGGGACCAATACCAGCAATACTATAACCAGGCTGGCATCATCACCCGCCTGGGCATGGCGGCGGCCCGCCCTTTTTTACAACATTGGGACAAAACTACGGTGGGCAATGTGAACGGCTTCATGGCCAACTCCCAGAACGTGGCCGAACGGGTACGGCGCACCTACAAACGCGAGGCGCATGTGGTCTACCCGCCGGTGGAGTTGTTGCGTTTTACCCCTCGGCCCGGCCCCAAAAACTATTATTTGGTGGTAAGCGCTTTAGTGCCCTACAAACGAGTGGATTTAGCCGTTGCCGCCTGCACTAAACTGAACCTGCCGCTTAAGGTGGTTGGCACTGGCCCTCAGGCCAAAACCTTGCAGGCCATGGCCGGCGCCAGTGTTGAATTTTTAGGGTGGCGCGATAACCATCAGCTGGCCGAGTTATACGCGGGCGCCAAAGCCTTTCTCTTCCCCGGTGAGGAAGATTTTGGCATAACCCCTTTGGAAGCCGCCGCCTGTGGATGCCCGGTGCTGGCCTTTGGCAAAGGCGGGGCAACTGAAACCGTGTTGGGACAACACAGCCCTACTCCCACAGGCAGGTTTTTCTATGAGCAGAGCGTGGACGCGCTCTGCGATGGCATAGCGCGCCTGGAAAAAGACCTGCCCCATTTTGACTTGCAGCATCTCACCAACCAGGCGGCCAAGTTTTCTCCTGAAAATTTTCGCCACGCTGTCATAGAAGCACTGCTTGCCATGGTTTAAAATAATTGGCTCCCGCGCGCAAACCCGCGGGAGCCAATGAACCAATTAACCTAAAATTGCTTTCAAATCCGCATCTGGCGTGCTAATGGGCATAATATTGAAATTTTCCACCAGCACCTGCAAAACATTGGGGGTTACAAAGGCGGGCAGGGTTGGCCCCAGGCGGATGTCCTTTATGCCCAGGAACAGCAAGGCCAACAGTACCGCCACCGCCTTTTGTTCATACCAGGAAAGCACCATCGAAAGCGGAAGCTGATTGACGCTTTCCAGGTTGAAAGCTTTCACCAAAGCCAGCGCTATCTGTACTGCGGAATAGGCGTCGTTGCACTGGCCAATGTCCAGCAAGCGGGGTATGCCGCCAATGTCACCCAGTTGTTTGTCGAAGAAGCGGAACTTACCGCAGGCCAAGGTGAGTACCGCGGTGTCGGCTGGGGTTTTTTCCACAAACTCGGTGTAATAATTGCGGCCGGGCTTGGCGCCGTCGCAACCTGCCACCAGGAAGAAATGGCGCAGCTTGCCGCTTTTTACCGCCTCCACCACCTTGTCGGCCACGCCCAGCACCGCATTGCGGGCAAAGCCAACCATTACCTGGCCATTATCCAGGTCTTCGGTGAAGCCAGGCAGGCTTAAAGCCTTTTCCACCACCGCGTTGAAATCTTTCTGTTCAACATGCTTCAACCCCGGGAAGCCAACTAAATCGGTAGTAAAAATATTGTCCTGATAAGCCAGGGCCGGTCGCTGGATGCAGTTGGTGGTCATCAGAATGGCGCCGGGAAATTCGCTGAATTCTCTTGTCTGGTTTTGCCAGGCCGTGCCATAGTGCCCGTAAAAATGAGGATAAGCCTTTAACTTAGGATATCCATGAGTGGGCAGCATTTCCCCATGGGTGTACACATATATGCCCTTGTCCTTACTGAGCTCTAAAATGGTGTGCAAATCTTGCAGATCGTGGCCGGATACCAGAATGGCCTTACCTTTTTTGTGGCCCAGAGGCACCGCAGTGGGGGTGGGGTGCCCATAGGCTTCGGTGTTGGCGGCATCTAAGAGTTCCATAGCCCACAAGCTGGCCTCGCCGGTGGCCAGGGTAAGACCCACCCAGTCGCTAACCCCTAAGCTATCATCTTGAGTGGCGGCAAGCAGCTTATAGGTGAAAGCATAGATACGGTCGTCTTCTTTACCCAAGCGCGCGGCATGGTGGGCGTAGGCCGCCACTCCGCGTAGGCCGAACAGAGCGGTATGCATCAAAGAATCGCGGTCTGGGTTGTTGGAGTTGGGGGCGAAAGTGAAAACACCCCTGGCCTGGGCAGCCATGCCTTCCAGGTCGGCGGCGGGAACAAAATTCGCGGCCGCACCAAAGCTCTGGCCTGGCATTTTGTCTTTGAGTTGCTGGTTCAGCCTGGCGGCCTTTTGTATTAGCGGCACAAAGCGCGGCGCATCAAAGTCCACATTGGTTACGCTGGCAAATAAACCCTCCAACACAAAACGGTTGACTTCGCTTAAATCAAGCTTACGCTCACCTGCGGCAAGCGCCAACTGGCTAAGGCCGATCAAGCAGTAAGTAAGCAGGTCATGCAGCGCCGCAGTCTGTGGGTCTTTGCCGCATACCCCCCTTACCGTGCAGCCTTTGCCGCCCGCGGTCTGTTCACATTGATAGCAAAACATTTCCATAACTTACTCCTTTGTTTGCAGGTTGCTTTATTTAGGTATTTGAGTACTAAAATACCCTATAATGACTTGGCTGTCAATCACGATTTTTTGTTTATGTTTAAAAAAGATATGGCCTGGCTCTAAAAAAGCCAGGCCCTAGGTAAAAATTGTTTAGATTACAGGCCTTTTTCCACCATAAAGGCAGCCAGATCAGCCACCCGGCACGAATAACCCCATTCGTTGTCATACCATGCTACCAATTTAAGCAGGTTGCCGCCCATAACCTGGGTGAATTCCACATCCACAATAGAGGAGTGGGCATCGCCCTTATAGTCCATGGAAACCAGGGGTTCTGTTTCGCAATGCAAAATACCGTTAAGCTCGCCTTTGGCCGCATCCATAAGCGCTTTACGCACATCTTCAGTGGTGGCTGGCTTGGCCAACTCCGCGGTTAAGTCCACCACAGAAACCGTGGGCGTGGGCACGCGCAAAGCATAGCCGTCCAGCTTACCCTTCAGGCTGGGCATTACCAGGCCCACCGCCTTGGCCGCGCCAGTGGTGGTGGGAATAATGTTCACCGCCGCAGCCCGTGCCCGGCGCAGGTCTTTGTGTGGCAGATCTAAAATGCGCTGGTCGTTGGTGTAAGAGTGTACCGTGGTCATAAAGCCTTTAACTATGCCAAACTTTTTATGCACCACATAGGTGGGCGGCGCCAGACAGTTGGTGGTGCAAGAAGCGTTGGAAACAATATTGTGTTTGCCAGGGTTGTAGTCTTTGTGGTTTACCCCCATTACCATGGTTATGTCCACTTCAGTGCCGGGGGCGGAGATAATGACTTTTTTAGCGCCAGCGGCAAGGTGGGCTTTGGCTTTATTGCCAGAGGTGAACACCCCGGTGCTTTCAATAACTATATCCACTTTATCTTTGCCCCATGGAATAGCGCCCGGATCGCTGCTGGCATAGTTTTTAATTTTCCTGTTGCCAACTAAAAAGCCGCCATCCACCACTTCCACTTTGGCGGGGAAGCGCCCGTAGTTGCTGTCATAGCGTAAGAGATGGGCGTTGGTATGCGCGTCACCCAAGTCGTTAATTGCCACCACCTGCAATTTTTTGCCATGGCGCTCCATAATAGCTTTAAGCACTTGGCGGCCTATGCGGCCAAAGCCGTTAATCCCTACGCGAACCATAAGTTTATCTCCTTGAAAATAAAGTGCGGTTAATACCTCACGCTGCTTAAGCCTGCTTACTACTAACTTTGATATTATATACCCAAGCCAACTCAAGTGCCAAATTTTTGCCAACATGGTAGCGCGGGCGGCGCTACAGGGACATAGCCTTGCCCTTGCCATGCTTGGCCAGCCAGGCCTGGAACATAAAGACCGACCATAGCTTACCCAGGTGCCGGCTTTCTTGCTCCCATATGCCGCGCACAAACTTTGGGTTAAAGAATCCTTGCTCGCGCAGTTTGCGTTCAGATATCATTTCCTCGGCCCAATCACGCAAGGGGCCTTTGAGCCAGTCCCGCAGGGGTACGTTGAAGCCGGCTTTAGGGCGTTCGAAAAATTGCGGGGGGTAATATCTGTCCAGCAGCTTACGCAAAATAAATTTATGCTTGCCCGCGGAATACAGCATGCGCTCGGGCAATCGCTGGGCCAAGTTGAATATGGTCGCGTTCAATAATGGCGAACGCAGGTTAAGGGCATAAAAATCCGCGGGGCGGCTGCACTTTACCACCGCCAGGCCCGCGATGCCTACCACGGCATCAAACATCATAGCTCGACGCAAATGATCCTTCACCGTGTGAATTTTTGCCATTTCCCCATACATGCGATGAAGGCTGCCAGCTTGCAACAGCGTTTTGCGATATAGACGATTGGCCCGCCAGTTGTTGTAATAATCTATATCCGTGTTGAAGATAAGGTGCATGAAGTAGCGCCTGGGGTGCCGCAGGCAGGCGCCCATTGTAAGCCGACCGCTGCTGGCGTCCGCCGGTATGCCCCACTGCATATATTTATTGTGGCGGGAATAGCCCATAAAAAACTCATCACCGCCATCTCCCACAAAAACCGTATCAACACCCAAGGCACGCTTGGCCGTGCGCATAGCCAGGGTGGTGGGAATCTGTGACACATCGGCAAACGGCTCTTCGTAAATATTGTACAAGCCGTCAACAATATCCTGAATATCTTTATCGCCTATTTGCACCGCCGTATGCTTAGCGCCCAAGTGCCTGGCAACCATGGCCGCGGGCACCCTTTCGTCAAACTGCTTTTCCGCAAACCCCACGGTAACGCTGTCAAAGCGCCCATGCTCACTCAGCAAGGCCAGCAGCAAAGAAGAGTCCACCCCGCCGGACAACAGAATTGCCGATTTTTCGCTGGCCCTGAACTGCCTGCCCACCACCTGTCGCAGCAAGGTATGCAGGTCATCACACAATTTTTCGTCGCTACCTTCAAGCAAATTTTCCCCGCCTTGCAGGCAAATCTTGACCGGGTCGTAATAGGTTGTTATTTGGGGCTCCCCTGTTGGCCCCTTTAACAGCATGCCGCCCGCGGGCACTCTTTTAATCTGTTTATATATGGTTTGGCTGCCGGGAATAAAATTGAACTTTATAAAAGCGGTTAACGCCTCCATGTCAATTTCGCCGCTAAATTCAGGAAAGGCATGAAAGGAGGACAGCGTGGAAGAAAATGCCAGGGTGTCTCCTAAAAACGCGTAGTACAGCGGCACAACACCAAAGGGGTCGCGGGCCAGCAATAAACTTTTGCTCTGTTTGTCCCAGAGGGCTAAGCAAAAGTTACCATCTATGCGTCTGAGCCCTTCCTCGCAGCCATGGCGCAACAGCGCGTTAAGTATGGCCTGGCTCTGGCTTGGTGCCGTCATGCCATCCGCCAATTCCGGCTCATTAAACACCTCACCTGCAAGAGCCAAGGCATAGCGCGCATCTTGCAATACAGCCACCTCTGGCGCGCCGCCTTGTTGGGAGCCGCCCAAGAACATGCTGTTTTCAAAATCGTTCCATTGAAAAGCCAATGTATCAGATATGGCTGCCAGGCCGCCTTTATTACCTTTGCCATAAAAGCCGTGGATGTGCTTCACAGCAATCTCCCCTTTCGCAAATGTTTTAACAAAACTATAAGATGTCGCCATTAAAATGCGCATAAGAACAGCTTGTTCTTAGCGCTGGCCGTTTAACATTAAGGTTGTATGTTGCGGAACTAGCGAGGACAAAACTATTGACAGCGGCCTTGCTCATCTGGCGCCGCTTTTCGGACATAATATCCCTACCTTTGAGGCGGTGCGCCCCCTTGGGGGGTGGACACGGATATCAGACAGATTTAGTATAAAATCAACTTCAATAATCAAAATGCTTAGCTTAATTTATTCCCATTCTATGGTTGCCGGCGGCTTGCTGGAAATATCCAGAACCACCCGGTTTATACCATCCACCTCATTGATGATACGGCTGCTCATGGTGGCCAATAAATCATAAGGCACCCGGGACCAGTCCGCGGTCATGGCGTCCACACTGTCTACCAGGCGCAGGGCAATCACGTCTTCATAGGTGCGCTCATCACCCATAACCCCCACGTTTTTTACCGGCAGGTAAATGGCAAAGCTCTGCCATATGCTGTGGTAGAGCCCGGCCTTGGTTATTTCCTCGTGCACAATGAGGTCGGCCTTGCGCAAAATATCCAGACGCTCGCCGGTAACCTCGCCCATTATGCGAATAGCCAGGCCAGGGCCAGGGAAGGGCTGACGGCCGATGACGCTTTCCGGCAGGCCCATGGAACGCCCCAGAGCGCGCACCTCGTCTTTAAACAATTCGCGCAGGGGTTCCACCAGGCTAAGCTTCATGGTTTCCGGCAGGCCGCCCACATTGTGGTGGCTTTTGATCATGGAGCTGGGGCCGTTTTGGTTAACCGACTCTATGACGTCGGGATAGATAGTGCCCTGGGCCAAGAAGTCCACCTGCCCAAGTTGGTGGGCCTGCTCGTCAAAAATCTCAATAAATGTATGGCCAATAATGCGGCGCTTCTGTTCGGGGTCGGTCACCCCGGCCAAGCGTTCCAAAAACTTTTTGCTGGCGTTTATGGTAATAAGATTAAGGCCAAAGGTCTGGCGGAAAACCATGTCCACCTCGGCCGCCTCACCGGCGCGCAACAGGCCGTGATCCACGAAAATAGAGGTGAGATTGGCGCCAATGGCCTTGTGCAGAAGCAGCGCCACCACTGAAGAGTCCACCCCACCGGAAAGCGCGCAAATAACTTTTTTACCAGCCAGGCGTGTCTGCAAATCGGCAATAGTGGCGGCCTCAAAGCTTTGCATGGTCCAAGTGGGGGAGCAGCCGCAGTCTTTGATAACAAAGTCTTCCAGCATCATGGCGCCTTGGGCGGTATGGGCCACCTCGGGGTGGAACTGCACGCCATAAATGTGGTGTTTAACATCGCCAAAGGCCGCGTAGGGCGAATTGGCGCTCACCGCCAAGGCAATGAAACCCTCCGGCATTTTGGTAATGCGATCGCCATGGCTCATCCACACGGTTTCGCCACTGGCGGCATGGGCAAACAGCCCCGCGTGTTCCAGTATGTCCAGGCGGGCCGGGCCATATTCTTTCTTGTCGGCCGGGTCAACCTTGCCGCCCAGCAAGTGGGTAATTATCTGCATGCCGTAACAAATGCCTAAAATGGGCACCTTAAGCTCAAAAATGCCTTTATCCACTGAAGGCGCGCCTGGGGCGTAAACGCTGGTGGGGCCGCCGGAAAGAATGATGCCTTGGGGATTAAAGGCGGCTATCTTTTCCATGGGCATGGAGTGGGGATGGATTTCGCAGTAAACCTTGAGTTCGCGCACCCGGCGGGCAATAAGCTGGGTGGTCTGCGATCCGAAATCTAAAATCAGTATTTTTTCGCGAGCTGGCAAAGGGGTATTCCTTAATTTAAAGATAGAGATGAGCCTAATGAGATTTTTCTATCAGACAGCCCTTATCTTGGCAAGAGCCGGTAAATAAGTACTTTTTAGTACGTGGTTTTCACGTGGCGCCAAACCAGGGCAAACCCCAGCAAAGCGCACAAGCCGGCCGCCCCAAACACCGCGCCATAACCCAGCCAAGGCACTAAAAGGCCGGCCAGCGGCCCGGCCCCGCCAAAGGCGGCGTCTTGAAACGCGGAAAAGGCGCCAATGGCCGTGCCGCGCATATGGGGTGGCGCTACTTTCAACACCTCCACCCCCAAAGCCGGAAAAACCAGCGAGCAACCCAGCCCGGTAACCACAAACCCGGCCAGGGCCAGGGAGGCGCAAGGCGCCAGCCATATGAGGATAAGCCCAACAATTTCGCAAGCCAGCGAAACCAAAGTTACTTTGCCTCCGCCCAGGCGATCGGGAATGTGGCTGCCAAATACCCGCACCGCCGCATAAGCCAGCCCAAAGCAGCTAAGGGCCAGGCCGGTGTTAGCCCATCCCTGGGCAATAAAATAAAGCGCGCTGAAACTACTGATAACCGCAAAGCCTACTCCATGCAAAGCCAAGGCCAGGCCGTGGCGCCATATTAATCTAACCACCTTAAACATGGAAAGGCGCGGGCCCTGCGCCTTGGGCACCGCTTTTACCCAGCAATTAATGCAGCCAGCCACAAGCGGCGACAAACAGGAGGCCCAACCCACTGCCTGCTGCCCCCAAATTTCGGCCAGCCACACCCCCAAAGGCACACCAGCGGCCAAAGAGCCATAGAGGGCCATGCCGGTCCAGGCCATTACCCGGCCGGAGTGGCTGGCCCCCACCAGGCCAAACCCCCAGGCTAGGTTGGCCGTAACTAAAAGCCCCTGGCCCAAACCCAGCACCACACGGCTTATAATAAGCATAAAAAGCGCCGGTCCGCCCTGCAGGCCTAAAGCCAGCGCCAGCAACAGCCCGGCCAAAACGCAGATGCCAAACCCCAGCAAGGTGGCGCGACGGCCGCCGCAACTGTCGGCCAGGCGCCCGGTATAGCCGCGAGTTAAAACCGTGGCCACAAACTGCGCCCCCACCACCAAGCCCACCATAACATCGCTTAATAAAAGTTCTTGGCGCACATAAACCGGCAATACGGAAAGGGGCAGGCCCACCGGTAAGTAGGCTATAAATATGGCAATAGTTAGTGAGGCCAGGGCTTTGCTGTCTGAGCTGATCATGATTTTAAGCATAAGGGCGCCCGCCATTAAAAACAAGCGCGGCACCTTTGGTAAAAGCACAGGAGGATGGTATAACTTAAAGCATAATTAACCATCTTTGCTCATCTCGAAATTTAACCCATTACGACAAGGGAAAAGGAGTGCGTTATGGATAATGATGTGCGGGCTAAAGTCATGGAATTTGCTAAAGAAGGTTTTCGCGGCGGCCTTAATTGCGCCGAATGCGTATTCGATGCGCTACAGCGCGCGGGCGTGCTGGAAGGTGTGCCCCAGGAGACTATTGCTGTGTGCGTGGGCTTTGGCGGCGGCATTGGTCTTTCCGGCAATACCTGCGGCGCGCTTTCCGGCGCGGTTGTGGCTTTAGGGTCAAAATATGGCCGCAAAGACCCCTGGAGTGTGCCCTCGGAAGAGCGCGGCGCCCAGATTGCGCAAAAATATTACCGTCGCTACAACCGCCTGGTGGATGAATTTAAAAAAGCCCATGGTAGCCCCCTGTGCCGGGAAATAACCGCGGGCCAGGAATGGGGCGCCAAAGAAAGGCGCCTGCACTGCATGAACGTTATTGTTGAAACCGCCGGCCTGGCCTATGACTTTGTAACCATGCCCCAGGAAGAGGCCTTCAAACTGGAGTATAAGGACAACATGGCTGGCCTGAAATAAGAAAAGTCCAAACCCATTGTGCTGTCAGCCTCAGCCGTTATGCGGCTGAGGCTTTTATTTTTTCATAACCCAATGAACCAGGCTCAAGACTCATTAATTGTTTGTGTGAATAGGCTGCTTAATCAACAGTAATGTGGCATGTCATGCCGGAAGCCGCTTTGCGGCTATCCGGCATCCAGGCTGTTAGCTTTAAAAGCATGGACCCCGGATAGCGGCTAGCGCCACTTCCGGGGTGACAATAACGCAATTATTTCTAGTTAATGACGATGTGCTGTCTTGGTGCTCTTAACTTAATGAGTCCTGAACCTAGTTAATAAGCATGTCAAGAGCCATAGCATTGCGGAAGCGGCCTTAGCCGCTGTCCGGAATCCAGGCTGTTGGTTTAACTACATGCTGCCTGCGATGGCTTCCGGGGCGGCAATAAAACAACAAAGACAATTGGCGCGGCTGCAAGATGGTGGGCAATGATAACCCATAACTAGCAATTAATGGGGCCTAGCCGAAGTAATACGCAAGGCACCTTACATGCGCTTTATAAAAAACATTCATATTTTTTGATTTTTCAAAAACCAATGCTTACATTTTTTATATGTATGACTGTGTGGTGTCACGGTATTAACATCTAGAAAGGTATATATATGGAAAAATCTACAAAAATAATCCTAATTTCCCTGTTCGCCATGGCCTTTATGCTAACCCCTTTCATAGTCTCCACGGCTTTGGCCAAGCCGCCCCAGCAGGCCGGCCAGAATAATCAAAACACCAAAACCGAAGACTTATTAGGCAACCCAGCGTTGGAAAATTTGCTGCCCAAGGCCGGCATCAGCCAGCGTGAGGCCCGCTCCCTGGCCACCCAATACGGGCTGACCGGCTACTCCAACCTGCCTCCCGGCATCCAAAAAAACCTGCTGCGCGGCAAGCCGCTGCCTCCTGGCATTGCCCGCAAGCTTGTGCCCAACAATATGCTGGGCAGGCTGCCCGTGCACCCTGGCTATGAATGGCGAGTGGCGGGCGCAAGCCTTATTCTAGTTTCTTTGGCCAGCAACACTGTGGCCGATGTTCTGCAAGACGTGTTTAAATAAAATTAATTTTTTGATGGTGGTGATTAGAGTAAAGCGGCGGCTGTGCAAAGGGCTGCCGCTTTATGTTTGGTCTTTTTATTTTGAGGGTGCTTGCATTATAATCCACAGAGCTTATGGATAACGGACGATTAGTCTCCGTCGTTCTGAATTAGGCTAGGGACTCGTGAATCAAGATAAAAGATAGCAGTTGCCGCACTAATTACTCTTAAATCGTCCACTCAGCCCACACCACGGGATAACGGGAAATAAGCCCTGATCTAATCAAATTTCTTATGAGGAGGATAAAGCCGTTTGCTCACCACTCATTTCCTGCTGAACAACCCATCGTAACTCTTACTATTTTACTTTAATAAGTCCTAAACCTAGTACAAACTTTATACATTGTAAACAAAAAAACCGCCCTTCATCTTTCGATAAAGGGCGGTGAAAAAAAATCCGGCGACGTCCTAGCCTCCCACGATTGAAAACCGCAGTACTTTCGGCGCTGAAGAGCTTAACTTCCGTGTTCGGGATGGGAACGGGTGTGACCTCCTCGCTATCGCCACCGGAAACTTAAAGTCTAAGGTGGTTGCTTAAATAGATTTGTAAGAAGTATTCATTTCTTTCCCGACGCCTAAGCTGAGCCATAAAGAATTTTAATAAGAAATTAAAGATCAAGTCTCACGGGCTATTAGTACTGGTCAGCTGAATGCATTGCTGCACTTACACCTCCAGCCTATCACCTGGGAGTCTTCCAGGGCCCTTTAGCCTCCGAAGAGGAGGGATATCTCATCTTGAAGTCGGCTTCCCGCTTAGATGCTTTCAGCGGTTATCCGTTCCGAACATAGCTACCCAGCGATGCCTCTGGCGAAACAACTGGAACACTAGCGGTTCGTCCATTCCGGTCCTCTCGTACTAGGAACAGCTCTCCTCAAATATCCTGCGCCCACAGCAGATAGGGACCAAACTGTCTCACGACGTTTTAAACCCAGCTCACGTACCGCTTTAAATGGCGAACAGCCATACCCTTGGGACCGACTCCAGCCCCAGGATGCGATGAGCCGACATCGAGGTGCCAAACCTCCCCGTCGATGTGAACTCTTGGGGGAGATAAGCCTGTTATCCCCGGCGTACCTTTTATCCGTTGAGCGCTGGCCCTTCCATTCGGGACCACCGGATCACTAAGACCTACTTTCGTACCTGCTCGAGCTGTCACTCTTGCAGTCAAGCTCCCTTCTGCCTTTACGCTCTACGGCTGGTTTCCAATCAGCCTGAGGGAACCTTCGCGCGCCTCCGTTACAATTTGGGAGGCGACCGCCCCAGTCAAACTACCCACCAGACACTGTCCCCGACCCGGATCACGGGCCAAGGTTAGATTCCAAAGATAGCAAGGGTGGTATTTCAAGGTTGGCTCCACCGAAACTGGCGTCCCGGTTTCAAAGCCTCCCACCTATCCTACACATGCTAGCCCTAAAACCAATGTCAAGCTGTAGTAAAGGTGCACGGGGTCTTTCCGTCTTGCTGCGGGTAGACGGTATCTTCACCGCCACTACAATTTCGCTGAGTCTCCGGCTGAGACAGTGGGAAAGTCGTTACGCCATTCGTGCAGGTCGGAACTTACCCGACAAGGAATTTCGCTACCTTAGGACCGTTATAGTTACGGCCGCCGTTTACTGGGGCTTCGGTTCGATGCTTCGCTTGCGCTGACATCTCCCCTTAACCTTCCAGCACCGGGCAGGCGTCAGACCGTATACGTCCTCTTACGAGTTCGCACAGTCCTGTGTTTTTAGTAAACAGTCGCTACCCTCATTTCTCTGCAACCCGCAGACGCTCGGAGAGCTAGTCTCTTCACGCTCACGGGCACACCTTCTCCCGAAGTTACGGTGTCATTTTGCCGAGTTCCTTGGCCAGTGTTCTCTCACGCGCCTTGGGATATTCACCCCGCCCACCTGAGTCGGTTTGCAGTACGGTCACTAAAGGGGCTCCGCACGCAGCTTTTCTTGGAAGCATAGGATCACCGAGTTACGGAGCCGGAGCTCCACCTCATCACCTCTCGGCATTGGATCCACGTTTGTCCCTGTTGGGTCCTATGAATCCTGCCTACTGGTTTGAACCGGCACAACCATTCGCCGGCTCGGCATACCTTTCTCCGTCCCTGCTTGCTTCAACGCCCTCCCTAGTGGTGCAGGAATATTAACCTGCTTTCCATCACCTACGCTTTTCAGCCTCAGCTTAGGGACCGACTAACCCATGGGAGGATTATCCTTCCCCAGGAAACCTTGGGCTTACGGCGACAGG
>JAVBVK010000040.1:0-16509 GCA_031554335.1 Desulfarculales bacterium
CGACATCTGCTTGAAAAGCTGCATCGGAAACTTGTGCGTACGGTCGGTCTCAGCGGCCAGCGGATCCACTACCTTCTCCGCAAAGTCGCGCGCCATCTTACGAATCATCTCATGTTCACTGCTGTATTTAAAATCCATATCCACACCTCACCTTATTTAGTTGATGAAAAGCCCTGTCCGGCCCCCATTTTTTGTACCAGGAGCTAGTGCAACTGGTCTCAGTCTTTTGTCCCTACCCCGGGCCGCGCCCGGGGTGGGAAATAAGTCGATCTTACACGGTTTGCCGCTTAAGCATATAATTAAGCGCACAAACCTTCTGTTGCCGAGGTCGTTAAACTACTCGGCCTGTTTACCCAGATAGATGCCCTCAGGGTCAATGGAATGCCTCAGCAAATCCAGTTCATGGGCGGTCGGCGGCTCAAACGGCTGAGCCCGCGACACATCAATATCAAACGACGTGTTTTTAATGATCTCATCCAAAGTGACGCCCATATCTTTGTAATAGTAGGCGACATACATTTCTTTGGTCACATCGTCAAATTCCATAATGCCCAGGTTGGTAATAACCCTTTTGGGGCCGCCCCACATGCCCAGTTCCTCGCGGCGCACCATTTTGTTGTTTTTGAAATCCTTGCACACCCATCCAGGGCTGGTCAGGTAGTCCACCTCTTTCACCAGGCGCCGGGGTTCGTGCACCATGGTTATGAGAGTGGCGTTGGCCATGCAGGCAATGTCTGAAGCGCCCCCCGAACCGGGCAGCCGCCTTCTGGGTTCATAATAATTGCCGCCAACGAAGGTAGAGTTGATATTGCCGTAGCGATCCACCTGGGCGCCACCCAAAAATGATTTGTCGATTTTCCGGTTCTGCAAAATCATGTTCATAACCCGGATAGAGTCGATCTTGCAGGGAATGCCCTGGAACCATCTGGCATCGGCCACCGCCATGGGCAATTCCGTGGGTTTGGGCCCGTAAATGCCGCTCTCGGTGAGCAGGGTGCAATTGGGGGCATGGGTATTCTTGGCCAAGATAGAGGAAATCATCGGCAGCCCGAACCCAATGAACACGGTATCACCATCATCGATGCTGCGAGCGCCGGCAACAGCCAGCAATTCCACCGTTGTTACTTTCTGTTCACTCATTGTCAATTACCTCCCCCTCATATCTTTCTTTTCATATTTTTTCTGTAGCCCAGCACCGGGTCCGCCTTCAACTCATCCAGCCGCGCCTTGCCAAGCTTATCTATAAACGCGTCGTGATCTTTAAGGCTGTAGACCCATTCATCCAACCACTTTTTGAAAGTTTCCTCCGATCTGGAGGCATCAATGTAGTTTTTAATGTAATAAGGGTCGTTTTCGTAATACCCGAAGCACTGCGTCTCAAACGCCCCGTACGGCGCTTCAACAACCACGTCCACAAAAGTGGCGGGAATGGTATTCAACTGGGGCTGCTCAGCCATTTTTTCTTCAGAGACGACTTTCTCGGCGGTAACAATGGTTGTCTTGCCCGCCGCGGCCAAGTAATAATCCGCCCCTTCCATCCCAGAAATGCGCGCGGTACCGTTTTCGCCGACTTCCTGCACATGAATAAAAGCGAAATCCGGGTTGGAGGCGGGAATAAGCACAACGTCTTCCCTTCCCCAGAACGGATCCGCCATGGTTTGATACTTCAGTTTGGGAAATTTAGGATTTTTGCCCCGGATAGGCTTAAGCATGTCGTAATCCATATTCATCAGGTCGGAACCTTTATGAATATATGAGGGGATGAACGGAATGCCCATGGCTCCGGCCAAGACCTTGGAGGTGTAGTCGGTAATGGTGATATCGTCGATAACCACCGTTTTTTCCTTCTTCTGCAACTCACGAAGAGAGTTGTAGGCCGACCCGAACACTTCATGGCCGTGATAGGATATTTCCGCATACTTAATCAGCCCCGCGCCAATTAAAAGGTCGGAATGAGGGCCTGACATGGAACCGACAATGGAAAGGTCCTTTTTTTCCTGACGAACCAATTCCCTGGCACACGCCATCGCGCCCCTTACCACTGTCCAGCCGCCGAAGGCGATGGAGCTGCCATTATCGACCAACGCAATTGCGTCGTGCAACGTTTTTTGCTTGCTCATTGTGCCAACCTCCTAAAGTTATAACTAATCACCATAATCCACTCCTCACCTTTTATTATTGGTTTCCAACTGGCCGCCCAGTCCTCATCAATGGCAAACTCGGCCTATTTCAATATATTGCCAGCTATAACCATGCGCTGTATCTGGTTAGTGCCTTCGTATATCTGGGTTATTTTGGCGTTGCGCATAAGGCGCTCCACCGGGTACTCGCACGTGTAGCCGTAGCCGCCAAACAATTGCACGGCATCGGTGGTTATGTTCATGGCCATATCAGTGCTAAAAAGCTTGGCCATGGCCGCTTCCTGGGCAAAGGGCAGGTTGTTTTCCTTAAGCCAGGCGGCGCGGTAGATTAAAGCCCGGCTGGCCTCTATGGCGGTTGCCATGTCAGCCATCATAAACTGCAGAGCCTGATTGGCGGCTATGGGTTTGCCAAACTGCACGCGCTCTTTGGTATATTTTATGGCATGGGCAAGCGCCGCCTCAGAAAGGCCAAGAGCCTGGGTGGCCACGGTGATGCGGCCGCCATCTAAGAGTTGCATGGCAATTTTGAAGCCCTGGCCCTCGGCCCCCAACAAATTTTCTTTGGGGATACGCACATCCTGAAAAACAAGCTCTCTGGTGGCCGAAGCATGCAGGCCAAGCTTGTGCTCCAGCTTGCCATAGCTGAAACCAGGGGTGCCGTCTTCCAATAAAAAGGCGCTAATGCCTTTTATGCCTTTGCTCTTGTCGGTCATGGCAAATATCACGTAGAAATCCGCCTCGCCGCCGTTGGTAATAAAAATTTTAGCGCCATTCATTACATAATGGCTGCCGTCCAGCTTGGCGACTGTCTGCTGCAAAGCCGCGTCAGAACCGGCGCTGGGCTCGGTTAAGGCAAAGGCGCCTATTTTCTTGTCGGTAATTACCGGAACCAGCCATTTTTGCTTTTGCTCTTCAGTACCAAAGGCGTTAAGCGCTCCGCCAAACAGACCAATACTCACCGCAATGCCCGCGCCAATGGCGTCGTCCACCTTGCAGATTTCTTCGCAAGCCAACACGTAAGAAACATAGCCAGCGGCGCTGCCGCCATACTGCTCGGCAAAAGGCAAGCCGCAAATACCAATTTCACATATACGATCCCACAATTTACGGTCAAAGATCTTGTGCTCGTCACGCTCCATAACACCTGGCGCTAATTCCTGCGCGGCAAAGTTAGCCACCAATTTTTGCACGGCCTTTTGAGCATCAGTCAACTGAAAATCCATTTTTCACCACCATTTAGTAAAAATTTTAACCTGAGTCTAATTTTAGATTAATTGACAAAACACCTAATTTTTCCCAATTAACAGCCTAAAAATACTAAAAAAGCTCTTTACAAGCCGCAATAGTAGTAATGAACCAGAAGAAAACAGAGATGGATCGCACAAAAATGACGCTATAATGCGGCTAGTCTAAGATAGCAGCCTATCGTCTCTTCCAACTTATTAAATTGCGCCAGAGGAGCAGCCTACTGTATATTTTATTTACATAAATATTGGTGCAATTATATTCAAACCAACTGTGTTCAAAATTATTTCAGAAACCAAAACCACAATTATTTTTTAATTATTTGTTTTTATTAAATAATACACCAGTATCCTCAAATATCGATATGAATATTTTGAACTGAGTACAATTTATGATAATACAATTTTTTTTCTAAAGTCAAGAAAAAAAAATAATAATAATATAAATTTTTTTTTATTTAATAATTTTAGGATATTACAAGGAAGCAAGTTTTTTTACGAAAAAAGAAAGCAATTTTTGCCCCGACCTAGTGCCTGACATGAGTATAATTTTATTAAATCCAATTATCACTCCAAGGCCAGGCTTGCAACAGATATTTTGTGTGGCCAACTTGGCGAAAAAGATAATTTTTCTCTTATGTGACCACTAGATACAAAAAAGAGCAATTGCTAGATTATGGACTCAATGCTATAATCGGGAAGTTATACGCTTGCGGCTTCTTGCAACGTAAACTGAAAAAATTTCCTAATTAAAGTGAGTGAGACGGAGTGAAAGATGGCGGCAGCCAGTAAACTGCCCACAAGACGCGAACTAAACGCCATAGCCCTGAAGAGCAAAATATTTAACACCGCATTAACGCTTTTTACCAAGCACGGCTATGATAAGGTTAGAATTGAAGATATTGCCAAATATGCCGGCATATCCAAGGGTACGTTTTACTCCTATTTCAGCTCTAAAGATGGCGTGCTGGTAGCCCTTTTCCACAAAATAGACGACCACTATGAGCAGACTTTTAAAAATATAGACCCCAGCGAAGGCGCGGCCAACCGCCTGCTTATTTTTGTCCAGGCGGTGGCAGAGTACTGCGATGACATATGCGGCATCAATGTAATGAAGATTGTCTATATGAGCCAAATTGCCTCTGGCAAGCGCTCCCCTATAATCAACAATAAAAATCGCGTATTTTATCAGGTTATCCGGGATATTGTGCGCCGCGGCAAAATAGAGGGCCTCTTTCCTTTAGATACGCCCGATGAGGAACTGACCGAATTTTGGACCAGGGCCACCCGCTCCCTGCTTTACGACTGGTGCCTGTATGACGGGGCCTTTGATTTGCGTGTTACCGGGCGTAAGCGCTTTGCCTTCCTGATCGATCTATTTAACGCCAAAAGCAAGCAGGCGCTGACTGAAAACAATAATATGTTCGAACATTATGCCAACAGCTACCATGCTGGCGAGATAGACCAGTCGGCATAGCCGCCTCTAACCCAAGAAGTAAAAAAACAGCCGCTTACTAAGCGGCTGTTTTTTTACTTCTTGCCAGGATAATTAAAAGCCTGCAACTAATTTGGTGCTAATATTGTTCATCTGCGGAGTTAGTCGCCCCCTCCAACTGGCCAGTCCCTCTAACCCTGCCATAGCGGCGGCTTGCTGAACTCATCCCAAGCTGAAACGACTCGATAGCGCCTGGATATTTCTAGGCTCAAGGCGCATTACTTACTACAAGTCATTTCATAAATGGCTTGCAACGCCGCCTGCAACAGGCGTACGCGGCGTCGGCCGGGAGCGAACAAAAATCACACTTTGCTTCGTGGTCCGTCATAAATCACCCTTTAGGGGGATTTACGAAATAACTTCTAATTACTGTAACCAAGCATATCGGTTAACGAGCCCTGAGCCTGATGGGTAAGGTAAAAGCACAGCTTATTTTACACACTCATAATTAGCAGCTCGCTCTGTCAACACATTCAAGGTATGGGCAGGGCCCGCATGGCGGAAGGCTCGGAGTCCCGCGTTTTAAAGTGCCTTATCTGTTCTAACACCACATCGGCGGTGGAGGTAAGGTTCTCTGACGCCGAAGCCACTTCTTCCACCAAGGCCGCATTTTGTTGCACCGCCTGATCCAACTGCGCTATCGAACGATTTATCTCTTCAATGCCAGCCGCCTGTTCGGCATTGGCAGCGTTTATCTCCTGAATAGTGGTAGCCACCGACTCCACTCCGGTAATAATTTCGCCTAAAATGCGGCCGCTTTCCGCCACCAGTTGGTTGCCTTGCTCCACCTTGGCCACGCTGTCGCTGATAAGAGACTGGATTTCCTTAGCCGCCTGGGCGCTGCGGCCGGCCAGATTGCGCACCTCGCCCGCCACCACGGCAAAGCCCCTGCCGGCTTCACCGGCGCGCGCCGCCTCAACCGCGGCATTGAGGGCCAGCAGGTTGGTTTGAAAGGCTATCTCGTTAACCACGTTAATAATATCGTTAATTTTCCTGCTGGATTCCGTGACCGCCTGCATGGCTTCCACAGTGCGATTCAAAGTTTGCCCGCCTTGCTGGGCCAAGTTTACCGCCTGCTGCGACAGCGTGTTGGCCTGCTGAGAGTTGCCGGCGTTTTGTTTAACCGAGCCGGTCAGCTCTTCCAGCGCGCTGGCGGTTTCCTCCACGGCCCCGGCCTGCTGCTGGGTGCGATCGCTAAGATCGAAATTGCCGCGTTTTATTTCGTCGGCCGCCTGCGACACGCTTTCCGAGCTGCCGCGCAAGCTTTCCATAACTTCGGACAACTTGGCGCACATAAGGGCAAAGGCCTTTTCCAGGCGAGCCACTTCATCGCTGCCAACTGTTTCGATAACCATGTTAAGGCGGCCCTCGGCAATGGCCTCGGCCATGGAGGTGGCCCGTTTAAGCGGACGAGAAATGGAGGTTACCAGGGCATAGGCCAGAGGTACCCCAATTAAAATAAGCAGCGCCAGCACTCCGCCAATCAGCATCAAAACGTTGCGGTCTTTAATAGCGGCCATTTCCGCCTTAATGGCGGCCTCGGCCGCCTGCACGTTATCAATATACACCCCTGTGCCAATCCAGTGCTGGGTGCCGGGAATATTTTCCGCATAGCCCAGCTTGGGCTGATCGCCCTGTTCGGGCTTGGGGAAGATAAATGAAACAAACCCGCCGCCTTTGCTGGCCTGGACCGCCAGTTCACGCACATAATACACCCCGTTTTTGTCGGCTGTGTTCCCCAGGTCCGTGCCCACTAAGCGTTTTATAGTGGGGTGGGCGGTGTTAATAGTGCCCTTGGAAACGAAAAAGTATCCCGACTTGTCCGCCTCAAACCTGGCGGTTTCCACAAATTCGCTGATTATCTTGACCTGCTCGACGTCATCCAAACCCTTCACCAAATTGGCCAGTCCTAAAGCGGTGGAGTGGGTTATATCGCGTATACGGTCTTTCTGCGCCTCATACATCATGTTCTTGGCGCTCAGGGTGCCAGAGTCGGAAATCTGCGTGGCCGACTGGTAAAACGCAAAAGCCATGCCCGCCATAATTAGAACCATAATGGCGAAGAATAACGAAATTCGCTTGGAAATAGATATGTTTCTCATACCCTGCCCTTTAATTGCTGATTGTGGGAGTTGATTGTGCACACCATGTGCCGGAATTCTCGTTAGAATTTACCACATTAGCATTCTATGTCAATTACATTTTAGATGATGGCGGAATAGGCGGTGGATGTTTCTCCGAAATAGCGAAAGCCGCACTTAGCGGGCATGAACGCCACTGCCGGGGGGCAGCGCCCGGCGGCTAAGCCTCAATATTCTGCGCGCAAGCTTCCATGCACAGCCAGCCACACACAGGGCGCGCTGGTATAAGCAACCCGGTGCCTGACATGCCGTGGAATAAACAGGCTGTCGCCTTTTTGCAGGCTAATCTCGCGGCCATCTTCATAGCCCACCCGCGCCGCGCCTTCCAGCACCAGTACCCACTCATCCTGGCCCTGGTCGTACCAGTGCCCCGGCGGGCTCTGGTGCCCGCAAGAAACAATGCGCTCCAGGCAAAAAGCGCCTTCGCCGCTAAGGAGTTTATCAAAAATTTCCGCGTGCTGCGACCGCGCCGCTGGGGGAATAGCAAGGATGTTTTTCATAACCGCCAATCAAAAAGTTTGTAATCACAAAAGCAGGCGCTGTTATCCTGGCCGCTGGCAGCGCCGCGCCCGGCGCGCTTGCCTGGCCTATACAACATTAGGGGCGCCCGTGTTAAGATACCAGCGCAATGGCGGCAAAAGCAGAAAACTTGCGCCGCAAGCCTGCCACGCGCTTAATCTGCCATGCCGCGCGCCCAGGTTTAAGTTGCGGGCGCTTTGCCGCCAACGACCAGGATAACAGCGCCTGTAAAAATATGGGGCCGCACTAGGCTCAGGCCTCATTACTTGCTGGTTATGGTTAGCGTTGTCCGTCGCCCCGCATCCGCGCCAATTGTTTTTGTTGCCGCCCGGGAAGCCGCCGATGGCGGCTTCCCGGGCGGTCATGTATTTTTAAACCAACAGCCTAGGTTGCCATAGCGGCTAACGCCGCTATGGGCAATGGCCATGCCACGTAATATGCTATTAACTAGAAGTTATTTCATAAATCCCCCTAAAGGGTGATTTATGACGGACCGCGAAGCAAAAAGGGTGATTTTTGCTTCGCTCCCGGCGGCTTGCGCCGCCGCGCCGCCTGTTCCAGGCGGCGTTACAAGCCATTTATGAAATGACTTGTAATTACTGTATTAAGCGTATCGTTTAATTAGGCATGAGCCTAGATAAGCTATCTATTTTACGCCACCCCTGTTTGTCATTCCCTGCTAATTAACGCATACAGTTATTAATCATATAAAAAAACATAGTGTAATCCAAATAATTATCGCACATAGACATAAATAAATTGCGTCGCATCTAATGCAGCCCCAAAAATAACATTCCTCAGGTTGGGATGAAAGCGCCGCTTGACAAATGGAAGCCTTTGAGATAATAGATATTGAGTCTCAATATCGTGAAACCCATGAATTGTTTTGCGGAAGCGAGCTTGGCATTGAAATTAAGCTTGATAGTGGCTAACGCGGGTTCGACTCTCGTTATTTTCAGTTTTAATCCGCATTCTGGTGCAATAGCCAGCGGCCCCGTCGTTTGCCGCGCCACAGTACTGACAGCGGGAAAATGTTTACAAAAACAGCAAAGGAGAAAAATATGGCGGATAGCAATATGGGAAGTTCGATGAAGTATGGCGTGGCCATTGGCGTGGGCATAGCTATAGGCGCTTTGGGGGCTTTGTTGGTCAAAAAAGACAAAACCACTATTCGCGGTTTTGCCACCGATGTAATCAGCCAGGGCATTGACTTTAAAGAAAAGGCCATGACCTTGGTGGAGGGCGCTAAAGAGGCCATGAGCGATTTGGTGGCTGAAGCGGCCGAAAAACAGAAACAGCGGGAAAAGGCTGATAGCTAGGCATGTCTGTTTGCTGGCGGGTGGTTCATGAGGTCGCTGGCCGTATACGCCTGAAAGGCTCGCTACGCCTTTTAGACGAGCGGGTATTAAGTTCCCTGTTGGCGGGGTTGCGGGCCATAGACGGTGTTGGGCTGGTGAGCCACAGCTTGCGCACCCAAACCATCTTGATTAAATACAGCGGCCGTTGCCAACGTTTGGCAATAGCGGAGTATATGGGCGGGCTTATTCCCTCCCACCCGCCGGTTTGCCAGCCTTCCGGCAGGCTGCCGCGCCGCTTGCCCGGCGCTTTGCCGGCTATGGCCCGCAGCCTGGCGGCCACCCTGTTTAAACGCATACTAGGCCCTGGCAAAAAGCCGGCCAACCCCATTCCCGGCTATATATTGCGCAAAATACTTATGCCGCCGGTTTTGCGTTACGCCTGGTCATTGCTGGGCGCAATTCCATATGTTTATGGTGGCGCAACCACCCTGCTTAAACGTAAACTTACCGTACCGGTGCTGGACGCCTCGGCCCTGGTTGCCGCCTTTTTAAGACGCGACTTTGCTTCTATTGGCACCATTACCTTTTTATTCGCCCTGGGTGGTTACCTCGAATATTCCACCCATAAAAAATCACGGCAGAATTTGGCCCACGGCCTGCAACGCCTAGCAAACGAGCATTGCTGGCTTTTACACAACGGGCATGAAATAAAAACACCTCTTGCCGAAATCAAACCCGGAGACCTGCTGGTATTGCGCGCCGGCGAAGAAGTGCCGGTGGATGGCAGTATTGTGGAAGGTGAAGCCATGGTCAATCTGGCTTCCATCACCGGCGAAAGCATGCCCCAGCACCGAACAAAAGGCGGCTGGCTGTATGCTGGCACGGCCCTTGAAGAGGGGCAAGTGGTGCTCAAGGCGGTAACCGCCCATGACGAAACCAGGATCAGCCGCTTGCTTGAGTTTATTGACCAGGCCGAGGAACTGAAGGCCGGTGTGCAAATGAAGGCTGAAAGCCGGGCCAACGCCCTGGTTCCTTACAGTTTTGCCGCCGCCGGGCTGGTGGGCCTAACAACCCGCAACAGCGCCAAGGCTGCCTCCGTGCTCATGGTGGACTATTCGTGCGCTATCCGCCTTTCCACCCCCTTAAGCATTTTAAGCGCCATGCGCAGCGGCATTGATAGCGGGGTATTGATAAAGGGTGGCAAGTTTCTGGAGGCGCTGGCCGAAGCCGACACCTTGGTGCTGGACAAGACCGGCACTTTAACCATGGCCATGCCCCAGGTGGCCGATGTGGCTTCTTTCGGTTCATTCGCAAGCGCCGAGGTATTGCGGCTAGCCGCCTGCCTGGAAGAGCACTTCCCCCACCCTTTAGGGCGGGCGGTTGTTAACCATGCCGAGCGGCTGAATTTAAAGCACCGGGAGGAACACGCCAAGGTGGAATACATAACCGCCCATGGCATTGTCTCCAGGCTTGATGGCAAAAAAATTTTACTGGGCAGCGAACATTTTCTTATGGAAGACGAAGGCGTAAAGCCTTCGGAAAAAGTGCGGAAACATGCGCGAAGCCAGGCGGCCCAGGGCAGGTCTTTGCTTTATCTGGCTATGGAAAAGGAAATTGTGGGCATCCTGGCCATCAGCGATCCGCCGCGCCAGGAGGCCAAAGAAGTAATAGGGCAACTGCGCCAAGATGGTATGAATGTGCACATGCTAACTGGCGACAGCCAGGAAACCGCCCGTAGCGTTGCGGAAGAATTGGGCATCAACCATTTCAACGCACGCATGCTGCCTAGCGACAAAGCGGCCTACATGCAAAGGCTTAGGGATAGCGGTCATAACATCATTATGGTGGGCGACGGCATCAACGATTCTCCCGCTTTGGCACTGGCCAACGTAGGGATCACTTTGCAGGATGGCTCGGACTTGGCCCGCAACGTGGCGGATGTGGTATTGATCAGAAATAATCTGGAAGATTTGCTGGTGGCCCGTAGACTGGGGCGGCTTACCTTGGGGCGCATTCGCAACAACTACCTAGGCATTGTGGGCATAAACAGCCTGCTCATTTTACTGGGCATAACAGGCGCCATTACCCCGGCCGGCAGCGCCTTAATGCACAATGCGGCAACCATTCTAAGCGCCCTTAACAGCATGCGCCCCTACAGGCTCAACCGGCCCGGTTTTTAAGCCGACCGCGCTATAAAAAGGTGTGTAAAATAAACTGTGCTTTTACCTTTACCGCTAAAAGCAACCAGAAGCCATTTAATTACTTCTAAGCATATCGTTTAATAAGCCCTAGCCTAGTTACAGGCTCCCATAAAACCAAGCCGCCATTTTTGCAGTTGATTGCCGGCTGAAAGCATTCGCGGATGAGTGGGGCATACGGCAATCAGGCCTTTTAGCGGCCGCCATGCGCAACTTTAATAAACAACCGCTATATGCCATGGTACAGATAGTATGACAATATCTGCATAACGTCCTTCATGGCGATGGGCTTACCCAAGTGGTCATTCATTCCGGCGGCCAGGCATTCTTCTATGTCTTCTTTGAAAACGTTGGCGGTCATAGCTATTATAGGTATGGTCGCGGCCTCCGGCGTGTTAAGGGCTCGAATCATTTTGGTGGCCCGCAGCCCGTCAATCTCCGGCATTTGCACATCCATCAGAATCAGATCATACCTTCCGGGGTTGGCGGCTACGGCATCTACCGCCTCCTTGCCGTCTTTGGCCGTGTCTATTGTTATATTGGTTGGCTTAAGCAGGGCTATTACAATTTCCAGGTTAATCCTTATGTCATCAGCAACTAATATTGTCTTTCCGGAAAAATCGCGGTGCTGCGGCGCGCTGTCCCTGGCCGCTGCCGCCAGGCCGGCCTGAGATGCGCTGTTGGCCGTTGCTGCAATACGCTCCGGAACTTCCAGCGGTAGGGTAAAGAAAAAGCAGGAGCCTTTATCTCTTTCCGACTCCACCCTGATATCGCCGCCCATTAATTCCAAAATGCGTTTGGAAATGGCCAGCCCCAAGCCGCTGCCGCCATATTTGCGCGCTGTGCCGGCCTGCGCCTGCTGAAAAATGTTAAATAACTTGCTTTGTTCCTCTTCAGACATCCCAATGCCGGTATCTTTGACAGACATCTGCATAGTGCAGGTGTTATTGTGCCTGTCGAGCAGCTTGGCTTTAAACGTTATGCTTCCGCCATCCGGGGTGAATTTGGTGGCGTTTGACAGAATATTAGTAATAACCTGCGCCAAACGCTGATCATCCCCGAATAATGTTTCGGGGATTTTGGGGTCAATTTCAACCGTAAAGCTCTGCTGTTTTTCCCGCATTTTAAGAGTGATAACGCTCATCACTCTGTCCAGCATTTGGCTGAAGCTGAAAACCACGCGCGACAATTCCATTTTGCCGGATTCGATTTTCGATATATCCAGAATATCGTTTATGACGCCCAGTAAATGGGTTGACGCACTTTCTATATTTTCAAAGGCATAGTCTTTGCGCGCCGGGTCTTTTTCCTGTTTGCCAATGGATGTCATGCCAATAATGGCATTCATGGGAGTGCGGATCTCATGGCTCATGTTGGACAAAAAGGCGCTTTTGGCCTTGCTGGCCAAAAGCGCTTCCTCGCGCGAACGCTTAAGGTCGGTGACATCGTGAAACATCAGCATTATCCCATTGCTGTGCTGATGTTCATCTTTCATGGGCACCAGCAGGCCGGCAAAGTCTTCGGCGCTGCCCTCTTGCTCAAAAATAAATGTTGCGTCAAAAGTGAGGGGAACATTGGTGGAAATTACATCATTAATGTGTGCCAGCAATTTATCATGGGTGGTTGTATCCAAAAAGCGGGAAAGGATATCGGTGACCGTGCGCCCCTGCACCTCCGCCACGCTTTTAAACCCAGCCTTAACAATGAAATATTCCGTGCAGAACTCAACCCGGTTGGTAGTGTTCAAAAACAGAATAATGCTGGGGGAATTGGCCAGTAGCAAAGCCAGATAGCGCTCCCGCTCCCGCTGAATAAAGGTGCTGGCCTTATGCTGGTTAAGGATAGTTGTGGAAGCCAGCTTCTCTTGCACAACCGCGTTTTTTAAATGCGTAATTTCACGGCGGAGCTTGCGATTTTCGCGCTCAGCTTGAGCCAGGCTGACCAAGGCGTCGTTTGTTTCATCTACTTTGTTCAAGTCTGTTTCTTTCAAGTAAACACCTTACCGCATGCCGGCAACGCTTATGCTACAGCACGCATGCGCAAAATGAATAGTTATGAAAGTGGTTATGGTACTTTCCGTCCGGGCCCAGCGTCGGGCAAATCTCGCCGCCTGAATAGCCCATCATAAATGGCTTGGCGCTCTTGCTAAGGTCTTCTTTTATCAGGCGCAGCTCGCTTTCCTGATCGGGCGCCAGCATTATATAGCGGGTAACGCACGGCAGCAGCAGGGTTGCCCGCCGGTCTTTATACTCCAGTATTTGCTTAAGCCCCTTCTCGGCCGATTCAAAGATACCCTCCGCGTCAATGCTGCCCACGGCAAATGAAGTGCCGACCGGCAGTTCGCCTCCGGCTAACAACGAGCCGTCCTCAAACATAGTATAAAAGCCCAAGGCCACCGGCTCCACCGCTTCATCATAGTACACCATCAAAGGCGTGGTGGTAATATTTTCCTTGGAAATCAAAAGCCCAATATTGGCCAAATACTCTAATATGGGCAAGTCGTTTACTTCGCGCAAAATCGCTCCATCGCTTTTGGTAACCAAGGCGCGATTGTTGGAAATATTGCGTTCCGGCAAAGAAGCGACAATAAATTTGGGTTCAACCGGCCCGTTGACAAACATCATGGCCACTCCCGCGGGCAGGGTTTTGCCGTTACATATGGTCTGCACGGTTTCGTAGTTGAAATCAATATTATTGGTGATGGAACCCCACAGCGGCACGCCATGGCAGGCCGCATCCATGGCACCTACCACCTCATAGCCCGCCACATCGCGCACATAGGGCATAAAGGTAAAAATCATGGCCGGGTCATCAGCTACGCGACCGCGCACCTTGGCATATAATTTATTTATTTCGCCGACGTAGTTATCGGGGGTAATGCTATTAGTCATGCCCGCTTCAAAGCTTATCTTGTCGCTGGTAAGCACGGTGAGGGAAAGATCGAAAAGGCTGTAACCATGTTCGTCGGCGCTGGCCATGGATGTCATGCCGATAATACTGAAGGGAAACTCCTTGCAAATAGCCGCCACCAACCCGCTTTCCACAAAGTCTATGTGGCAGAAAATTATGCCTGCGGAATTTTTTTTCAGAGCCGCAATATCAATCTGGCTTTTTATTTCCTTGATGGCCTCGTCAATTTCATCGATCTCTGAGGTGCGCGCGGTATACATTGTTATCATAGCTATCAATCTCCCTTAAGCGCCCACTATCCATAATATTTCGTATGGGTTTGAGGCTGTTGATAAACAGCAGGCAATTGTTTGTACAGGCCATTTCCTAAATGGCTTGTAACGCCGCCTGGAACAGGCTTACGCGACGGCGCAAGCCGCCGGGAGCGAAGCAAAAATAACACTTTTTGCTTCGCGATCCGTCATAAATCACCCTTTAGGGGGATTTATGAAATAACCTCTAATTATGCCACAATTAGCGGTTTTTTATTATTATATACCAAATTTTGCAAATAGGGCATTACCAGAACACAAGAGAATGATTTATAAAGTAGGCTGAATTTACTGCACGCGAAAAAAGCCTTTTAAAAGATTAACATTACGTTTTTATTATACATTTTTTAAACTAAGCGTGAATTTCGCGGGTATGTAAAATAAACTGTGCTTTTACACACCCCTACAACATGCCGCGCAAAAAATTTTCGTTGAGCGCATGCACAGCGCTTAATGGATGTTAATGCTCAATATGATTGCTTAAAGACGCTCCGCCCGCAATTGAACACCTTGCGCCTGCCGGCTTCATGTTTATATCAATAACAGGGCCGCTAAAGCGGAGCGGTTAAACTGATGAGGCGGAGAACCGCCTTAGGCATCAGACGGAATTGCAGCCTGGAGTTGCATAGCATGATGATATGTGTCTTGTCCTTTTCCTGTCTTGCCTAGAGCATTTTTGCCCACTCCCCGCCCCCGCACTGTGACAGGAGGAGTCTTATGAGAAAGTTAGCTATTCTTGCGTTGCTGGCGGCACTTGTTGCCGGCGGGGCGACAGCGGCGGCCGCGCGAAACGACTATTATGGATCGCACGACCAACCAAGCCATTATCAGAGGATGAGCCATGACGGCCATTATTACGGCGACCGAGATTATTATGATGGACGCCATCATGCTCAGTACGTGCGGGATCCTGGTTCTCCCGATATTCCAGCGCAGCCCCGGCCCAACCAAAGCCAGGGCGGGCAGCAAGGCGGCGCCAATGGCGCTTACCAACGGTAAACGGTAGTTGGGTTGCTGAACGGGAAGCTTGGCTCTTAAGCAAACCAAGGCATGCTCCGGCGGGGCGAGGGCTGTTCCTGGCCAACTGCCGGCATGCCTTACCCGCGCAAAGGGGCGGGAAGAGTTATTGTGAGGCCTTGAGTTACCTAGAAGCACAGCCTTACTGTCACTCGCTACTCGCTACTTAGGCTCAGGACTCATTAATTGCTTGTGTGAATAGGCTGCTTAATCAACAGTAAGGTGGCATGTCATGCCGGAAGCCGCTTTGCGGCTATCCGGCATCCAGGCTGTTAGCTTTAAAAGCCAGGACCCCGGATAGCGGCTGGCGCTACTTCCGGGGTGACAATAACGCAATTATTTGTAGTTAATGACGATGTGCTGTCTTGGGGCTTTTAACTTAATGAGTCCTGAGCCTAGCTTGCGCACCCATACAGGGCAAGGCGCTGGCGGCTGTATTTATTTACCGCAACAAGCATTCTTTAACCCTTCCCTCATGAATACGCGCCTGCGTGAGACCATAGGACCATACTTGGTTTTCAAATACCTGGCGCAGGCGCCCGCATAACCATCGGTTATCCCTCAACGTCATTTCTGAAGCCAGGCAGCAGGCTGTTGGGATGCAGCCCAGGGCCCGCTCCCGCACAGCCGTGCGCTTTCCACTTTTTTTTGTAGACCACCTAGGCATCAATTCCCGGCTTACGCCTTTTATGCTGTGAATTTTCCCCATAGCGGCGGCGCCCCGCTCAGGCGTTTGGCATTTATGGTTAGCCAGGTTTTCATAGCGCTCACTAAGTAAGCTATAACATTATGTTGCGCGGCAACTAATTGTACTTATTTTATAATAAATAACAGCAAGATTGATTATTAAAACGAAAAACCTTCTAACAAAGCATAATTCAGCCACGGGTTCCAAAAAATTTATTCGCAAGGATGAAAAGAACGGGTTTATAGGATAAAATTCAATAAAAAACACCAAGTTATCATACTAATAGCTACAGCATGGGCAACGATATGAATACAAACACCTTGCGGCATAACAACTTAGGTATATTCATTCACGCGCGGGCTTGGCCGCTTAGCTTGCTTTTTTTGTTGTTTCTTAGCGCCGCTCCCCCTGCCCATGCCGCCCCCAATCCGGTGGTGGCCGGCCCAGGCAGCAACATCAGCATTAGCGATGGCAGCATCATTGAGGGCAACAACGCCGCCGGCACCGCCGGTGCCGCCATTTTTGCCAACAGCGGCGGCCAGGCCTC
>JAVBVK010000013.1:0-23555 GCA_031554335.1 Desulfarculales bacterium
AAAGACGCCGTGGCCTGGCTGGGCCGCGCCGGCTTTACCCTTAGCGGGCCGGTTAATTACGGTTTTGAAAACAAGCTGTTTTATAAACTTAGCAAAGTAAAAGAGGTGGCGAAATGTGTACCGGAATAGAAACGGCATTAATCGCGGCCAGCCTGGCCATGGGCGCCATAGGCGCGGTGGGTAGCGGCATGTCGCAAAAGCAGGCGGCTGACTATAACGCCGCCGAGATGGAGCGCGCGGCCAAGGTGGAGGAGATACGCGCCCAGCAGGCGGTGGAGCAGGCGCAAGGCGAACAAGTGGCCTTTGACAGAAAGAGCGCCCGCGAACTGGGGGCCCAGCGCGCCCTGATGGCGGCCAGCGGGCTTTCCATGGGCAGCGGCACCCTGCTTGACATAGGCACGGACACGGCGCGGGAGATGGCCATAGACCGCCAGAACATAGGCTATGGCGGCCAGCTTAACGCCTGGGGGCATGTGAACCAGGGGGAAAGCTTGCGCAACCAGGCCTCGCTTACCCGCTCAGCCGGGCAGAACGCTTACACAGCCGGGCTTATCAATGCCGGCGGCTCGCTGTTGGGCGCGGCCGGCACGGTGTATGGCGGGTTTGGTAGTAGCGCGGCCGGCTCGTCTAGCAAGCTGGGCAAGCTGGGGGCCAAGAGCGGGTTTAGCGGCAGCTTTGGCCGCAAGAGCTAAGGAGACATTATGCGCAACGGATACATGAAAATACCCGAACTTAAGCACTACGACCGGCAGACCAGCCCAGGGGTTATGCCCGGCTATGCCAGAAGCCAGGCCGACTCGGACGCCTTTGGCCAGGATGTGTTCCGGGCCACGGGCAGGCTGGGGGTGGGGCTGGAGGCCCTTGCACAGCAAGTTGGAGCGCAAAAAGAAGATATGCGGCGCCTGGAATTGGCCGAGGAATTCAGCAGCTTTGAACGTCAGGCGCTTGAATTTGAAAATACCTATACCCAGGGGAACCAGGGGAAAAACGCCATTAACGCTTATGGTGACTACGGGGCGTTTTACCAAAATGGCCGCCAGGAGTTGTTGGCTAAGTATGCAAATGACGCAAAAGCCCAGCAGCAAATCAACACTTGGTTCAATGCCAGCGATCTGGCCGCGGCTAAGCGTTCTTTACAGTTCAGCAACAGGCAAAAAGAACGTTACGAAGCCGACATATTTAAGGGTGTTTTGGAACAGTCTGAATCGGTTTTTGCAGACCCTAGCGCCAGCGCTGATGATAAAGATTTGGCGCGCGTGAAGCTTGAGCTCTTTGTTAATGACAAGGTGCGGCGCCAAGGGTTAGAGCCCGGGCCGGCCCGGGCGGCGCTTGAAAATACAATAAAAGGCTGGGAAGGCCAGGCCGCGCAAAAATGGGTTGATGAAAAATTATTGCACAACCCCCGTGAAGGCCTGCGGGAACTTAACAATTATTTAGGCGCGGGCCGGGTGGCCAGTGGGGATGATTTTTCTCTTGCGGAAATAAGGGAAAGCGGCGGCAGGGTTAACATTGTCAACCACAATGACGGTGGTCATGGCCCCTCTTTTGGCCCTCAGCAGATAGCCACTGGAAATATTGCTGAATTTGTGCAGTTTGCCAAGGGCCAGAACCCATCTTCCGGGGAGGCCGCCTTGCTGGATAAGTTTTTGAGGGCTGACAATGCCGAGCGTATTGAAATGTGGGAGAACATGGACAACGCGCAAGTATTGGCGCGCTTTTCTAAGGATTATATAAAGGCCACCCATTATGAGCCGGCATTTAAGATGCTGCCCGATGATGTAAAGGCGGCGGTTGATAGTGACTCCTTATTGCGGCAGGTGCTTATGTCAACCGCCATCCAGCATCGCAATGCCGCTCCCCGGATGTTTAAGCAGGCCTGGCAAGAGGCGGGCGGCGATATAAGCAAGTTTTATGACGAATTGTATGACCTGCGCAAGAATAATTTTCCTAGTGCGACAGATAAAGACCGGGCCGCGGTACAGCGTGCATTGGATCAGGAGCTTACCCTGGTGCACAGCATGCGGCAAAATAGAGGCGCCCAGGGGCCCAATGTTTTAAGCGGGCTTGACCATAAAGAACTTTTGTCCGCCAGAAACAAATTTAATGTTGAGATCAACCGCCAGGAAGCCCTGCAAAAAGAAGCCGCTGGCCTTCTTATGAATGAATTGGCCGACCACACTTTAAGCATAGCGGTTACTGGCCAGGGCATCCCTGATTATGAAAACAAGGTAAGGCGCTTATATGACAGCGGAGCTATCAGCAGTGAGCAGATGCAGTCTATTTTGAACGCCACCAATGATGCCACGGAAATGCGGGAAGTTATAACCGCGCCCACCTCTTTTGCCGATAAAAGGCAAGTTGTTATGAGTAACAACCTGGTGGAGTACGGCAAGCCGGGCGCCAGCGAGCAGGCCAAACGTCTGCAGGCCAAGCTTAGATGGGTGGATGAAGCTGAGGCCAAATTTAAGCAGGATAACGCCGGCTATGTGCAGGAAGCGGTTTTAGCCAATTTTGGCCAGCTGAAGGCTAATATCCCTGAAGCGGAACACCCTAAAACCATTGTGCGGCTTACGGAAAAAGCTGTTGCGGAGCTCAACCCCGATGGCGTGGCCGGCGCCAACTTGATGCCCAACGCTCAGGCTAATGAATTGCGGCGCCAATTTGCCCGCCTACAGACCACGGAAGATAAAAGTTCTTTTATTAAGAGTATTAAAGATGGCTTTGGTGAGCAATACGCCAGCCGGATTATGCATCAATTGAATTTGGGGGCAGGCTCCACCATTGCTTCCAACCTGCCCGTCAGCCCCGCTAACCGGCAGCTACAGGAACTGTTGATTCTCAATGACGCAAAGGCTGAGGCTGATTTTAAGGTTGACGACAAAGTAAAAACCAAAATAAGGGATGACTTAAACAACCTGATGACTGGGAATGAGAGTACCTTGGGGGTTATGCGTAGCTTGATAGTTGCTTTCCCCACAGACAGCGCCATGCAGAGCCAATATGCTTCCATACGCGAGGCATATTACAAGCTGGCCCTTACCTATGCCGAAAGGGGCATGGATTACAGCAGCGCATTGAGCAAAGCCATACAAGATGTTGACAGCAACTATACCGTTATCAACAATGACAGTATCGGCTATTGCGTTGCCCCAAAAACAGACAATCCGGAAGCTTTGATGCGCGGCATGCGGGCGGTTTTGGCGGCCGGCCAGGGAGATGCTTTCAGCGGCTATATTTTCCGCAACCAGGGAGATGAGTTTGTTTTGGCGTCTCCCATTTTTTTCGACCGGCAATACACTGTGGGGCAGGGCAATGAATCTAAGACGCTGAGCTTCAGCGCCCAGGAACTTATTGCTTTAGGCATGGCCGGTTATACTCAGCGTGATGTGGCTGCCGGGCTGGCCGGGCTCTATACCGAAGATGATATTGCCAGCCGGCAAGAGGCGGTAATGAAGTTGTTGCGGCAAAAAGCGGCTGTGGAAAGCTGAGGCATAAACAATGTATTCTTTTTTTATTTCTAATAGCAATAAAGTGTCGCAGCCGCTGGATGTGAAACGGGTTCGGCCATACAGTTCAACCGCTGATTTGCTGGTTGACAGTGCTATCTCCGCCCATCATGAAAGCCTGGTTGGCGGGCTGATTAACCAGGGGAAGATACACTGGGGCAACCTTGGCGAAGCCCTGGAGCAGGATGAGAGCGCGGCCAGCATGTCTGACGACCCTTTGCAGACCTACAGCTATGGGGCCACAGAGACGGCGTCCGCAGCTATATATTATCCTGGTAACCCTCGTGATGCTTTGCAAAAATACAACCATGGCCAATTGCGCGAAATGGGTTACGAACTGCCGGCGGAGGTTATTCCGAACACCGGGCTTACCAAAACTGAGGCGCGAGTATATTCCCATAGTTACCAAGCTAAGCGGCAATTTAACAACACGCTGGAGCATGCGGAGCCGGGCGCTGCCACCTTGTTGACTTCACTGGCTGGCGGTTTAATAGGCAATCTGCATGATCCCTTTAACTTTGTGGTATTTGGCGGCGCAGTGTACCGCACCGGTCATTTAGCCCTGCAAGGCGCTAAATTATTCAGCCGGCCCGGCCTGAGAGCGATTGGCGCCAGTGCCTTACGGGGTGCCGGTGAAAACGTGGTGGGCGCGGCCGCCAGTGATACGCTGGCTTTCCCCATGGCCAACCAATGGGGCGCTGATTTAGGTATTCAGGATTTAATGGTTGACATGACTTTGGGAGGCGCTTTAGGTGGGTTGTTTGGCGGCCTGGGCGGCGCGATAGGCGTATTGCGGGCGGGCCGGGTGCATCAAAGAGCCATGGGAGAGGCTGCCAAAAACATACTGGATGAAAAACCAGTGGATGTGGGAACTACTTTTAGTGATATCCCGCCGCAAGCCATGCCAGGCCGCCTTGAGGCTACAAGGACAACGCGCATTGCAACCCAAATGGATTATGACGATTTCGTGGCCCGGCTGGATGAGGGCGGCAAATTCGGCAGCAACAAATATTTTGTTGATGAAGATAGCGGGGCGCGGTTGGCGCGTCATGAACTGGTTAACCGCATAAGCCCGGAAAAGTTTAACGCTTTGGAGGTAAAGTCAGCGGTTATAAGGGCTGACAGCTTGCCCTTTGACCCGGAGATGCCCTTAAGGGACGCTGCCATGAAGTATGCGCGGGAAAACTATTTAGGCAAAAGCTTTGTGGTTAACTCTACCGGCGAACTAATCAATTTTAATAAGGATTCTCTAGGCAAGGCCTTCAGCTTCAGAAGCGGCCGCAACCAGGCTAAAATGGCCAGTGTGAGTAAGCTGGACGAAATTATTTTTAATGCTGAGAAGGTTGCGGAATATAAAGTTGTGGACAAGGCATTGGCCAGCAACCCCAGCAGCAAAAGCAACCGCGATACCCTGGTTTATATGAGCGTTTTTGAGCTTGATGGTAAGAGTGAGGGTGTTTTCATAACTGTTAAGCGCAACCGTGCGGACAATAGTTTATCTTTTTACCATGGGCATAACATTGCCAAGCCAAAAGCAAAAGGCCCGATGCAGCAAAGCAGGACTGGATTCGGGAATGAACCGGAGCTACCTGCGCTGAACAGCGAGCCTTTTGTTAATAATATACGTCAGCCTCAAAACATTGTCAATGATAATACCGTCCTTGATTTTACCGTGGGCCGGCCAGATCCAGAGCCGGAAAAGATTGTACCTAAACCCGACAGCGAGTTTGCCGCTGACCGGCAAAAAGAACTGGCGGCATTAGAAGCCCAGGTTAATGAACTGCTTGACCGTGGCTTATTAACCCCGGAGCAGATAGAAGAATTGCGCCGCGGGCTTGATGAGTTGAACACCGCGCGTCGTGAAGCCAGGGGGCTGGTTGAGATGGCTAATTGTTTCTTAAATAATAATGGAAGCTGACAAATGGCTAAAGTGAATAAAAGTTTTTGTGTGGTAAAAATTTCCAACCTGGCCGGCCTGAGTGAAGAGGAAAGCCAGGCGCTACTCGACCGGGTGAGAGCGATTTACGACAGCAAGGCGGCCCGTCTGCGCACGGCTGAAGCCCGCGAGCAGACCTTGCGGGCGGCCATGGAGCAAGGCCTTGAGATGGAACGCCAATCCCTATTGCGGCATCGGAACAATTTGCTGAGCATGCAAAAATACCACAGCCTTGATGTGCGCTTGGGTCAGGCCCTGGCCGGCGGGGCTAAAAATGTGGCTGATGCCCTGTTTATTGATATGCTGGGGACCGCCAAACGTATTAGCGGCGGCCATATGTCCACAGCGGCAACGCAGACAGGGCTTAAACTTAAATACCTGGGAGAAATAACCTACCAGCTTAAACAACACCCCGAGTTGCATGCGGCATTAAAAGACCCCGGGCTTTTCGCTTCAGCCGAGCGCCGCGCTATGTACATAAAAAACAACGAAGAGCTTACCCGGGAATTGCAAGCGCCGGGCAGTGGCCAGGCCAGCCCCATGCTAAAAGAATTTGCCCAGGTTCTGCGCAATGTTTACCAGAGGCTGCACCAAGAAATGCTGGATGCCGGCGCCAATGTGGGGCGGATAACCAACTATACCCCGCATAAATATAATGTCGGCCGCATTGCCAGCGCGCGAAGTGAGGCGGTTGTTAATGACCTTAAACAGGATTTGGATTTGCTTGCCACTTTCCCTTGGCTGGAAATGGTGGAGCCTGGCCGCTACGATGATGCGTTAAGGGCTGCCATTGACGCGGCCTATCAACACATACTAAAGGGTTCCCCGCTTGAAGGGATGGCTTTAGACCCGCGCGCCTATTTGCCGCAAAGTATGCAGCGCTTTGCCAGGCGCCTGGAGCAGAGCCGGCAGCTGGTGTTCACCAATGATGGATGGATAGATTTTAATCGCAAATATGGCGAAATTTCTGCGCTGGCCACCATGTTTGACTACATCGAAAGCAGCACTATGCTAATTGGCATTATGCAGCGCTATGGTCCCAACCCCATGGGAACCATACAGGCGGCGGCCGCGGCCAGGGGTAACCAGTTGCGCGCCTTGAGCGGCGGGGCTGGCAAAGACGTGCAAAAACAGATAGCGGCCCTGCGTTCAGCGGACATAACCAACCAAGCTGGCAAGGTTGGCCGGGCTTATCGCACTATTTCCGGAGCGGACCGCATTCCGGAAAGCATAAGCGCCGCTAAAATAGCCAGCACCACCCGCAATCTGGCCAGCATGGCCAAACTGGGCGGGGCGGTTATCAGCGCTATCCCCGATATGGCAAACATGGTTTTGCGTCTGAAAACCGCCTTTGGCGTGCCCTGGCATAAAGCCTGGGGGCAGGCCCTGGCCGGGGTTATGGAACGCATTCCGCGCGCAAGCCGCGCCCAACAGATGAAACTGCTGGATACCTTTTCAGATGGTTTGATTGGCGCGGTGGCCAGCCGCTTTGACCCGGAAAACACCGCCCTGGGGGGCATGGTGAAAGTAAATAACGTTTTTTATAAAGTGAGCGGCCTTACTGGCTGGACCGACAATGCCAGGATTGCCCAGGCGCGCATGATTTCCAACCATGCGGGCATGCTCGCGGGTAACGATTTTAATGAACTGGGCCGCGAATTCCAGTTGACATTGAGAAAATACGGATTGGAACATCAGTGGGATTTTATAAGGCTCCACATGGTGAGAGAGCTTGACGACAACGGCACCAAGCGTTTTTATCTGCTGCCGGAAATGGCCCACAGCGCGCCGGATGACGCCATAAAAAGCCTGGTGGATGGCCGCCATTTTTATGCTAATAACTCTTTGCATCAGATAAGAGAGGCCATGGAAACGCGTTTGAGTGCCTTTATCGCCTCTGAAACCAACCATGGCGTGCTGGTGCCTGACGCCATGAACCGCAACACCCTGTTGCGCGGAAGCGCGCCCGGCACCATGGTTGGAGAGGGCTTGAGATTTATAGGCCAGTTCAAAAGTTTTCCCATTGGTTTCTGGCAAAAGATAATGATGCCCATTATTTATGGTTCGCCTTATCAGGGAGCTGAGGCCATGGGGGTTTTGGCTTTTCATATAGCGCAAGTTACCGCCCTGGGCTGGGTGGCCATGGAATTGAAACGCATGCTAAAGGGCGAAAAGCCCATTTTTATGGGCCAGCCCACGCCGGGCAACCTGACGAAAGCTTTTGTCGCCGCTTTTATCCAAGGCGGCGGGGCCGGGCTTTATGGCGACTTTCTGCTGGCCGAGCGCAGCCGCTTTGGCGGCGGCATGCTGGAGAGCCTGGCCGGGCCGGTTATCGGCGGGGCTTTGAATGATTTGGACAGGATAAGGGGCGCCGTTATTGCCGGGGAGTTCCGGGGGGCTGACTTGCTGCGCTTTACTGTAAGCAATACCCCTTACGCCAACCTGTGGTACACCAAGGCCGCGTTGGATTATGCCATTGTGTTTAACCTGCAGGAAATGCTGAACCCTGGCTACCTGAAGCGCATGGAGGCGCGCAAGCTTAAAGAAAGCGGACGGGAGTATATGGTGCCCCCCAGTGAAGTTATACGCAGTGGCGGCGGGTTTAGGTAAATATCTTCCAGAAGCTGATAGAGGAACAACCGGCTCACCAGTTGCATAATTCTTCGTACAGTCATACAATATTATGTCTATCAAGGAATATATTATGACAATCCCACTTCCGAAAATATATCAGGACGGTAGTCTTTGGCATAGGTCGCAAAGTGAAATCCTATCCGAGTTTGAGTTAGCTCGGCTCAAAAAGGATCTTGAAGATTTTATGAATATTAACAAAGGATTGGGGACTGTTTACTTAGCGCGTTATTATTTGATTGTTGGAGACCTTGAGCAGGTTAACTTATTATTGGATGATGCTCAGAATACTTATCTTGATGATCCCGAAGTAGTCGGTGTTATGGGGATGCTTTATAACTATATTGATAAGTATGACCGCGCAACAGAATTTTTATCACAGGCCGTTAGTAGCGGGTTGAGTGAATTTGTTGGCAGCCTCTATTGGGCGGCACTGTTTTCAAATAATAAAGAACTGCAAAATCGACTAAAACTAGAATATGAAGACGCTCTAGCATCTTTATGCAGAGAGAATCCATTAAATATTACATATGATGCAGTTGGATTGTTTTACACAGCAAATTATATACTTAAGAGTCTTGTTGTGAAAGTTGGTAAACTATATTTTAATACTCCAATTAAAATCACCACTGAGCCTGATGAGGAAGCTTTTATCGCTAAAACGCCAGATTTTCCCACACTTTACGGCTTTGGTGATACAGAAGGCGAAGCAGTTGACATGCTTTTGGAGGATATTGAAAATCTTTACTTTGAACTGCAGGAAGATGATAATTTTTATCCCGACTTCTTGGCAATGAAAGAGCGGTTCACCCAAATTGTGGAGTCCGCGGAATAATGAAAAACGCTTCATTTGACACCTATCATGTACGTAAGGTGTGCGAAACAAAATTGAATATCAGTTTTGGTAAAGGTAAGGAGGGAAATGGTTATTTTATCTATAACGGCAGCAGGTTTGCTCGCATAACCATTCCCAAGGGTAGAAAAAATATACCGCCTAAAACGTATAAATGCATGGCGTTGCAGCTAAAATTGTCAGTAGAACAATTTGATCAGCTTCTTGAATGCCCTTTAGGATTAAAGGAATATATAGAAATCCATTCGCAAAAATTGTCCAATCCACCTCACTGAAACACTTCACCGGACTTCCCCAAATTTCAACTGAATAGGGCGGCGGCCAGGCCCAGCAGGGCGCATATGGCAATTATGGTGGTAAGTTTTTTCATGGGTTTATTATAGCATCTTTCATTTCAGGTTTTGCAACAAATAATCGGCTAACATTTAGTGGTAAATTTGATACAGTTTGTTTGATGCTAGGCGGGCAAGATTCTGGGCGTCAGGTATCGCAAAAGTATAACAATAAAAAATTAATATTAATTAATTTAGTATATTACAAAATATTATTTGAGAACTCTTAATCCGTAGGTTCCGAGTTCGATTCTCGGGCAACCCACTTGTAATATTAACTAGTTAGGCTTTGTTTCTCACAATTAATTAAAAGTGATTCACCCGGTGATTCACCTTTTTCTGAACTCTCCACTGTGTCAGCAGTTGGGGATTTCTCTTTATGGGCAGTACCAGCACATTGTCCAGCTTCCGCCCCATAGCGTTGTGGGCGGTCACCCTGTGCAGATACCTTGAGGTGGTGTCCGTTTTTTGGTGCCTGAGCAGGCTTTGAATTTCGGGCAGGCGCAAGTCTCCGGCCGCCATAACACTGGCCGCCAGGTGTCGGATGGCATGGAAGCCAAAGGGCTTGACCTGGGCCCGCAGGCACAGCGATTTCATGCCGTTAGCCTACCAGTGCTTATGCTGATGACTTTCTGGCTGTAAGAGGTTATCTCCATATCGTGGGTTACCAGCAGAATTGCCGTTCCCTGTTGGTTGAACTCCTGCAACAGGCACATAATTTCATGAGCGGTTTCCGTATCCAGGTCACTGGTGGGCTCATCAGCCAGCAGCAGCTTGGGGTAATTGATTAAAGCCCGGGCAATGGCCACCCGGCGGGCTTCGCCCCCAGACAGACTGGCTGGATACATGTTCGCCAGATGGGCCAGCCCAACCCGGCCCAGCAACTGGCTGGCCCGCTGGCCGGCATCGCCCATCCCGTTGCCACTTAAATAAAAAGGCAAGCGTATATTATCCCGCACTGTAAGGTTGCCCAGCAGGCTGTTACCTTGGGGAATATATCCCATGCATTGGTTGCGCAATGATGACATGCGTCCATCGCCCAACGCGGGAATATTTATGTTGTTGAACAAGATGTTGCCGGCGGTGGGGCGTAGTATGCCTGCCAGCAAGTTGAGCAAGGTGGTTTTGCCGCTGCCCGAACGCCCCACAATGCTGATAAATTCACCTGCATCCATAGTTAGGTTTGCATTGCGCAGCGCCCAAAAGTCATGTTGGCCACGCTGGTATTGTTTGCTCAGGTTAGTTATTTTAAGCAGCATCATTCGCCCTCGCGCATGGTTGTATAGGTGTCCCGCCTGGTTATGGATAGGGCGGCATAGCTGCTGGCTAGCGGCCCCACCAACGTGGCTGTGCCCATGGTTAAGAGCAAATAGCCGGCAATGCTCGGCCAGGGGGCTTGCAAGTGCGGCAGCCCCAGGCTGTTAAAAATGAGCCCGGCAAAGGGAAAGATAAAAATGCAGGCCAGGGCCACCCCCAGTATGGCACCACCCAGGCCGATAAATACGGCCTCCAGTATAATGAGTTTCACTAGTTTTTTACGCGAGGCTCCCAGCAAACGCAGGATGCTCAGCTCGCGTTTGCGTTCATTGGTGGTGGCGGAAAAAACGACAAACAGCACTACTGTCGCCATTAGCCACAAAATGGCTGACAGGCCGAAAACAAATAGGGATATACTGTCGAGCTGCCCACCCAAATCGCGCATCATGTTCTTGGTTAGTAAAAAGTCGAGATTATAATCCACAGCAAAACGCTGCATAATGGAGTTGGCCACATCTCTGGGTTCGAAGCCCGGTTTAACCTTGAGCAGCAGTGAAGAGGCGTAATCTTTTATGGCCTCCACATTGCCGCTGAGTATGCCAGACTGGCGCAAGAGTTTGTGGGCCGCGTTCATGGTCATAAACACCGAAGTGTCAAACCCCATGCCACTGCGATCCAGGCGCGCGGCCACAGTAAATTTATGGGTAAAAAATTCCAGTTGGCCGCCAGGGTTGGTCAAAATGCGGCTACCAACTATTATCTGATCATCTTGCAGACTCTTTCCCAAGCCAGCCTGCAACCAGGGCTGGACAATGAAATCGCTATCCGGCTCAAAGCCAATAAGCTGAACCCTGGCGCTGCAGCAGCCAGCGTCCAACGAGGCCATAAACAACTGGGAAGAAACCGCGGCCACCCCTGACATGGCGCGCAGCTTATCCGCCAGTTCGGCCTTCAGGTAAAAGCCACTGGGCTCGCCGCGCAATAAAGCCACCTGCAGTTCTTTGTCATAACCATAGGGTACTATCATAATATCAGCGCCCAGACGGCCGGCCAGGCTTTGCATGCCCAGGCTAAGGCTTTGGTTAAACAGGGCGCCGGCAAACAGGGTAAAGGCGAACAAGCCCACAATAAACATCAGGCAGCCGCTACGTAAGGGCTTTTGCCGCAGATTAAGCCAGGCCAAACAACCGCTGTGCAAAGCGTGCATTTATTATCTTCCCTTTTTCATGCTGGCGCGCAGATAGCCGATATTTATCAACGAGACTGCCATCAGCAAGCCTGCCAGCACATAAAGCGCGGGCAGGGTGCCCAGGCGGCAGGCCATGGCCTCATTGGCGCACACCCCAATGAGCAGTGAAGGAAGCGTCGCAGCCAAGAGTGCCAGCAGTAAATTCATTATGCTTATGCCCAGGCGCACTTCTGGGCTGGGGGTCAAGCAAATGAGCAGGCCGCTCAGGATTACAACTCCGCCCAAACCGCTTTCGGCCATAGCGCTCCAGAAACATTTCATGGGCACACCGCTAACCCCGTTGGCCAGGGTAAGGGTGTTGTCGCACACCGGCAACAGATAATGGGGAACCAGAATAAAGAGCAAGCCCAGGGCTAAATTTAATCCACCTGCGGTTAAACGAGCTTTCATTTTTCCTCTGTTCAAAATATGTTATTTAACTTAATCTGTCAGCCTGCTAACAGATTTTGGAGCTGTCGCTTACACGCACCACTTTGCCGTGCTCCAGCACAATGGTTTTCTGGGCATGCTCAGCCACTTCCGGATCATGGGTCACTACAATAATGGTGCTGCCTTCATCGTGCAGTTGCTTGAGCAGAGCGAGCACGATGCCTTCATTGGCTTCATCCAAATTGCCAGTGGGCTCGTCAGCCAGAATAAGTTTAGGATAATTGATAAGCGCCCGGGCAATGCACACCCTTTGCTGCTCCCCGCCCGACAACTGGCGCGGCAGATGTTTGGCCCGTTCAGCCAGGCCCACCCTGGCCAGGGCCTGCCTGGCTTCGTTTTCATCAATCATGCTGTGGTAATATTGGGCCATCATCACATTTTCCAAGGCGGTTAGATAAGATACCAGGTGGAACTGCTGGAACACCAGGCCAATGGTGTTGCGGCGAATGGCGGTGAGTTCCGCCGGCGAGCATCCGGATAGATCCCGCTTATCCAGCACTACTTTTCCGTGAGTGGGCTTATCCATGCAGCCAATTATATTCATCATGGTGGTTTTGCCCGAACCGGAAGGTCCCATGATAGCCACCCATTGGCCTTGCTCAACTTTGAGGCTTATCTGGTCCAGCGCTTTTACCTGGCCGTAAATTTTGGATATATTGTCAAGCTCCAGAATATTCATTTTTACTCTCCACGTAATACCAAGGCCGGGTCCACATCCACCGCCCGGCGCACCGGTATAAGACAAGCCGCCATGGTAACCGCTACTGAAACCAGCATAGTCAGGGGCAGCAGGTACAACTCTATGATAATAGAACGGCCAAAAACCAGGGAACTTATTAGCTGGGCAAAAATGAGCCCGCATATGGCGCCGATTATGCCTCCAGCTATGCCTATGACCACGCCCTCGGCTAAAAATTCGCGGGCAATTTTCTTGTTTTCCGCGCCCATGGCTTTTTTCAAGCCAATTTCCCTGCGTCTTTCCATAACAATGGTCATCATGGTCGTGGCCACGCAAATCATGGTGAGTACCAGCACTACCAGGGTGACCAGGTACACCAGGCTTTGCAGGGTGGATAGCACGCTGGCCTCGGACTGAGTAACCCGCTTTACCAGCCTAGCTTCAATGCCCGGCACCTGGCCTTCTATTCTGGTGGCCAGTTGTTTAAGTTCCTGCTCATTGGCGGTAATGCTAAGCTCCGCCACATCGGCTTCATTGGTCCTGCCGCCCAAGCTTTCCATGGTGGGCATGTTCATAAAAATAAAAGCGTCTTCCACGCTACCGCTACGCACAATGCCGCTTATCACCATCTCCTTGATAAATCGACGCTGCTCTTGGCTGCGCCCGGATATGGTAATGGCCTTGCCCGGAGAGAGTTTGGTAAACTCGGCAATATCCGCCCCTATAAGCACTTCATTATCTTGGCTGGGATACCGGCCTTCCACTTGCCAGAAAGGGCTGGTTTTTCTTACCTGGCTAAAATCGGTGCCCACCGCGGTGTAGGGCTGCATATTGATACGCACCGCTTCATAGCGGAAAGGGGTTATACCCACCAGTTTATCCTTGGGCAGCAGGGCGGTCGCATTTTTTATGTCCGCCTCCTGTAGAGCGGATGCCTTGCCGGCGGGCACGAATACCATATTGGCCCCATAGGAGCGGAATTCCTGGCTCATCTGTCGAGGCACGTCAAAACATAAGGTAATCATGCCCAAAAGCACGGTGGCGCCTATGGCCACGCCGATCAACGCCACGGCAATGCGTGATTTTCTGCGCACCAGCGAACTAAGTAGCATTTTCAACATGAACAGCTTGTTCGTTTTCATTGGCCTAGCCTCCGCGTAATACTTCGGTGGGTTTCAGCGACAATAAATAGCGCATAGCCGGCAGGCTGCCCAGAATGGTGATAACCATCACCAGGATTATGATCAAAGGAATAACCAAGCCTTTAATGGCTATGGCCGAACCGAATACAGTGCGGCCGATAATTTGGGCAAAGCCCAGGCCGGTCAGATAGCCAAGAACACTGCCAATAATAGCGGTTATCATAATTTCGCTAAGCACTAAAAGGGTTATGGACAAGCTGCCCGCGCCCAGGGCTTTCATCAGGCCTATTTCGGTGGTGCGCTCCATGACATTGGCGGTAACCAGATTGGATATGGCCAAAGCCGAGCACAACAGAGTAAGAAAAGTGAGCAAGAGCATCAGCAACTGGGTTTTTTGCAAAATGGCGCCTTCCGAATCTGCCACCTGCAATACCGCCTTTACCCGGGCATCGGGCATTGCCTCTTCAATCTGGTAGGCAATAGCGCTGATGTAGGCTGTGCAATACCAGGCATCCCATTCGGCGCGGCTTAGGCTGTTGGGGTCCGCGGCGGCGCGCCGGGCCAATTCGTTTTCCGGGGTGGTAAGCGCGCTTACTTCAACCCGCTGCACTAAACCTTTTAAGCCAGTGATATCCTGCACCAGGGCTAGGGGCACAAATATCTGGCTGTCTTCTCCGCCTCCACTGTGAAAGACCGCACGCACCTGCAGTTCAACGGCACCGGAGCCGCTATCGACTAACAGGCTGTCACCCGGCCGCAGATTAAGGCGCGCAGCTAGGCGTTCTCCCACCATAGCGCCATTAATGATCGCGTCGTTGCCGGGTTGGCCTTGAATATCCCACCAAGACTTCAGGCGCAGCATGCCGGTTTGCACTTCATCACCAGTGGGTAGATGCAGGTGTTTGTCAAACCAGGTACCCACAATGGTAAACTCTTCAGCACCGGCCTTAGCCCTGGTTTGCAGATAAGGCGCAAAATCGACAATATTGTAGGCCCAGAAAATCATCTTTATTTTTGCTAGCTCATCCTCACGCAGATATTTTTGCGAAACCTCGCTTTGCTGGTTGCCTTCTTCCAGATTGTAGAGTTCGTTGAGCAGGGATGCGCCCTTGGGCAATACGTTTAAATTGGCCCCATAAGTTTTTAATTCCTGATTTACTTTATCGCCCACGTCAAACATCACGTTAAGCATGGCGGTAGCTAAGGATACACCCAGGGCCACGGTAAAGGCGATCATTACCAGTTTGTTTTTTTGTCGAGACAAAGCGCTGATCAACATTTTTCTAAACATGGTTTGCGCTTTCCAATTTATAAAGTTTCCGGGCGGCCATAATCGGTTTGCAAGCAGTGATCATTCGAATCGTCTTCTTTCGTTTTCGAGGTCTTGTGTCTTTATTACCAAACTACCTTCGGAAATCATGAATTTCAGAGGAACCGGATTACAACCGCCCGGGAAACCTATGGTGGAAATATTCATTACAACATCGCACAAAATGCAGACTACTTCTTTACCATTGCGCTCGTAATAGCCGGTAGGGCCGCATATATCGCAGGCATCAAGCCCTACTCCATAGCCAGATTCGCTTTTTCTGATTACGATATAGCGTATCTCGGTGCCATTTTCCGCTTTATAAACATAGCGATGCAGGTGGCCGTCATTAACTGTGGGCAGAGGAATAACAATTTGCCCGTTAACGGCCGGCAGCTCCATGGGCGGCGACAGTTCCACCCCGCGGTTTTCATAATAGCGCCCAACCGTAATGGCTAACAGTGTTACCAGTAACAGCAAAAACAATAGCCAGCAATAACGCTTTTGCTTACGCTCGGCGGCTTTTTGCTTACGTATTTCCGCCGGATTGCCGCTGGCCATGGGGCTTAACTTAAGGCGCAGCCATTGGGCGGCGCCAGCCAAGCCCAGAATGATCGCTAAGCCGTAGATGAACCAGTTGGCGTGTTCCAGCATGCTGAGAACCATGTTTAGCAGCCATCCATAACGCGGTATAAAACCGCGGGTTAGAAGAATCTGCGAAACTTCCAGGGCCTGGCCCAGCATGAAAACCAGAAGGCTTGCGGCTATAACCGACAACAGCGGGAGAAGGGGCATTTCAGTGGCGATTTTATAGATACTGAGGCCTAAAAGCAGCATGAACAAAAGGCCCAAGGCATAGCCAACCACCTTGAACAGATAGTCCTGATTGAAAATGCTGTCCATGCCCACGGCAAATTCAAAGGGATAAAGCATTATATTGGGCAACACATAAGCGGCCAGGCCGGCCAGGGCCAGCGTTAGCGCCCAGCTCAATATTGCGCATAGCATTTTAGGGGGCTTTAACTCGGAGTTTTTATAAAATTTTTTGGCGGGCCAACTTAACAAGCACACTAGGAGCAAGGCTGCCAGAAGGGGCAGGATTACTCCCAGATCATAGAATTCACGCACCGCAAAACCAGTGTTGCGTTTTAAAATGGCATAAATCAAGGCCGCCGCAAAACCCAGCCCCAAGGCACAGCCAACTATCAGCTTATGTCGGTTTTTCAAAAGAATAATCACCAACAGTAAGGCCGCTATGACCACCCCGGCGAAGCAATTATCCACAATTTTAATAAAATAATGCAGCATACGATTTTATATCAGGCAAAAACCCCGGGACAGGGCGGGCCTGTCCCGGGTGAATTAAGTTGCTAGCGTCGCCCTACCAGGCGCGGGGAATGTAGTCGAAGTTCCAGCTTACTTCCAGCGGTTTGCTCCAGAAGCGGCCGGTTACCCCGGTTTCCTTGTCAATGTGCAGCAAATAGCCCTGCTTTTCCGGGCTTTCAATAATGAAGGTTATTTTGTATTTGCCGGGTCCGTCCAATTTTACATTGTTGCCGTAGTGGGGGCCGTCGGAAGCGTTCATGGGCATAAAGTTGCCTTCAATAACCTTGCTGCTGCCAACTTTCTGAATGCGGTATTTTACGCTAAGGTAAGGCACAAAGTCGCCCGCGCCATAACCCAGCTCGTTGCCTTCGGCTGCGGAAATGTCGGCTTCCAGGTGCATATCAGCCTTAGCCGCGGGCAGGCCTCCCAGGTCGGCGGGAATCATGTCCACCGGCTGAAAATATACCCCGGCCACATTGAGGGGGCCTACTTGCTGGTCATCGCCAATGGGGAATTCTTCAAAGCCGGCAGTGCCCGCGCCCGGGGCCGGGGCCGCCGGAGCCGCCACGGCCAGCGAAGCGAACATGAATACTGCTGCAATACCGCTCAATAAACTAATTTTTTTCATTTGCAATATCTCCACTAATTGTTACGTGTTTTCGCTGGCTCGAAGCCGAGCAGCGTGCTTCCCTTTGCTACGATAATAAATGACTGATGCCACCACCAGGGCCAGTAAGAACAGTTGGGGCAGCAGGGTTTCCAAAGTGGGGTAAATGCCCAGAACGTCGATGTGCCCGACAAAGTTCACCGGAGTAACTCCAACCACATCCGCTTCCTGCAATTCTTTAATGCCGCCGCCGGCAAAGGCGATAGCCATAAAATACATGAGCACGCTGGTAGCAATAAAAAAAGGCTTGAGCGGCAATTTGAGCGAGCCGTAGCGCGCGATGATGAAAATAACCACCAGGGCCAGACAGCCTACGCCAAACCCCATCCATATCATGCCGCCATGACTGCTGACGTCGGCCAGCATAGCCTGGTAGAAAAGAATGGTTTCCGCGCCCTCGCGAAATACCGCCAGAAAAGCGGCCGCGCCCAAGGCAAAAGCGCTTCCGGTTTGCACCGCGCTTTGCACCTTGCCCTCAATGTAATTTTTCCAGGCCTCGGATTCGGCCTTGCCGAACATCCAGTTACTGACGAACAATAGCACCAGGGTAGCCAGCAGCATGGCCGCCCCCTCCAGTATTTCCTGATTGGCGCCGCTGATTTCAAAGACATACTGCATAGCAATGGCCGCGGCCACGCTGGCGACCACGGCAAATAGCGCGCTTAAGTAAACCACCCTGGTCTGGCGCAGGTTGCCAGAGCGGGCCAGATAAGCGGTAATGGCGGCAATTACCAAAATAGCTTCAAAGCCTTCACGCAGGATAATGGCCAAGGCCGCCAGGAATATGCCCAGCGCGCTTTCTTCCTTGCCGTCCAGTTGGTTGGCGTCTTCTTTGAGCATTTTGACAAGCGCGTCCAGGGCAGCGCGCACTTCTTTGTTGGGCTGGTTTTCGCCTATCATTCTTTTGATAAGGGCAAACTGATATTCAACCGTGGAGGCGCGCTTGCCCGAAATGTAGGACATAACCGCCCGCTCAAAGCCCTCTTTTTCGTAATAAGCGAAATAGGCGTCATTCACCCAATCTTTGGCTGCCTCCGCTTTGTTGTTGAAGTAGGCGCCATAAGCCTGATTGAGCGACATCACCATGGCGTCGGCTATTTCGTTCCAATTGGTCCATTGTTTGCTTTGTGCGGCCTGGACCTGAGGAACCAGCAGCATCAAAAGCAGCGACAAGGCCAGAAACATTTTTTTCATAATAACGCTCCTGCTTCCTATTTACCCAGCATCATCAGGCAAATGGGTTCGTCGCCGGCCGGCAGCCGCAATGCCGCCTTAATTTCGTCGATACGCATGGAATGGATATAGCGTGCGCCGATATTATAGTTGGCGGCGGCCAGATAAATGTTCTGAGTCATGGCTCCGGTCAGCACCTGGGCAAACTCCCAGGCCGTTTTGTCATCCTTGAAATAGGCCAGGGCTTCGGTGTCGCTTACTATGATAAGAATACAGGGCGCCATTTTGACAAAACCTTGGGCGCCTATCTTGCTTTTGATGTTGTTCCGGCTTATCGCCTGTAAGCTGTGCTCTTTCCAGTTGTAGAGAAACACCCCTTGGTCATCGGCCACATAGATGCGGCAATAAGGTTCCCGCCCCCGAGCCATAGGCACGGTCCAGCCGCTATTGCCGCGGTTTAGCCCGCTGGCCGCCCATAGAATAGTGGAAAGCTCTTCATTGGCGAGCTGACCGCTGGGAAAGTCCGCGCCCGGCGCGGAAGCGCGGTTTTTAAGCGCGCTGAACAGGCCCATGCCACCTTCACCCTGGGGGGCGGGCAGCTTGCCCTCGTCCGCGGCCAGGGCAAAGGAGGCCAGCAAGAGCGACAGCAGCATTACCAGTATTACCGGGAAAGCGTTTTTAATAAGTGACAACATTTTTTTCCTCATATTTAAGTAAATAAATCCGTCTTGCGCGATGAGTGTTGCTATTACACGCGTGCCGGAGCGAGCTGAGTTATGGGCATTACCGCCGAGGGTTGGCTTTAGTCTATTGCAATTGTAACTCATTTTCAATAAATATTTAAAAAATTCTTTCCAAGTTAAACCGCCAAGTATCACCATGTGGCGTATGTGCCTTATTTAATATATGAAATATGATTGCATACCGCCTCCAGATCGGCCAGATCATGGGACACCAGAATGCAGGTGGTTTGCGTTTGACGCAAAATGGCGCCAAGTTCATCGCGAATAGTGCGCTTTAATTGGGCGTCGAGGTTGCTGAATGGCTCATCCAGCAAAAGCAGCATTGGCTCCGGAGCCAGAGCCCGGGCCAAAGCCACCCGCTGCTGCTGGCCGCCGCTAATCTGGCCAGGATAACGCTCGGCAAGCTCCGGCATATGGATCAGCTCCAGCATAGCCCGCACCCGTTCCGCCCGTTGCCGGGAAGGCAGGCGATGCAGGCCATAGGCAATATTGCGGGCCACGCTCATATGGGGAAACAGCCCGTAATCCTGAAAAAACATCCCCACCCGGCGCGCTTCGGGCGCCACCCAGGCGACGGATCCGGCCACGGTCTTGCCATTTATCACGATTGTGCCAGCGGCCGGTTTTTCCAAACCGGCAATCAGGCGCAACAAGGTGCTTTTGCCCTGGCCGCTGGGCCCGGCAATGCCCCTGATTTCTCCGGCGCGCAAGCTCAAGCTGTAATCTTCCAATATCCAGTTGTTGCCAGCATAGCTGAAAAATAAAGAATCCACCTGTAAAAACATGTCATCCGCTCCCGCCGCCCCGCGTTTCCAGCCATTGCATCAGTAAAATGAAAGCCGTGCCAGCCGCGATAATCAACAACGAGGGCAGCGCTATTTCCTCCACTACTTCGTTGGTTACATAGTGATAGACCGTGGTGCCTAGGGTTTCCGAATTGAAGGGTCGCAAAATCAGGCTTAAGGGCAGCTCTTTTAGAATATCAATAAACACCAGCACCGCGCCACTTAATATGGCATGGCGCACCAGGGGCAGTTCCACCCGGAAGAAAGTCTGGCTCACTCCCCGCCCCAGGGTGCGTGAGGCTTCCGCGTAAATCATGCCGATTTTGGCAAATCCGGCATCCACGCTTTGGTAGCCAATGGCGAAAAAACGCACGCTTAAGGCAAAAATCAGCATAAGGCTGCTCATGCTTAAGGCGATACCGACGTTGAAAATATGTTGCATCCAGTTGTTCAGGGAAATAAACAAGGTAATAACCCCAATGGCCAGTACGGCGGCGGGAACGGAATATCCCAGAATGCTCAACTGGCTCGTCAGGCTGGCCCACTTGCCGCCGAACAGGCGGTTGGCGTTCAGAGTGGCGGTGGCGGCCAGCATGATGATTAAAGTGGCCAGCAGGGCCACCCGCAGGGTATAGGTCAGCGTTCTCAGCAAACCGGTGTTGAAAGCATTTTCCCAGCTAATGCTCAGCCAGTAAGCCAACTGGGCCAGGGGGATAAAAAAACTTACCAAGGCCGTCAAGAGGCAGGCGCTAATGGCCAGTGCCTGCCTAACTCCACTTAAACGCAAGGGGCGGTGGGGTTTTTCCCGGCTGGAGACAATGCGGTAACGCTGGACGCGCCGTAGCGCCTTACGCAGCAACAGCACGGCTAATACCAGCCCCATGAGAATGGCCGACAACTTAACCGCGCTGCCGGAATCGCCCATGCCGAACCAGGCGGAAAATATGGCGGTGGTGAAGGTGCTAAGGCCGTAATAGCTGGCCACCCCGAAATCGTTGATAACTTCCAGGCAAGCCAGAATCATGCCGGACAGGGCGGCCGGCATAAGCAGGGGCAACGCCACCTGGCGCAGCATACGCAGCCTGCCCTTGCCCAGTAAAATGGCGTTCTCAAAAAGCGCGGCGCTCTGACGGCGTAAAAAAGTTCGGGTAAGCATATACACATAGGGAAACAGGGTTATACTGAAAATAAATATTGCCCAGCCCATGGCCGGCAAATGCAGCTCCCAGCTTCTATAGTCCAGGCCCAGATAATTGCGTAAAAAGTTGGGCAGAGTGCCGGTGTAAGCAAAAATTCCGTCATAGGTGTAAGCGGCGATATAAGGCGGCAGGGCCAACGGCAGAATAAGGGTTGTTTCAAAAAAACGCTTGCCTCGAAAATCGTGCATGGTTACCAGCCAGGCCAGGGCAATACCCAGCAGCAGGGTGCTCAGCCCGCAGCCCGCAACCAGAATGAAAGTTTCCCGCAAATAGGTGGGCAGCAGATATTCTTTCACATACTGCCAGTGTTGATTGGCCGGCGCAAAGGCGGTCAGCAGCAGGTAAGCAAAAGGCAGCAACACCATCAGACAGGTTAAGCTTCTGATAATGGTAAAGCCGTTGAAGTTTATGGCACGTTTCATTCGCTTCGCGGTTGGGTTTGTCTTTATTTCCAGCCGCCTTCAGCAAACAAACGCATTGCCAGGGGGTTGTTTGCGCCCAGCAGAGAATAATCAATTCCCTGACGTTGGAACGACCCCCAGCCGGCCAGCAGGGGATGGGGCTTGGCTTGGGGATTAGCCGGATACTCATAATTGCCGGCGGCCAGCTTTTCCTGAGCCTCCCGGCCGGTTATAAATTCGATAAAGCGTACCGCGTTGACAGGGTTGGGAGCATATTTGACAAGGGCGATGCCGCTGAGGTTGACATGGGTTCCGCTGCTTTGCTGATTGGGGAAGAACACCCCCAGTGTCTGGGCCGCCTTCACTTCCTCGGGGTTGCTGGCGTTGAGCATCTGGCCTATGTAATAGGTATTCATCAGCGCCACATCACCTTTGCCGGCGGCAATATCCTGGGCTTGGGTGCGGTCGTTGCCAACGGGCGGGCGGGCGAAGTTGGCCACATAGCCTTTGACCCATTCGGCGGCTGCCCGCTCACCGTCTAGCACGATGAGCGAAGCCAACAGCGACTGATCGTATAAAGATGAAGAGGGGCGGGCCAGCACCCGGCCGCGCCATTTTTCGTGGGCCAGATCTTCATAAGTGGATAATTCGTCGGGCTTGACCCTTTCCCGGGAATAGATGATAACTCGCGCCCGGGTGGCTATACCCAGCCAGTGGTTTTCTTTGTCGCGCAGGTCGGGAGGTATGTTTTGCAAAGCCGTTGCTGAAGTTATGGGCTGCAGGATACCGCTTTGCCGGGCACTGTGCAGCACCCCTACGTCCACGGTAATGAACAAGTCGGCCGCGGTGCCCACGCCTTCGCGCTTAAGGCGTTCTACGAGCTCGGGGGCCTTGGCGCTTACCACATTCACCGTAATGCCCGTTTGTTCTTCAAACCGCCTATACAATTCTTTATCCGATTCATAGTGGCGGGCGGTGTATATGTTTACCACCTGCTGGGCGCTGGTAATCGCCGCTGTGGCGCAGATAAAACCCAGGCAAACCGCCAGGCAAAAAAATTTTTTCACCATGCTATTGGCTCCTATATAAATTAAGCTGTTATAGGTATTGAGACTCAATAACGAAAATTTACCCCAAAAATGCGATTATGCAAGCGGACTAACCAGGCTAACAGTTGAGGCCAGATATACCTACTAGTTGATAACATGCTTATATTGCTTCACTTTAACTACAAAGCGGCCCAGGTAAACAATGGGGTAAATCTCATCCCGAGGCGGGCTTTGCCAGGCGTGGATTTCATCCATCACCGCTTCGCTAACCTTGGAGGCCAGGGTGGGGGAATGTCTTCATTGTACATTTCCTTGAAAGCGTCCATGCTATTACATGAGGATGAGGATGGGCATGGGTTCACCCGAACACTCCAGTCGGTTGCACTCTGTGAGCCTTTTGTCATTTAATTTTAATATAATGAAAAAGTATTGCATTCTGAAATTTAGCGTTTATATTTTGATAAACAACACTTGGCTATTTGAAGGTAAAAAACGGTCGGGTTGCTTGCCGACGCAGTTACGATGAGAGAAACTTCCAGGAGGAAAGAAAGGAGATTTGCAAAATCGTAATCATACGCACGCTCGCACAAAGACAGCTAGACAAGTGAATATAACTGAACAACACGAAACCTGAAAAGAGAAGATGCAATATGAATAACAATATGTTGATTTGCACCAAAATGGTTGGGCAGATCCGCGCGAGAGCCGGGCTGCTTGGCCTGTTTTTTTTGCTATGTTGCGGAGTTATCCCTGCCCATGCCGCCCCCAATCCGGTGGTGGCCGGCCCAGGCAGCAACATCAGCATTAGCGATGGCAGCATCATTGAGGGCAACAACGCCGCCGGCACCGCCGGTGCCGCCATTTTTGCCAACAGCGGCGGCCAGGCCTC
>JAVBVK010000028.1:0-22474 GCA_031554335.1 Desulfarculales bacterium
CCAAAGTAAGGCTGTGGCGCAGGGGCATACTGTGCGGCCCCACAAAACTGAACAACTCAGGCGGCAGCAGTGGCCCTTCATCCATGCCACGGCCCAGCGGATTGGGGCGATCCAGCACCCAGATGGCCACTCCCAACTTAGCCGCTTCTTCCATACATGCCACCATGGTGGTAAAAAAAGTGTAGACCCGGCAGCCCATGTCGGGCAAATCCACCAGAAGCACATCAAGCCCTTCCAGCATCGGCCTGGTGGGGCGCCTGGTTTCACCATATAGCGAATATACGGGCAAGCCATATCGGGGATGCGGAGCATGGGCGGACTCTACCATGTTGTCCTGGCGTTCGGCAAAAAATCCGTGCTGCGGCCCTAAAATAACTTTCAGACGGCCGGGGAACCTCTCCAATAGGATATCCAGCGCAAAGCTGTAGTCGGAAGTTACAGCCGCGGGGTTGCATAAAAGCCCCCAAGAGCCAGGCAGGCGGCTGGGCGGATTTAGGCATAAATTTTCCAGGCCGGTTATTACGTTTTTCATTGCGTTCGCTTTTTAGTGGCATTACGCCGCATGTCCTTAAATAAACAAGGACGCAACCCGGTTAAAGGCATGGAGGCATCTCATGTGCTTACCCATATTTTACATAAAGATAACGGCCTTTGGGCAAGAGGTAAAGTCTTACAACGGGGCATTGGCCATCTTAAACTCTCTGCGGGCGCGGCGTTCGGCCCACAGACGTAAGAATGGCACGGGCAACATGCTGGGCAGCATAAAACCAATGGCAATGATGGTGGCGTCATCGCCCAAAAAATGGCTGGCGGTTACTGCGGTAAGCCCGAAGTTGCCAAAGCTTAAACTTAACACGCCAGTTATAATCGGCATTTTGCACAGCTTGGCAAAGGCAAAGCCAATTATGGCCGAAAAAACCACCGCCGCGGTGGAGATAGCCATTAGATAAGCCGTGTGGGCGGTGTTATGGGTAAACAAAGACGCATAGGGCGCTACCAGGCCGCTGGCGGTAAAGAAGAATAGGCAGCGTGCCATTACAGGGCTTGCACGCAGTACCAATGCCCCCAGCTTGGGCAGGTAGCGGCGCACCAGCACCGCCAGAACCGAGGGCACAACCACGGCCAGCCCCAGCATCATGCCCATGCGCCACAGGTCAAACTCTATTTCAGCGCCCAGGCACCAACGCATAAACAGGGGCAGAGAAAATGGCATGATAACTGAAGTTATTGCCACCACCTGCATTACTCGCACCATGTCGCCCCGCAACACGCCAGCTATCATGGGGGCCAGCACCGCGGTGGCGGCTCCGCCGGTAAAAACCACTCCAGCGGCTATATCGGGGTTAACGTACCATGCCAGCGGATAAAGCAACAATGGCAGGGCGGCAATTTTAAGCGCGCTCCACAAAGACACCTCTCCCAAATGGCGCCAGCTCACCTTAAACAGAGACAGCACTTTGATAGGCATAAAGCTTAGAAACTGGCCAACGGCCACCACCACAATAGTGTAGGGAGCCAGGTGGATAAATATTGTCTCAAACTCTATGCCGCAGAAAAAGCCAAAGGCAATGGCGCACAGCACCAGTATATCTAATAAATAGTTACGCATAGCTACTAAATAAAATGGTAAGCTGTGGATTGGCCGAAGGCTATTAGTTGCCCCGTATCATCGGTGATTTTTACTTCCCATACGCTTAGGCGGCGTTTTATGCTTAAGGGGGTGGCCACAGCGCGCAGCTTATGTGCCGGGCGGGCAGCGGTTAAAAAATTTATTTGGCTTTGGAATAGAATGGCGCGGTGGGCAGAGGCGTTGCAGGCCACAGCCGCGGCCTGGTCTAACAGCGCATATAAGGCGCTGCCATGCACCACGCCCAAGGCGTTCAAGTGGTGGGGGTGGGGGGTAAGCCCCACTATGGCGCGCTCAGTGCTCAATTCTATAAGTTCAATGCCCAGCAGTTTGGCCATGGGGTCCTGGCTTACTTGCAGGCGGGCATAATCCAAATTTTTATCGTCATTGTTTAAATTCATAATAGCTAACTCTCTGGCAACGTGAATACAGGCAAAACAAAACCGCCGCTTGGCCCGGGCAAAGCGCAGGCCAAGCGGCGGGCACTAAAAACCTTTAATACGGGGTAAGTGGGGGGAAGGCGCTTTGATGGGGCTGAATGGCCTTACCCAGCCAGGCGATTGTACGGCCTAAATGGGTCATGTTGGCCATGCCTTCCTGGTCTTTGACCACTTCACCCGGGGCCATGCCTACGCCTATGTTCCAGTAGGTGGAGCCTGGCACCAGCATACCGGAAATTAAGAACAGGCGGTTCATGGCGTCAAAGGCGATAACCCCGCCGGCCCGGCGCATGGCTACCACCGAGGCGCCAATCTTGCCTTGCAAAAGCCCGCCATTGGCGGTGGCCACAAAGCCCACCCTATCCAGCAAGCTTTTCATCTCGCCGGTAATATTGGCATAGTAAGTGGGGGAACCTAAAATAATGGCATCGGCCTTCAAAAGCTCGGGCATAATGCCGGCAAAACTGTCGGGCGGAAGCACACAGGTTTTATCTTTGCGTTTAAAACAGCCAAAGCAGGCGGTGCAGGGTTTAATAGGCGTACCGCCTACTTGCAAAAGCTGGGTATCCCAGCCGGCTTCTTTGAGGGGCTGCAATACCTGGTTAAGTAAGTCATAAGTATTGCCTTTTTTGTGTGGGCTGCCGTTTACTGCCACTGCTAACATAACTACTCACTCCCTATGTTGAAGTTAACTGTTCTGCCCTTAAGCGCCGCCACCGCTTGGTTAATGTGTGGTGGCCAGCTTTCGTTTTTATAAATCAGCCAAAATGCGCGGGCTAACATCGCCTAAGCTGGCGCAGCCTGTCATTACCATGGCCGCAGTAAGCTCAGCTTTTATTTTGGTCATAAATTTGGCCACGCCTTCCGCGCCGCCGCCCAGGGCGGCTATGGCCACTGGCCGGCCAATCATCACCAGGTCCGCGCCTAAGGCCAGCATTTTAAGAACGTCGGTGCCGGAGCGCACGCCGCCATCCACCATAATTTTTATGCGGCCGCGCACCGCTTGAGCAATGGCGGGTAAGGCTTCGGCGGTACCAGGGGTGTGATCCAGCACGCGCCCGCCGTGGTTGCTTACCACAATGGCTTTAGCGCCGGCATCCGCGGCTATCAAGGCTTCGTCAACCGTCATAACGCCTTTAACAATAAAAGCGGCCTTGGTGCTGCCCACCAGCTCTCGTAACATGGCTGGGGTTTTGGGGCTTACCGGTTTGCCCATTAAGGCCAGGGTAATGAGGCCCGCGGCGTCCACATCCACCCCCAGCATAAGCGGGTTGTATTTGGCCAGCCGTTCAAAGCGCTTAAGCAACACCGTGTGCTCCCATGGTTTGCAGAACATAACAGCCTGGCCGCCGGTTTTGTCAAGGGCGGCAAAGCTGGCTTCCGGTACAACATCCAAGGCCCCATCGCCCAGGCAGGCCAGCACGCCCGCCTGCAGGCAGCCTTTGCTGTAAGCCTCAGTATAGTCTTCTTCGCTTATATGGTTGCTCATATTAAAAGAAACGCCGCCAATGGGACTGGCCATTACAGGCATGGACAATCTGGCTCCCAGGAAGTCGCAGCTTAGGTCTGGCTGGCCGGCCTGATGCATGGTGCGTAAATTGAGTTTTATTTTGGCCAGCGATTCCACGTTGTTCATAAACGAACGGCCCGTGCCCAAACCGCCCATGCCCGGCACTTGGCCTGCGCAGGCCCGGCCGTCGCACTGCGGGCATACCCGGCACCAGCCTTGCATAAGGGTGCGGGCCTTGTCCATAATTTCTTTCATGCTGCTTACCCCTTTAAAGTAGATAAAAATTTTGAGGTTTAGTTGGCATTAAGTGTAACCATTTAAGGGGTAAGGTGTCAATTGCTGTTTGTAGCTGCTAGCAAGGCGTTAGCTGTGCCACCCGCGTGTTGTCTGCGTTCTTGCGCGGAGGCGATAACATCTGCCATGCGGGCGTAGCGGCAATTTAATGCTATAATTGTTACGTTCAGGATATTTAAGGAGTTGTCAGATAATCATGCTGCGCAAAGCTCAACAGAAAGATGTTAGTTTCATACATGGCCTGCTATTGCACTATGCCGGCCAGGGCCTTTTACTGGGCCGGCCGCGCGGCGAAATTTACGAATTCTTGCGCGATTTCGTGGTAGCTGAAGACGAAAGCGGGCAGGTAGTGGGCATGTGCGGTCTGCATCTTATTTGGGAAGACTTGTGTGAAATAAGAAGCCTGGCCGTTTTGCCGGAAAAAAAACGCCAGGGTTGGGGCGCTAAGTTGGCGGAAGCCTGCATTTCCGAAGCCATAACTTTGGGCTTTAATCAGATTTTTTCTCTTACCTATCAAACTGATTTCTTTTACCGGATAGGTTTTAAAGAGGTGCCGAAACAGCGTTTGCCCAACAAAATATGGGCCGACTGCGTTAAATGTGTTAAATTCCCAGATTGCGACGAAACCGCGGTTTTACTGGAGTTGTGACCATGCCTTTGGAAAAATTGCTGCAACAGGCGCAGAGCGCGTTAGATAAGTCTGCGGCCCAGCAGTGGGAAATAGTTTTAAGCCACAGCATGAGCCTGGCGCTGGGAGTAAAAGAAGGCACTTTGGATAAGCTGCAAGAGGCGGAGAGCTTAGGCTTATCCATAAGGGTGTTGAAAGACCAGCGTTTGGGCTTCAGCTATCTTATGGGCAGTGACTACAGCCAGCTTGGGCGCGTGCTTGAACTGGCTTTGGCCGGAGCCGCGGCCTCCGACCCGGAACCAGGCTTCAGCTTTGCCCCGGCAAGCAACAGCAGCCAGAACGGCCAGCCGCCAATGCCGGCCGGTTTGGAGCCTATTGGCGATAAGGTGAAGCGAGCACGGTTGATGGCCTCTAGCGCCTTAGCTGCCAGCCCCAAAGTAAGCCATGTTTATCCGGCGGAAACCAGCCAAAGCCTCAATCAGGTATTCATCCGTAACTCTCTGGGGCTTAACAGCCACTATCGCTACAGCCTGGTTTGGGCGGGCTGCGCGGCCGTTGCCCAAGAAAACGGCCAGCAGGAAGAAGTTTGGGAGGGTAAAACCGCGCGCTACTGGCACGATTTGGATTTGGCGGAAGTGGGCCGGCAAGCCGGGCTTAAGGCGGCGGCCAGCCTGGGCGCCGCCCTGGCCCCTGGCGGGCGTTATCAGGTTATGCTTAATAATGAAGTGGCGGCTTATTTTGTTGATCTGCTTTCCGCTTCCCTGAAGGCGGACAACATCAGCACCGGGCGTTCGCTCCTTGCCGGGCGCCTTGGTAGCCGGGTACTGTCGCCACTGTTCAATCTGGCCGATAACCCCTTGCATGAAAGGGCTCCTTTTAGCCGGCCGTTCGATGACGAAGGCACACTAAGCCAGCTTACGCCGCTGTTTGTAAACGGGGTAATGCAAAACTTTGTTTGCGACCGCCGCCATGCCGAGCGCCTTAAACGGACCAGCACCGGCAACTGCCAGCGAGCGGGGGTAAAAAGTCCGCCCGAGGTTGGCTTCAGCAACCTTATGCTGGCGCCTGGCCCAACAAGCCGCCGGCAAATGGTGGGAAAAATGCAAAACGGTATTATTGTGGAACAGGTATTGGGTGGGCATACCGCAGACCCGGTAAGCGGCCAGTTTTCATTGGGTTTGGCTGGCAAGCTGGTGCGCGGCGGTGAAATTATAGGGCCTATTCGCGGCAACGCCTTGGCCGGGCAGGTAATAGAGCTGTTTAGTAATATAAGCCTGGTTGGAGACGACCAGGAATGTTTTGGCCAAACCTGGGCCCCCAGCGTGCTCATTCCAGAGCTAACCATTAGCGGCGCGGCGGCTTAAATTAAAGGCTGGCTTTTACACCCAGCCCTATTTTTGCTCCGGGGCTGTTGGTTCAAAGGCTAATATGCGCTGCCGCCATTCGGACGGCATGGGTATGGTGGCTTTTAAGGCGCGCGAATAGCACACTTCCCTAATACGCGCCTGGGAATAAACCTCTCCGTTTACCGCGTCCACTATTTTGCAGATGAAATCAAAACTTTTATCTCCCATCTGGTCTACTTTGCTGTGTACCACAATGTTGGAATCGAGCAGAATTGACTTGTAGTAATCAATGGTGATGGTGGCCATAACAAAACTGTATTGGCTATGTTTGTCGCCAGCCCGCAGTACTTCTTGCTGGTAGCTGACAATGGCCTGGCTGTAATACACTTGATAAGCGGCATTGGTTACATGTCCAAGCACGTCAAGATCATTGAAACGCACTTGGATGGGGGTGTGATGCTTAAAAACCACCTCAGGCATTTTACTCACTTTCCTTAATGGCAAAAGAGGTTACAATTGCTTCCAATTGTTTGCGGGTAACAGGCTTGGTTATATACTCGTCCATACCCGCGGCCAGGCATTTCTCGCGGTCGCCGCTCATGGAATGAGCGGTCATGGCAATAATGGGTATATGGCTCGGGGCCTTTTCCTCCGCTCTTATCATGCGAGTGGCCTGATACCCGTCTAAGTGCGGCATTTGGCAATCCATCAATATGAGATCGTAATCTTTGTGGCGCAACGCCTGCAGTGTTTCCAGGCCATCATTGGCAATATCAACCTTGTGCCCCATTTTTTGTAGCATGGCGGTTGCCACTTTTTGGTTTACCAGATTGTCTTCAGCTAGCAAAATGTGCAGGGATCTGGACGATGCCCCTGTTGCTTGCTCTGGGATGGGCGCATCAAGCGTGGCATCTGGTGTAAGCGCCTTTTGGCAGGCCTGCAACGCCGCCTGCAAACGAACAGGTTTGGTAAGCTGAGCCACCCACCAGGTGGAAGCGGCAGCTTTCACATAGCCGCCAAAAGGTACCAGGGATATTAAGGGTGGAAGGCCTTTGTGGTCAAAATTTTGCTCCACTTGAGACGCTTCCACAATGCACAAGTCAAACTGTGCGGATTGCTTTCTTAGGGAAGCAAGGGCGTCTTGCCAAGATTCTTGCTCTACAACCCGCATAGCGCACGTTTTTAAGGTTAGGGCTATGCTTTGGCGGTTTTCTGAGTTAGATTCAACTAAAAGCACCGGCTTGCCTTGAAGCCGCATGTCAGCTAGTTGCTTTGTGGGTTGGCTGTCGGCCAGCACTTGCAGTTTAACGCTGAAGGTGAAAGTGGTACCTTGGCCCGGCGTGCTTTTGACCGCAATGTCGCCGCCCATTAAATCGACCAGATTACTGGTGATGGCCAACCCCAGCCCCGTGCCGCCAAACACCCGGCTGTGCGAGGTATCGGCCTGGGTGAAGGGGCTGAATATGCGATCGAGATATTCTTTTTCCATGCCAATGCCAGTATCAATAACCTGGAAAATGAAGAGATCGGGTTTGGCATAGGCTAAAGTAAGCCGTACGTGCCCTTGGCTGGTGAATTTGATGGCGTTGCCCATCAGGTTAGTTACAATTTGGCGTAAGCGTCCGGGATCGCCAATCACTTTAGTGGGTGCGTCTGGCTGGTAGAACAGGTTGATGGTCAAATTGTTTGCGTTGGCTTTTAACACATGCATATCCAGACAATCTTCCAGAAGCATGCGCAGATCAAAAGAAGAACGCTCCAGTTCCAACTTGCCGGCTTCGGTTTTAGAGAAATCTAGTATGGCGTTAATAACGCTTAGCAGCGCCTCCGCACTTTGGCTGATGGAGGTTACATATTGCCTTTGGTTTTCATCAAGCTTGGTGTCTTGCAGCAGGCTGGCCATGCCTATTACCCCATTCATGGGAGTACGTATTTCGTGGCTCATGTTGGCCAGAAATTCGCTTTTGGCCTGGTTGGCCTCTTCCGCCTGCTGGCGGGCCATCGACTCTCTAAATTTGTCATCCATGTTTTGCTTAAGTTGCCTGACCATATTGTTAAAGGCTTTGGACAGAAAAAAGATCTCCGCGGTCTTGGATCTTTCCTCCGGCACCTGTATGTCCAAATCGCCTTTGGCCAGCAAGGTGGAGGCATTGATGATGCGGCGCAAAGGAAGGCTTAGCATAATATAGATGAGAACTATAATCAAAACAAACAGCATTATCCCGCTGGCCGCCAGGGTGGTGATGTTAAACCACAATGTGCGCACACTGGGCGCCAATGTGGCCTTTTCGCTCACCAGGCACACCAGCATCCAGCCTGTGGACTCTATGCGGTAGTAGGCGCCCCAGTAAGGCGAGTGGCCGGCTTCATTATATAGTATGCTGATGCCTTTGTGGGCTCCCTGCATTAAGTGCATGCCCCAATCATCCATTTCATTGAAAGCCGGCGCCCCCCCAGACGAGGTGATATCTTTCTCTATTTCTTTTACTTTTTCCGCGTTAACCAAGAAAGAACCGCTTCGACTGAGCATGGTGAAAAAGCCGCCCTCTATGCGCAGGCGCCCAATACGTTCAACAACGTCTCTCATGTCAAGGTCAGCGGTTACCACGCCTATAAATTCGCCATTTTTAATGATGGGAGCCGAGAATGTGCACATTTCGATATTGCCCACTCCTACATCCATATACGGCTCGCTCCAGTTGGGCTCAAAGGTGCGCTTGGGCTCGCTGAACCATTCATATCCCACTTGGTAGTCATAGTTAAGGTCTGGCTGAATATAGGTGTAGCTGAACCTTCCATTGGGCATGCGAGATACGTAGGGGGCAAAATAGGTGCGGCCAGGCTGGTAGGCATCTTTATCGAATGCAATGGTCATGCCGTAAATTTGGGGGTTAGCTCGCAGGTTATCTTCTATGAGTTTAAAGAACTCATCGTCTGACAGCGGTTTATATTGGGTAATGGAGCGGGCGATGGTGTTGGCTACCTGGGAAATGCTAAGAAAATGGGAGTTGAGCACCGCGCTGTGATGGGCGGTGGTTTCCTCCAGGCGGCTGTACATGGAGTTAATGGCCTGCTGGCTGCTCGAGCGATATTCAAAATAGATGATAAAACTGTAAGCCAGCAGTAATGGCAGGCCGGCAAATATAATAAAATAAGTGGCCATGGGCAGCCTATGCTTAGCCGCCTGTTTTTTTTGCTGCATTGCGCCCATAGCGATAATATCCATTACCGTTGCCCGGCCAGCCAAGGCTAGCGCGGAGCCTAAACGTTAAAGAGATTTTCAGCGTTTTATAACTTTATTTTCCACGTACCGGGTGTCAAAGTTGCCAGCCATAAAGTCATAATCCGCCATAATGCGCTGGTGCAGAGGCACGGTGGTTTTTATGCCTTCCACCACAAATTCAGCCAAGGCCCGGCGCATTACCAAAATGGCGTCGCCGCGGCTGGTGCCATGCACAATGAGCTTGGCAATCAGCGAATCATAAAACGGAGGAACTTCCGAACCAGCGGCTACCCCGCTGTCCACGCGCACTTGCGGGCCGCCGGGCTGGCTCAAATAAGTGATAACTCCAGGTGAGGGAATAAATTTTTTGCGCGGGTCTTCAGCGTTAATGCGGCATTCTATGGCATGGCCCTGGAACTTGATGTCACCCTGGTTTAAGTTAAGCGGCCTGCCTTGGGCAATCTTTATTTGCTGGCGTACAATATCCACCCCCGTAACCGCTTCGGTTACGCCGTGTTCAACTTGCACCCTGGGGTTTATTTCCAGAAAGTAGAATTTGTGGCGCTCGATATCAAAAAGAAACTCCACCGTGCCCACGCTGTTATAGTGAATATGGCGGGCCACCCTAACCGCCAGGTCGCACACCTGCTGGCGCATTTGCGGGGTAAGGGCCAGGGAAGGGGTTTCCTCAAGTATTTTTTGGTTAAGGCGCTGCAGCGAGCATTCGCGTTCGCCCAGATGCACCACATGGCTGTAGTTATCGGCCATAATCTGCACTTCAATATGGCGGGCATATTGAATGTACTGCTCAATATAATAATTGGTGGCGGTTATGTCCACCCGCTTAGTGAGTATGTTTTCAAACTCGGTAGGCGAATGGGCCACATGCATGGATTTGCCGCCGCCGCCTGAGGTGGGCTTTAAAATAACCGGATAGCCAAGCTTGCTGGCAATGGATAAAGCCTCGGGAATGGTGCGCAACACATCACTGCCCTCGGTCATGGGCAGGCCGGCCTGATACATGGTGGCCCGGGTGGCATCCTTATCGCCGGCATGACGCAAGATGTCGGCACGGGGGCCGATCCAAATAAAACCCGCGTCTTCCACGGCGCTGGCAAAGTCGGGGTTTTCCGATAAAAAGCCATAGCCGGGATGAATGGCGCCCACCTTAGCCTCCTTGGCGGCTTTTAAGATGGCGTCTATGTTCAAATAACTTTGGTTAGCCGGAGATGGACCAATGTGCACCGCCTGGTCGGCCAGGCGCACATGCAAAGCATCTTTGTCGGCGTCAGAATAAGCCGCTACCGCCTTTATGCCCATATCGCGGCAGGCGCGGATAATGCGGATGGCAATTTCACCGCGGTTGGCTATAAGCACAGATTGGAACATGCGGACTCCTTACATAAAAATTGCGCGGATGAAGCGCAGTTAAGCCCACTTACGGGCAACTAGCAATATTTCTTAAGTGAAATTTATCTTATAACTTTATGTTGAACCATAAACTTTTGCAAGGGGGGTGAGGAGTAATGGCTACTTAAAATTACTACACAAAGCGCTCTTGCAAGCTCTTACTTGCCGCGAACGTTAACAGGTTATAAAATATCAACTTTATTCACCTTACTATAATTTGGGGAAAAACTTATGGCGATGAATTTGGCCTGGAAAATAATGCGGCAACATTTAACCCAAGGCGAACTGGCCGTGGGCCGGGAGATAGGTCTGCGTATAGACCAGACTTTAACCCAAGACGCCACCGGCACTATGGCCGCCCTGGAGTTTGAGGCGCTTAAATTGGAGCGTGCGCGCACTCAGGTTTCCGTATCTTACGTGGATCACAACCTCCTGCAAACGGATTTCAAAAATCCGGATGATCACCGCTATCTGCGCAGCTTTGCCGCCCGCTACGGCTTGTGGTTCTCGCCGCCGGGCAATGGCATCTGCCACCAGCTTCATCTGCTTAATTTTGCCCGGCCTGGCGCCACGCTTCTGGGTTCAGACTCGCACACGCCCCATTGCGGGGCTCTGGCCATGCTGGCCATGGGTGCCGGTGGCTTGGATGTGGCGGCGGCCATGGCCGGTTACCCGTTTTTCCTTGCCTGCCCCAAAATTATGGGCATTAAACTAAGCGGCCAGCTTAAACCATGGGTAGGTGGTAAAGATATTATTCTTGAACTATTACGGAGCCTTACCGTAAAAGGCGGGGTGGGCTATGTCTTAGAGTACTTTGGCCCCGGGGTGGCCGGCTTAAGCATGGCGCAGCGAGCGGCGGTGTGCAACATGGGGGCCGAGCTTGGGGCCACGGCCAGCCTGTTCCCCAGCGACGAGATAAGCCGCGAGTTTCTGGCCGCTCAAGGCAGGGAGAAAGACTTCACCCCTTTGGCCGCTGATGAGGGGGCTGGCTATGACACAGTGCTGGAAATAGATTTAGGCGCCCTAACCCCTTTGGTAGCCTGTCCTTCCAGCCCCGACAATGTAAAGGAAGCCGCCGAGCTGGCCAATGTGCCGGTGGAGCAGATTATTGTGGGGGCCTGCGCGGGCAGCGGTTATGAAGAGCTTATGATGCTGGCCTTGGGCCTGCGCGGCAAAAAAATAGCCGATGGCGTCAATTTGTATGTTAACCCCGGCTCGCGTCAGGCCTATGCCCAACTGGCCGCGGCCGGCGGGCTGGCCTACTTGTTAGAAGCTGGCGCCAGCCTCTTCCAGCCCGGCTGCCTGGGCTGCATTGGCATGAGCCAGGCCCCGGCCACGGGCACCAACTCTTTGCGCACCTTTCCCCGCAATTTTCCCGGCCGCTCCGGCACTGAGGGCGACGCGGTCTATCTGTGCGGCACCGAGGTGGCCTTGGCCAGCGCCTTAACCGGCCACATCAGCGACCCGCGCGCTTTGGGCGCGCCCCTAACACTGCCACCCGCGCCGGCGGTGCGGCCGGAAGCCCTGGTGGCCCCGCTGCCGCCCGCGGAGGCTGGCAAAGTAGAGCTTAAACGCGGGCCCAACATTGCCCCATACCCGGATTTCGCCCCCTTGGCCGAGGATTTGGAGCTTACGGTGGTTATAAAGGTTGGCGACAACATTACCACCGACCACATTGCCCCTGCCGGCGCGGAAGTGCTGCCCCTGCGGTCTAATATTCCGGCCATCAGCCGCTTTGTTTTTGCCCCGCTGGACAAAGACTTTGCCAGCCGCGCCAAAAGCAACAGCCCGGGTTTGGTGGTAGGCGGCGAAAACTATGGCCAGGGCTCATCGCGCGAGCATGCGGCGTTAGCGCCACGCTATTTGGGCATTCAGGCCAAGTTGGTTAAAAGCTTTGCCCGCATTCATTTGGCCAATTTGGTTAACTTCGGTATTGTGCCGCTTACTTTTGCTCATGCCGAAGATTACGAGCTCCTTAACGCCGGCGATAAAATTATGATAAAAGGCTTGGCCAGCGCCATAAAAGAAGGGCGGGAGGAAATAGAGCTTATGGCTCCCTGGGGCAAGGTAAAAGCTCTGCTCAAAGCCGGGCCCCGTGATCGGCAATTGCTGTTGGCCGGCGGTTTGCTTAACTACATTCGACAAGGGCTGTAAGAGGGCTATTACCCCATGCTGGTGGAAATTCACGCACAAACCCCCCAGGCCCGGCGCATTGCCCAGGCGGTGGAAATTTTGAAAAACGGCGGAGTTATCGTGTTCCCCACAGATACGGTGTATGGGCTGGGTTGCGATATTTTTAATAAGCAGGCCATCCTCAAAATCCATCAGCTTAAAAACCAGCCCGCGGGCAAACCATTTTCTTTTATTTGCCCCGGGCTTACCGAAATAAGCCAATATGCCAGGGTTAGCAACTATGCTTATAAAACCCTGAAACGCCTGCTGCCCGGCCCCTACACGTTTGTGTTGGAGGGGTCTCGCCAGGTGCCCAAGCTAATGCTTACCCGCCAAAAAACAGTGGGTATTAGGGTGCCCGATCACCCGGTGTGCCGGGCCATTGCCGAAGCCTTGGGCAACCCTCTGCTTTCCACCAGTATAAGCAGCCAAAGCGATTATATTGTGCATGCCTGGGAAGTGGAGGAAATGTACGGTCGCCAGGTGGACATGGTTTTGGACGGCGGGCCGGTGCCAGGTGAGCCCTCCAGCATTGTCAGCCTGGTTAACGATGAACCAGTGGTGCTGCGCGCCGGCGCGGGGCCGGTGGACGAGTTTTTATCATGAGGCTTGTTTGGGGTCCGCCTTGGCTGTGCGCATTTTTTTGCCTGCTGCTGCTTGCGGCTTTGGCCGCTCCGTTAAAGGCCGAGTCCAAACGAGACGAACGGAGCGACAAAAACTCGTTGGAACTGCCCGCCCTGGAACAGCTGGGCATAGAACACAGCCCTGTCATCATGCAGGCCCGTGCCAGCCGCGATGCGGCCAAGGCCAGGCAAATGCAGGCGCAAAGCGGCTTTTGGCCTCAGTTGGGCCTGCAGGGCGCTAGTTACAGAGCGCGCAATGAGCGCAACACCGTGAGCGGTTCCAGCTCTGAATCGCGCCAAAGCCAGGAGGCAGGTCTCTACTTCAGCCAAACTCTGTTTGATTATTCTTTGTGGTTTCGTTCACAAAGCGCCGGGTTTACCGCCATGGCCTTTGATGAACAGGCGCGTATGGTCATCAACGATGTCCTGAACCAGGTGCGGCAGGCCTATTTTGCGGTGCGCATCGCCGAACAGCTTTTGCAGGTGGCGGAACAGGCGCGCGCCGACACCGAGGCCTTTCGCGACAAGGTACGCATTTTAATGGAAAGCGGGCTGGTGCCCCAGCTTGATTTAGCCCGGGCCGAATATGACCTGGCCGAGGCGGAGCGCCGGGTTATTGAGGCCAAAAGTAGCTTGCGCAAGCAATACGCCCGGCTGGCCTACAGTGTGGGGCTTAACGACCTGTATTATGCCTCCTTAAGCGGCCGGGTGGTTGCCCGTGAGGAGGCGCTTAGCATAAGCGAGGAGGCGCTTTTGCTTTTGGGCTTAAAGTTTCGTCCGGAAATAAAACAGGCCGACTATTTCGCCCAGGCCGCGGCGGCTGCGGTTGATGAGGCCAAAGGGGGCCATCTGCCCGTACTAAGCTTACAGGGCAATGCCGGCCAGGCCGGCGAAAGCGGGTTGGATCATGGGGTGTACAGCTACGGTTTGTATTTGGATATGCCGCTTTTTCAGGGCTTCCGGGTTCAGGGTTTAGTGCTGGAGTATGAGGCGCTCTACCGCGTGGCTTTGCAGGACTTGGCGTTAGCCAGGCTTGGGGTAGTCGAGGAAATTCATGTGGCCTACCAAAATTTGCAGGAGGCGCTGGCCAAAGTTAAGGTAAGCCAAAACCAGGTGAGCACGGCTGAGGAAAACTGGCGCCTGGTGGAAAGCCGTTATCAGGCCGGGCTGGCCACTCCGCTGGAGCTTAGCGAGGCCCGCACTAACAGGTTCAGCGCGCTGGCCACCCTGGCCAGCGACCGCATTACCGTGCTGGCCAGCCTGTCGTCTTTAGACCGGGCCTGTGGTGGGGCTTTGTTCCCCTTTATTCATCAACGCCAAGGCAGTGGAGATGAGCGGTGATAGTGGAGTTTTTTAACCTGGATAAAGTGGGGGTGCAGCCGGTGGCCGCGCTCTTGCATTTATGCGCTAAACACATAAAGCGGAAAGTGCTTTTGTTGTGTGAAGACCAAAGGCAGGCCGCGCATCTGGACAAAGTTTTGTGGAGTTATGATCCGGAATCGTTTCTGCCCCACGGGTTAGCTACAGAAGACGATGCCGCCCATGAACCGGTACTGCTTGGCACAGACCTCAAAAATCCCAATAACGCCAAGGTGCTTATTTTAGCCTACAATCCACCGGCTGGCTGGTTGCCTCCCAAAGGCTTTGAACTGGTGGTGGAACTCATTCCCTTAAGCTCGGGGGCGGGGCTTACCGCCTGCCGCAACCGCTATCGCGAATTAAGCCAAAAAGCCACGTTGCAGCATACTACAAGTTTAGTGTGAGAAGCGCGGTCAATATCAAACCGGCCCCACGCGGGTTGCTACTGGTGGCTTTTAAATTCCGCCACCGCGCGTTCAAAGGCTTCCTGCAGGCGCTGCCACAATGGCTGCAACTCAGATGAGTCATTGGCTTTGCCTTTGGCTTCCAGTTCAGCGGCGGCATAGCGCACTTCCATGGCTCCCATGTTGGCTGAGGCCCCTTTGAGCGAATGGGCGTAAAGGGAAAGATTGGCCATATTGCCGGTTGCAATGGCTTCCTTTATCTGGTTCATTTGCTTGGGTGACTCTTCCAGATAGATTACTATCAGTTCAGCCACCAACTCCTGATCATCGCCAAAACGTTCGTTGAAAAAGTCCCAATCCACAATAGGATAATTGCTTCCCATATTATTTTCCTTATGCTGCTGGCTGGCCCATTTATTTATAATGGCCTCCAATTCTTTGGGTTTTATTGGCTTAGACAAATAATCGTTCATGCCGGCGGCCAAACCCTGTTCCCTGTCTTCTTTGAAAGCATTGGCTGTAACCGCAATTACGGGTATGTCGTGATTAAGCACCTGGGTGTTTATGTCACGAATTTTGCGTGTGGCGGTCAGCCCGTCCATTTCCGGCATTTGAATGTCCATGAGCACCAGATCATAAAAAGAATGCTCAAGTAACTTTAAGGCTTCAATGCCGTTATTGGCCACATCGGTTTCGCAACCCATTTTTTGCAACATGGCCAACGCTACCATTTGGTTTGTCTTGTTGTCTTCGGCCAGAAGTATCCTTAGTTTACTGCCAAAACCATGCAAAAGGCAAGCCTGATCTTGTAATTGTGCGGATTTGCGCTGATTCTCACCTATGCCCGCCGCTTCCATTAGCAGTGCTCTTATGCCGCTGGGGCGGAATGGTTTGTTTAGCTGGCGAAAACCAACTAGCTGGACATTACTGCCTGTAAGCACCAAGGGCACGCCTTCGGCCAGGGTGAGCACGGCCGAGGGATCGGGCAGAATGACGGTATCCAGAATCAGCAAGGCAAAGGGATTATCGTTTTTATGCGCCACCTTGATGCTTTGGTGCAGGTCGACAAAATTGTCTTTCCATGTCACCTCGCAGCCCAGGTAGCGCAGGTAAGAAACCAGGGCTATTTGGTTGCAGCTTGCCGGAATGCCCACCAGCACTGGCGTGCCATTCAACTCGGGCGGCGGGGTAAAGGGCGGCCCCGCTGTTTTTAGCGCCAGGATAAACCAAAAGGTGGAGCCTTCGCCAGGCAGGCTCTTAATTTCTATTTGTCCACCCATCATCTCCACCAGCCGTTTACAAATAACCAAACCCAAACCAGTGCCGCCATATTTGCGGTTTATGGAACCATCCACCTGGGAAAAGGCATGGAACAGTTTATCCAGTTGCGCCTCGGGTATGCCGATGCCGGTGTCCTCCACGGAAAATTTCAGGCTTATTTCCTCCGCCTCGCGGCTTTGCTCTTCTATGCGCAGGAGCACATGGCCTGAGTGCGTAAATTTAATGGCATTGCCTAAAAGATTGATCAGCACCTGGCGTAAGTGGCCGGCATCGCCCACCATTAATTCCGGTAGGTCAGGCGGCACAAAACAGGCGAACTCCACTTCGTCTTTGGTACCGGGAGTGAAAAGGAGATCGGCAATATTTTCCACTAATTCTTCCAGATTAAACTCTTCTTCGCTGTGTTCCAGGTGCCCGGCTTCAATTTTGGAAAAATCCAGAATGTCGTTGATGATGGCAAGCAGGCTCTCCGCGCTGCTGTTTATGGTCTCCACATAGTGAAGCTGGGTACTATCCAGCTCGGTTTCCAAAAGCAATGAGGTCATGCCTATAACCCCATTCATGGGGGTTCTTATTTCGTGGCTCATGTTGGCCAAAAATTCGCTTTTGGCCACATTGGCGGTTTGGGCGGCCAGGGTCAGGCGCTGGGCGTTATCTAAGGCCAACTCCAGATTGCGGTTGGTCTGCGCTACTTGCAAATTGGCTTTACGCAAGTCTTCCTCCACTTTTTTGCGGAAGGTTATATCGCGGCCAATGCCAATAATTCCTGCAATATTGCCAGTTGCGTCAAAGTAGGGGGTTTTGAGTACATCTATGCGCATGGGGGCGCCCTGGCTGTCTTTGCGTAGGAACGTCTCCTCGTGGCGGTATACCCCGTTACCCGAGCCAACCCATTGGTCGGCCTGGGTTAAGCGCGCCGCCTGCTCCTTGGTAAAGATTTGCTGGGCGGTTTTGCCTATTATGGCCTCCCGGCTCAGGCCCACCTGCTCGCAGAAGGCATTATTGCAGCCCAGATAAACCCCGTTCAGGTTTTTGTAGAAAAATATATCAGGAATGGCGTTGAACAATGAAGTGATCAAATTGTTGGTTTGCAACAGTTCGCCAGCCAGTTGTTCGGTATGGGCCAGGGTTTTTTGCAAGTTTGCCTGGGTGCGGCGTAAACGTTGGTTGAGCTTAAGCTGCCCGCCCTGGCAAGCCGCTGTAATTTTTTTGCAGGCGTGGGTATACCTGTAGGCGTATGGGTTCAGCCTTATTTTTCTACTTTGCTTCACTTGGCCCTACCAGCAGCGTATGGCAGACAAAAGACAAAATGGCTTGGCAGCGTGCGAACATCTTGAGTTAGTTAACGTTTTCCTGATAGTCATATTATTAGTCTATCATAAAAAATGCGCCTTTGCCCTTTAATGGGAAAAGTAGTAGACTAAAACCGGTCTCATAAATTCCGGTTAGTGGAATTTATTAAGACCGCCTCGCCGGCCAACGCGGCTTTCGGCGGGTTTTCGGTAGCCGCGCCGTCGTACTGACCCGCTCCTGCCCACGGTAGAAGTTATTTGTAAAACGGCTTCTAGCCGCGTGCTGGTGAGCGGCTGAAAGCGCGCTCTTTATAATCTATCCAAGTGGTAAGCTATGTCTGATTTGTGGAACAAGCCCTTTATCTTTGTGTGCTTGGCCAACCTGTTCACCTTCTTCGGTTTTCAAATCATTGTGCCGGCTCTTCCCCTCTACCTAGACTCCCTGGGCACCGGCAGCGGCCATATGGGCCTTATTCTGGCCAGTTTTTGTTTGAGCGTAATGCTGGCCCGGCCTCTGGCCGGGGGGCTTCTGGTGGACAGGGGCTATGACCGGCTGTGTATTGTGCTGGGTATACTCATTTGCCTGGGCGGGCTGGCGGGCTACGGGCTGGTTGTGAACCTGCTGTTTATAACCATGGCCCGCTTTATCCACGGGGTGGGTTTCGGCTTTTCTTCGGTGGCTTACGGAGCCATGGTGGCCCGCCTGTTGCCGGCGTCCCGCCGGGCCGAGGGTATGGGCTATTTTGCCCTTACCGCCAGCCTTGGTTTGTGCCTGGGCCCGCTGGCCGGCACCTATCTTATGGAATATTTCAATTTTCATTACACGTTGGCCTGCTGTGCGCTGCTTTTGTTTGTTTCCCTGGTTTGGACGGCCGCTCTACCCAAATGGCGACCCGCGGCGGATGCTCCTTATGAGCGGCTTTCCTGGCATATGTTTTTTGAAAAGAAAGTCTGGTTTCCCTGCGCACTGTGCGCGTTTTTAGGCGCATCTTATGGCCCGGTGGCGGCTTTTATCACCCTTTGGGGCAAAAGCCAGGGCATAGGCAATGTGGGAGTTTTTTTCCTGCTTAACGCCTCCTGCTCGCTTTTGGTGCGGCTGTTTGCCGGGCGGGTGGCCGACAGCATGGGCAAGGCATGGGTTATTGTGCCGGCCGGCCTGGTGACCGGCTGTTCGCTGCTGATTTTGTATTTATTCGATGGCTACAGCGCTTTGGTGTGGTCGGCCATTTGCCTTGGCCTTGGCATTGGTTCCGGCTATCCCATTCTACAGGCCTGGGTAATAGAACTGGCGCCGCCCGAACGGCGCGGCGCGGCCACCGCCTTTTTCTACAACTCTTTTGATCTGGGCTTGGGTTTAAGCATTGTATTATGGGGCATTATTGCCTCACGCCTGGGCTACGGCGCTATGTATGGCATTGCTTCAATAAGTATGCTTGTTTTTCTCATCAGCTATTCCTTGCATTGCCTGCGGCAACCTCGTGCTTCGGCTGGGTAGCATTTCTTAACTTGCCAGGCCTGGCGGAGTTTAAAAACATTCTAACAATGCGCACTGGAATTAATTTCCATAAATGTCCTTAAAACAACCGCCAGCCCGGCATAAAAGCAATTGAATCTCATTAAATATTATAAGAAAGGAAAGCTTCCTGTCAAGGAGGCTGAGCTTGTTGAAAGGTTGAGAAATGCTACTTACGGTAGTACACGCCGTTATAAACGCAGGCTTCGCCTATCACTTTGCCACGGCAGCGTAAGTCGGAGCCGCCCTGGCTGCAGGTGACGTATTCAGGGTTGTAGAAGTCATTGCCCAACGGGTTCTGCGCTCTGGTGATGTCTAAAATAAGATTGCCGCCGCTGTCAAAGCGGGCGCGCATGGGGCCGGTGTAGCTTTGCCCGTTTTGCCGGTCATAAATGGTGCGGGTGCCGCCGCCATTGTTATCAAAGCAGTATTCTTCAATAATGGGGCGGCTGTTGCAGTTGGTGTTGGCCGCCCGCCAGCAACCCTTTAAAAAACTCAAGTCATTATTGCGCGCCGCGTCTGGCGGAATGGTCAGCCTGTCGCCGCTGCGTGGCGGCGCGGGCTTGGGTTCCGGCCTTTGCTCGGGTTTGGCTTCGGGCGTGGGCACGGGTTTGGGCTCGGGCTTGGGCGCGGGTTTGGCCGGCGGTTTGGGGGCTGGTTTAACTTCTGGCTTGGGCGCGGGTTTTTCTTGCGGCTTCTCCTGGCTTTGGGGCAGCAGAGTTTCCAAGGTTACGGGCGGAACCGGTTTTTCCTCTGGCAACTGCTCGGGCGCCTGTGGCGGCGCGGGCTTGGGGCACTGGGCCGCGCGCAGCATAAGTTGGCGTTCCAAATCTTGCAGGCGCGCGCGCAACTCAGCCTCGCGGATTATCTGCTCGCGCAACTGAGCCGCCGTGGCCGGGGCGGGCGTGGTTGAGGTTTGGGCCGGCGCGGCGGGCGCGGCCTGGCCGGTGGGGGCGGCGCTCTGCGGCTGGCAGGCTGGCAGGCGGCCCAGTAAAAAAGCGGCCAGTATGGTCAGGGTTAAACTTAAGAAAAAAGGCAGCGCCACTTTAGCCCAGTTGGGCCATGGCCAGGGGCCGGGGGCCGGTTTTTCTTCTGGCTTTTCTTCCGGCGCGGGGTTTTGGCTGGCTGGCGGTTTAGGCTCTGTTGGCGGCGCGGGTTGCGCCTCTGGCAAGGGCGCGGCCACGGGCGCGCCGTCTGGCAAGGGCTGCGCCGCTGCCGGAGAGGCTTGGGGTGCCAGCAGGCTGCGCACCAGCATTTGCGGCATAACCCCAGGCGCGGCTGGCACCATGCCCCAGCAGGTAAGCACCGGCTGGCCATTGGCGGCTAAATAGATGTTGTCCAACGCGGGGTAACTTAAGGCCAAGGCCAGAATGTGGCCGCGGGTTACGCTGGGCGGGTCGTTGCTGGCAGCCAGGCTTTTACTAAGCTCGTCTATATCTTTGGCCAGGGCGCCAAGCTTTTGCAGCAGGTGCTTCTGCTCGTCAGGGCTAAGCGCGCCTAAGGGTATGAAGGGGCCGGGGGCCGTGGTGTACCAGTTTATGTCGCCCTCGCCGCCCGCAAGAGGTTCGGCGAAAATGGCGGCGTGGCGGGCGCTCAAGTTTTTTTTGAGGCTGGAGCTTATTTGCTGGTAGCTGTCGCTGGCTAAAATTCCCTGATGCTTCAGAGTGTGGTAGCCGGCGCGCTCGGTTGTGGCTATAAAGTTGCCCGCGGTCATGGTTTTATCGCTTTAACGGTTAATGATGCTTTATTATGTCACGACCGCGCAAGTTTGGCATTAGAGGCTTCAATGTCTCTTAAACCTGGGGGCGCCCCTCCATGAAGGGAGGCGGGGCAATTTCCAGCATGGCCAGCAGGGTGGGGGCCAGGTCTATTATGTCCATGCGGCTGTCCGGGTTTTCGGTCTGCATGCCCTGGATAAAGACAAACCCGTCGTCTTTATCTGGCAAGCCGGCGCTAAGGGGCTTGTGCCAGGCTCCGGGCGCGTTCAGGTTGGAGCGCAGATCCACCCCGGGCATGGGTTCCAGAATAAGGTCGGGGGCCAGGGCAAGCTGGGCGCCGCGGTAAATGTCTTCGCGGTAGTGGGCCGCGCGCAGTACGGGCATTTGGCTGTTCGGCAGGCGCAGGCCCAAAAGCCGGCTTTTCAGTTCGCTGCGCAGCTCATCATAGTCTTTGCCCGCAACCACCGAACCAGCGGCCTCGCGGCCGTTCAGGTTTATGTAAACGCGCCCCGGGGCCAGGCTGTAGGCTTTGGTGCTGGGGTGCATGTTGGCCATATTTTTGCTGTTCCGGGCAAAATGCAGGTAGCCGTTTTCTTCCAGCCAGGAGTTGAGCATAAAAGTGGTGTGGCAGGCGCTGAAACCATGGGTGCTTACCAGCACCAGGCGGCAACCCTGCGGCAACTGGCTTAACAACTCCGCCAGGCATGAATCCAGATATTCATAAACCTCGCCGAAGTTATGGGGCGCGTCCGCCAGCTCGCCAGGCGGGGCGTAGAACAGGCGGTTCAGGCGGTCCAGGCTTAGGTCGTGCAATTGCCAAAAGCTGAAGGGCTCGCTTTGCATAAGCTGGCCGGCGGCGCGAAAACGGCAGCCCATTACATTCATAAGGTCGGCCAAATAGGCTTCGGGCTGGTTCAGGGCCAGGGTGTTGTCCGGCTCTATGCGGTAGTTAAGCTCCAAAAGGCGGGTGGCCACCTCCATGGGCCAGCAGGCATGGGCCAAGTCCAGCCCCGGGGTTAGCGAGCAGCCCACCATAAGCCCGTTTAGCGGGCGCGGGGGGTAGGTTAGGGGCACGTTCATAACGCTTAGGCTTTTGTGTTGCTGGCCAATAATTTCCCAAATGGTGGGAGAGGCTATCTCCAAAGCGCTGCTTATAAAGGTTTCAAAGGGGTTGGGGTTGCGGTCTACCAGGCCAAACACCCCGTGCTGGCCTGGGTTTTGCCCAGTGGCAAAGCTGGCCCAGGCCACCTGGCTTTCCGCTGGCAAAGGGGTGGTAAGCTTGGTTACCGCGCCGCCGCGCAAAAGCCGCTGCAAGGCGGGCATTATCGGCCGCGTTTGCTTAAGCCAACTCATTCCCAGGCCGTCCAAGCCCAGCACAAAAAGTTTTGGCGGCTCTTTTTTGGCGTTAAACAGGCGTTTTAACAGTTGCAAAGGTATTTGCTCCTTAATTTCGTGGCTTGCCGCGCGGGGTTAGCGGCGCTTGAAATTCCTTACCGGCCGCTGGCTCCAGGTTAAATCTATCTTATAAAGCGCGCCCTGGTCAAGCCAAAGGGCGCCCGGGGGCAGGGGCAAACGGCTGTTTCTGGCGTTCAACCATCAAATTTTATTTGCAAATAGCAAAAAAATGAAGTATT
>JAVBVK010000008.1:0-49486 GCA_031554335.1 Desulfarculales bacterium
CGCGGGTTCATGATGCCGTAAAAGAATAATAAGATGTTATTGCGGATAACTTTTGGGCAGGGAAAATGAAAAGTGGGACAAAATTTCTTTTGGATGTTGTTGCTAGCCATCACATTGGTTTCAACGGCAATATATCTATTAGTAACTGGTCGGACAGGCTATGCTTGGGGGGTATCACCAGTGCCAGTCTGGGGAGAAGTAATTTTTCTCATCATCGGCGTGCTCATGCTTATCATGCTTATTCGCCACTGGCGCAGGCAAAGAAGGCTGCAAGCGTGCGCGCGCGGCCAAGAGCAAGCAAACCATATAGCTGAACAGCAAACCGCAATTCCAGATGAAACCGGCAACGCTCCAGACAGCAAATAACATGGCCAGCGCGCGCCTGGCCGTTTTTTAAATGACAGGCACAAGAATTTACTTGCGGCATCAACCACAGGCATTTGCCTATTTAAGAGAAAGCGATGCGCCGCTCATTAATAATGTCATTAATTATCTCGTGAACCAGCGAACGCTTGTATGATTACGATACCGGGCTTACCCATTTCTGTTTTCGCTACTCCCCCCACGGTGGGCAGCTTTACCGCCCCATACCCAGACAGCGGTTTACGCGGCTATGCTGCTTTATATGATTATTGTATGGATGATACGGTGAGCAATACCGATGCCATTGGTCTGTGGAGCAAGGCCAATTTTGATGAAAGCAAAGTTAAGCGCTACTTTCGCCGGTTTCAATGAGCGGCGGCAACAACATGCCAGACCGGGTAGCCCACCCGCGCCAGGGCTGAACTGCGCGGGCGGGCTTGCAAAACTTAAGGGGTTGGGTTTAGTCCGGCGTGGGGCCCGCCGGCCAAGGAAGTATGCTTTTGTAAGAAAGCAAACACCTTGCCGACGGGGAGAGATACGTGCTAAAACAGGCCGTCCGGGTCTATGCCGCAGATACGGCGGGCCAGTTTTTTCTTGTTTTCCAAATTGGCCGCGCGGCTTATCATAATGCGCTGGGCCTGGGGCGAACCGGCCCCATGCATGGACTCGGTTAAATAACCCACGGCAATAGAGCCAATGGTCATGGCCTCTATTAAGCGCAACATGCGCTGCCTGTGCTCGGTGGGGTATTGGGAATCGCCGGCCATTAGTTTGGTGCACCATTCGCCGATTTCAGGCGAAGTGAAATCCGCTTCGCCGGGCATGGTAACCATAAGGCCGCCGGCAATGTCTTGCGCCAGGCGGGCTATTTCATAAGGCAGGCGGGTTACGTTTTGCTTGCACACGTTGGCCAGCATGGTGTCTATGGTAAAGTTGCTGGCCGCGGTGGCGCGGCCTTCGGCCGAGCAGGCAATGCCGCAGGAATACAAGGTTTCATTCAAATGGATCATCTCGATGATTTTGTCTTTAACGTGGGAAGCCTTGGCCGCGCCGTTATAGTCGGCAATGGCCGCGGCCGCGCCAATTAGCACGTCGCCGTTGCCCACTTTGCAGCCGCCGTAGCTCTGGCGGTGATAACCGGCAAAGCGCTCCACCATCATGCCCACAAACTCGGTTTCGCCGGCCATAAACACCTGTTCCCAGGGAATGAAGGTGTCTTCAAAAATAACGATGGCCTCCTGGCCGCCGTATTTTATGTTGCCCACGTCTATGCCGGCGCCGCCTTCCATTTTACGGGTGTCGCACGACTGGCGGCCGTAGATGAACAACAGGCTCGGGTCTTTGGCATCCACCACAAAAGACACGGCATAGTCTTTTTCCGCCTCGCTCATGTTCTGGGTGGGCATTACCAGAATGTGGTGGGAGTTAAGCACCCCGGTCTGGTGCATCTTGGCCCCGCGCACCACAATACCGTCTTTACGGCGTTCGGTAATGCGCACAAACAAGTCCGGATCGGCCTGCTTGCTGGGGGGCAGGTTGCGGTGGCCCTTGGGGTCGGTCATGGCGCCATCCACGGTCCAGTCGTTATCTTGCCATTTAATAAGGAAATCCTTAAAACGCTGATGGTAGCTGGTACCGCACTTCTGATCCATTTCAAAAGTGGTGCTCCACATGGCGTTCAGCGCGTCCATGCCCACACAGCGCTGGAAGCAGGAGCCGGTCATGGCGCCGCACAGGCGCTGCATTTTTACTTTGTCCACCAACTGCTTTTCGTTCTGGAAGACGTTGGTGAAGCGGTTTATCTTTTTGCCGGTAAGCGATGATTTCACGGTCATCAACTCTTCATGTTCGGGCATTTCCGCCAGCTTGTAGGTCATGGCGCAGCAGTTGATGGAAGGGCGGATCATGGGATGATCCACAATGTTATCCACCCGCTTGCCCAGCACGTACACCCGGCGTTTGCCCAGGTCGCGCAGAGACTGTATGTATTGTTCCGCAGTCAGCATTTTATTACTCCTTTTTTCTACAAATAAAACAAAACTTAATTGGCGCCGGAAGGCTTGGGCTCTTTGGCCGCGTCACTCTTGCCAGCTTCCATTATCTCACGCACACTGGGGGCCACGCAACAGTCGGCGGTTTGCACAGTGGCGTCCAGCTCTTGGCTCTTGGCCGGCGCCGCTTGGTCCTCGTCATGCTGGTCTATCCAGATAGCCGGCTCTTCGGCATGCTTTTGTTTGAACATGCCAAAGGCGTAAACCACAAAGCACACTATTAAACCGGCGGCAAAGGCCCAGGCCGCGCCGCGCACGGTGAGCACCCCGGCCACAATGCCGGCTATGCCCAGGTCTTTTAAGCAGCGCGCTTCGCGAATGCCCACATACACGGCCACAAAACCTTGAATCATCATGGTTAAGGAAAGCGCGGCCGGCAAAATGGGTTTGGTGATGGTAACCACGGGCAGTAACCAGTAGCCGGTAAAGGTGCCCCAGCGGAAAGAGGCCGTGCCGCCGATGAGGCTGTCCATAGACTTGCGGCCCTTTTTCCAGCGCTCGGTGGTAACAACGGTCATGGCCGCCCACATGGGGCCGCACATGGAGATGTCGGGAGCGATAACGCCCATCATGGAGTTACGCATACCGGTGATGATGTGGGTGCGGTTTTCGTTGTAGTCGGCCGGGTCGTCGGGGCGGGTGGGCTGGCCGTCTTTAATGATGGAGCGGGCCTGCAGCACTTCGCCAAACACCACGATATAGGTGGAGATAACCAGCGGTATGGACTTAAGATACAGTTCCAGCGGCGGCCAGCCCACTTTGCCCCAGGGCACCCAGTCGGTCCACAGGGTGGCAAAGTCGGGCCGCGAAAAGCCCCACTGCACGTTCATGGTGGATTCGCCAACCAAAGGCGAGACGATAATGGCCATGACAATGGCCGGCAAAATGCCGAAGTTGGAGATGAATTTGATGATTTTGTGTTCGCTGGCCACACGGCGGAAGAACATGTTGTAAAGCATGAAAAGGGCCACCAGGGCGCAGACCGAGATGGTGATGGGCATCATTTCCAAGCGGCCGCCGGGCCTAAACACCAGCTGCACCGCGGCCAAACCGGCGCCCAGAATAACCCCGGCCTTTATGCCGGCCGGAATAATCTGGATAACCTTGCGGCCCAAGCCGGTGATGCCTAAGAATATACACCAGATGCCGAAGATGATTTGGAAGGCCACCAGCGCCTGCATGCGCTCCACCCCCACGGGGAAGGTGGTCATGTAGGCAATAATGAGCGGAATGGCCGGCGTAACCCAGCCGGGCACCACCGGGTCGCCCAAATGCGAATGCAAAAGATACAGGAAGCCGTTAAGACAGACAATGGCCAGCGCCACTTCAAAGGGCATGCCCAGGTATTCCTGCAGCACCGGAATAATGGAAAGGCACACCGCGCACATGAGGATGCCTTGGAAATAGTCCGGAAATTCAAAACGGTAGTGCACACCAGGCAAACGCAGTTTGAATGGCCCTAAGGGAATAAAGGATGGCTCCTGCCCCTCTGGCCTACGTTCGGTCCAATTTTTCATATAATTTCTCCTTATGGTTTTGATAAACATCCGGAGCTTCTCGCTCCCCCCTACTACCCTTACACGCACGTGAGTAACAGGCGTACACGCCTGAAACAGTGAAACGCCATTTGCCTTTGGCGCTCACAGCCTATTTTGTAAACCAGCCTAATACCGGCCGCATGGGCCACCCCGGCGCCCAGGCGCCAAGCTTACGCCGCGTGAACCACGGCTTTTAACTAAGGCGCAGCTTGTAAAGGTCGCGCGCCTGCCTTAACAGGCCTTCCCTGAACTGGGGCGCGGCCAGGCTTATTAAGGCTTTGGCCCGGGCGGCATTGGTTTGGCCGCGCAGTTTGGCCACACCGTGCTCGGTAACCACATAGTCCACGTCGTTGCGGCTGGTGGTAACCGGCTGGCCCGGCTCCAGCATGGCGCATATGCGCGAGGCCGTGCCTTTGGCCGCGGTGCTGGGCAGCGCGATGATGCTGCGCCCGTTTTTGGAAAAGCGCGAGCCGCGCACAAAGTCCACCTGGCCGCCCACGCCGGAATATTGTTTGCCCCCGCCCATGCAGTCGGCCGCCACCTGGCCGAAAAAATCCACGGAAAGCGCCGAGTTGATGGATATGAGGTTGTCGTTCTTGCCTATTACCCGGGGGTCGTTCACATAATCCACCGGGTAGGCCTCCACCATGGGGTTTTTGTCAAGCCATTCATAAAAGCCTTTGCTGCCCATGGCAAAGCTTATTACTATCTTGCCTTGGTGCAGGGTTTTGCGGGCGCAGTTAATAACGCCCGCCTCCACCAGCTTCATCACCCCGTCGGAAACCATTTCCGAATGAATGCCCAAGTCGCGCTTGGCCCCTAAGGTGTTGAGCACGGCATCGGGAATGGTGCCAATGCCCAGTTGCAGGCAGTCGCCATCTTGAATGAGATTGCCGATGTTATCGCCAATGGCCTGCTCCACCGGGCCCACCACCGGCACTGGTATTTCCAGAATGGGCAGGCTGGAATTGACAAAATGGTGGATTTTATGCGCCGCCAGCAGCGCGCCGCCGCCTATGTAGGGCATGGTGGGGTTGATGACAGCCACCACAACTTTGGCGCTCAGGGCGGCCTGCATGGTGTAGTCCACAGCCACGCCCAAGCTCACCAGACCCTGATTGTTAGGCGGGGAAACGGTAATAAAGGCAAAATCTATGGGAAAGCCCGGATCGCGTAAGTGGGCCGGAAACTCGGAGAAAAACATGGTGGTAAAGTCGGCCCGGCCATCGCCAATGGCCTCGCGGGTGCCGGCGCTGGCGTAAATACCATTGAAACGGAAATTCTTTTCATACTGGGGCTGGCTATATGGCGAGCCGTTCAGGGCCACCATATGCACTATCTCCACATTTTTAAAAGAGGAGGCATGCTCCATCATGGCCTTTATCAGCACCTCGGGCGAGCCGGCGGCATGGCCGGTAACAATGCGGTTGCCAGGGCGCACCATGCTTATGGCCTGCTCCGGGGTAATGGTTCTGCTTTCAATGTGTTGACGCCAATTCATAATCTTGTCCTTATGCTAAAAGTTTAGGCAAAGAAATGGGTTCAGCGCGCGTGTGGTTGTAATGTCAGAGATGTGGTTTGCGGTTTTTACTCACCAGGCCTTATAAATTGCAAAAGCGGTGCCATAAAGCCTCAGGAACTTTTTTGTGGAGATAACACCTTGAAAATTTTAAATTTATTTTAGATGGAGACAGGCTGGGGGCTGGCCCGGCCGGCCGGGCTTGCGGCTTTTTGATGCCAATTTGCATCAAAAAGCCTGTTTTTAGCGAAATAGCAATAAAAAACGAGTTGTAAATGCATCGGTTTTTATAGTATGTTAATAATTATTATAAAGGGGGGGGGCGGCGTTTTTTCATATTTAAAAAATATATTAAAAATTACAATATGTTATTAAAATTTTGGCCATACATAAAATCATTTTGTTTTTTCGATGCATTTGCGCATCACGGGGCCCGCGCCGGTGAAAATGAGGAGCGCCAGTTAAATGGATATAATCAGAACCTATGGCGAGTTGATGGAAGAAGCGCGGCCCGCGCTTTATGAAAGCAGCCCGCTTGCCCTGGCTGTCCAGGGTATGCAAAACACCTATTACCGGGCCTTGCCGGTGCTTAAAAGCGCAAACGGGGAAATTGCCGGGGTTGTGCGGCAGCGGGCGCTGCTCGCCGCCTTTGCCAAAGGCCTGTCTCCCAGCACCCCGGCCGGGCAACTGCTGGAGCCCGCCCCTCTGTTGGTTAGCCCGGATGAAGTGTGGGACTTTGAAAGCGGCAAACACGAAATAATTATGGTGGCCCAGGCTGGCCGCCTTTTGGGGGTGGTGCATCCCCATCTGTTGGAAGACCACCTGCTGCCCCAGGTGCTTTTTTTGTTCGGCACCCTATTGGAGGCCATACCATACCCCATTGTGGCGGTTAACGACCAGGGGGTGGTGTGGCTGTGCAACGAAGCCTTCAGCCAGCTTATGCCCGGCGGGCGGGCGGGCATCATCAACCGCCACCTTAACGAAGTTATTACCGAAAGCCAGCTTTACAAAGTGGTGCAAAGCGGGCGGGTGGAAAAGTGGAAAAAACTTAAATTCGGCGAGCGCTCGTTTTTGGTTAACCGCGCCCCTTTAATTGTGCACGGCAAGCACATAGGCGCGTTGGCCAGCCTGCACGACGTCTCCGAGCTGGAGCAAATTTCCAACGAGCTCTTGAGCGTGCGCATGCTCACCGAAGAGCTCAACGGCATTATCGAATCTTCTTTCGATGGCATCTACGTTACCGACGGCGAGGGCAAAACCCTGCGCGTTAACAAGGCCTACGAGCGTATAAGCGGCCTTCGGGCCAGCGATGTGGTGGGCTACACCATGCAAGAGCTGGTGGAGCAGCATATCTTCGACCAGTCTTCCACCATTGGGGTGCTGGCCACCAAGGCGCCCTGCACGGTTATCCAAAAAATACGCGGCAACACCACGGTTATGGCCAGCGGCACCCCGGTGTACGACAATGCCGGGCAAATGGTGCGGGTGGTTACCACCGTGCGCGATTTAACCGAGCTTAACAACCTGCGCGACAAGCTGGAGGCCGCCGACACCTTAAAGGTGCGCTACGAAGAGGAGCTGCGCGAACTTAAACACAAGCTGGGCCAGGACGAGAACAGCCCGAGCGCCCATTCGCCGGCCATGCAGCATGTGCTGGCTTTGGCCTTGCGTTTGGGCTCGGTGGATTCCACCGTGCTTATCCAGGGGGAATCCGGCGTGGGCAAAGAATGGATAGCCGGCATTATTCACAACAACTCCAACCGCCAGGGCAAGCCCTTTATTAAGGTAAACTGCGCGGCCATACCAGAGGCGCTTTTGGAAAGCGAACTTTTCGGCTATATTCGCGGCGCCTTTACCGGGGCCAGCAAAACCGGCAAAAGCGGGCTGTTTGAAGCGGCGGAAGGCGGCACCATATTGCTTGACGAAATAGGCGATGTGCCGCTGTCTTTGCAGGTAAAGCTTTTACGCGTGTTGCAAGAACGCCAAACCAGGCGCGTGGGCGATACACACCCCCGCGATATAGACGTGCGCATTATCGCCGCCACCAACCATAATCTGGCGGGCCTGGTGGAAACGGGGCGTTTCCGCCAAGACCTGTTCTACCGTTTGAACGTGGTGCCCATTGTGGTGCCGCCTTTGCGTGAGCGCCGCGAAGATATTGTGTTTATGGCCCAGCAGTTTTTGCAAAAATTTTGCCAGCGCCACAGCCGCAAAAAAGAACTGCACCCATCCACTTTGCCCATGCTGGCCGCCTATAGCTGGCCCGGCAATGTGCGCGAGCTGGAAAACCTTATGGAACGCCTGGTGGTAACTTCTTTAAAACCCATAATCGGGGTTGACGATCTGCCCGCTTCCATGCGCCAGGCCGAGCTTTCCTCTTACCAAATATCGCTTAACATAGAGGGAAAAAGCTTGAAGGAAATTCTTGACATGGTGGAGGCCAAAACCCTGCAGCAGGCCTTTATCCAGCATAAAAGCACGCGCAAGGTGGCCAAGGCGCTTAACATAGACCAATCCAGCGTGGTGCGCAAAAGCAAAAAGCTTAATTTGTTTACGCTGGCCACGCAATAAATGCGGGCAGGGGTGCAACTCGTCATGCCATGCCCTGTTTTCCTTAGGAGCAGCGCGGCCTCTCACTCTGTATTGTGCTAACGCAAAGCCCACTCCGCCAGCCTTCGCGGGCGCTACTAGAAGTTATTTCATAAATCCCCCTTTAGGGGTATTTATGACGGATCGCGAAGCAAAAAGTGTGATTTTTGCTTCGCTCCCGGCAGCAACGCCGCCGCGTAAGCCTGTTCCAGGCGGCGTTACAAGCCATTTATGAAATGACTTGTAATAAAAACAACAAAGACAACTGAAGGCGGCCTTGAGTTTTGTGGCTGCCAAAGAATCCCGCTGGGCAGGGTGGCTTGTAAACGCAAAAAAGCCCTGGATTTACCAGGGCTTAACTGCGGTAGTAAAATTTGCCGAACGGCATTAAACAACAAAATGGTGGAGACGAAGGGGATCGAACCCTCGGCCTGCGCATTGCGAACGCGCCGCTCTCCCAGCTGAGCTACGTCCCCATATTTAACTGTGTAATACTATCATTTATATTTGCTAAGTCAATAAACTTCAGCTATGTTTTTAAACAGGCCGGGCCAGCGCTGGCGGCTGTGGGCGCCTGGTGGCGGGCCGGGCGAAGTTGGCTTAAAGATTAATAACCGGTTAAAATAATGCTCAGTTCAGACCGCCAGCTCAAGAAAGGTTGTGGCCATGAAAAATTTACCGCGCTGCCCCTGGGTTTCCACGCGTGAGGTAGACCAGCGCTATCACGATAGCGAGTGGGGCGTGCCCTGCTGGAGCGACAAACGCCAGTTTGAGTTTTTGGTGCTGGAGTCGGCCCAGGCCGGGCTTTCCTGGCGCACCATTTTAGACAAACGCGCGGGTTATGCCAAAGCCTTTGCCAATTTTGACCCGCAAAAGGTGGCCAGCTTCACCACCGCCCATGAGGAAGAGCTGTTGCAAAATCCCGCTATAATCCGCAACCGGCAAAAAATACAGGCCGCTGTTAATAACGCGCGCCGCTTTTTAGAAGTGCAGGCCCAACATGGCAGCTTTTGTAATTACCTGTGGGGTTTTGTGGATGGCCAGCCCATTGTCAATGCCTGGCGTAGTATAGAGCAGGTGCCGGCCCAGAGCGAGTTGTCGCAAAGAATTGCCAAAGAAATGAAAAAGCTGGGATTCAAGTTTCTGGGGCCGGTGGTTGTCTATTCTCACCTGCAGGCCACCGGGCTTATTAACGACCACCTGGTAAGCTGCTTCCGTTACAAGCAGGTGGGTAAAGACAGGCTTTAGCGTTTCTATTCCTTAGAGGTATCGCAGCCGCTGAACACAATGGCCTCGAATATCTTTTGCAGGTATTCATCGCCGCTGTCGTAATCTACTTGGGTAGACCACAGCGCGCCCGCAGCGCCGCTGTCTTGCTCGTTTTTTTTCTGGTCGTTCATTGCCACCCTATTTATTTTATTTCCAGGTTAAAAAGAAGCATCTCCGTGCCTCCGCGGCCCTCTCCCTGCCGTATGGGCAGAAGCTGGTTGGTGTAGTCTGAATCTAGCAGGCTTAAACGCAACTGATAGCTGCCCGGCGGCAGATTGGCCGGCAACTGCAGGGCGCGGGTTTCTCTTAGCAACTGGCCCTCACGCAACTGGGTCATTTTATGCGCGCCCTGGCTCAGGCGGTGTTTAAAATCTATGTTGGTGTCGGGGCCAAGCAGCTTAAGCACAATGGCGGTATCCACGGTGGGCGTTTGCAAGGCCTGCCAATACAGGTTTAAGCTAACCTTGCCGCCCGCCTTTAATTCGCCGGAACCAGGCCCGTCATAGCCGAGCAAAGCCAGGTAGTTGCTGAAAATGGCATTTTTACTGATGGAGGGCCTAAGTTCCGCCAAACGTCGATCAAGCTCCTGCAGTTGCGCATCCTCCCCGGCGCTCTGGTACATGTCGCGCAGCAGGCTTAGTTTTTCCGGGTTGTTGTGCCAAAGGGCCTGTAGTTCGTGCATAAGCCGCAGTGCTTCATGGTTAAGCCCTGCCCCCCAAAGGGCCCGGGTTTTTAAGTACAAAAGTTCGGGAGCAAGAGGGAAGCTTACGGCATTTATGGCTTGCAGGGCTTTAGTAAAATGCCCCTGCTGCAAATTAAGGCGGCAGGCGGCTTCCAAGTACCAATTGTATATCTGGCGCATGTGGGCGTAAATATCAGTTTCCAGGGCAAAGCCCACAACCGAGGCCCCGCTGGAGGGGAATTCCACCCTGGCCTCTATTTGCGCGGCGTTTTGCAACTGGCTGAAGGCTAACTCAAGCTGGCTGGCTCCGGCTGGCATGATGGCTTCTTTTAGCAAAAATTCCCTATCCACATCCACATGCCACAATTGCACAGTTAAAGGCTCTGGAGTGCTGTCTTTCAGATACAGATTAAAGCGCCACAGGCCGGCCGGTAAAATGTCATTCAGCTTGAGCTTCAGCCAGCCTTCGCGGTTGTAAAGCCTGCGCTCCAGCACGCCAGAAAAGCCCTGGCCGTGTACCTGCACCAGCTCCTGGCCGGCGCGTAGCGGCTCTATGGGGTAAAAAACCCTGCTGGCGGTTTGCAAAAGCTTGGGGCTAACGCCGGCGTAATTGGCCAGAGTTTGCTTCCATTCGTTACTGTAAGCCTGCCTGGCCAAGGCAAAAGCCGGCGCATTGGGGCTTATACTGTTAAATAAAGCCTGCGCCTGTTCCCAGTTTTGCTCGCGGCTGAAAGCTAAAAGGCGCATTATTTTGCTTTCAAAAGACAAATCATCATCCGGCAGGCTTAGGGCGTTTTCCTGCCGCCCGCTAAGCAAATCTTGATAGGCGGCTGTAGCCGGGTTCCACTGCCAACTGGCCCACAGCAAATTGCCCTGGTGCAGGCGCAAGCCTAACGGGTAGGTGCCGCCCATCATGGGGGGCCAGTTTCTGGCGCGTATTTTTAAACTGCGCTCCTGGCCGGGGTAAAGGGTTAAAACCTCTCCCTTCCAGGGCGGGCCCTGGTTAAGCTGCAGCATGGCCATGCTGTTGCCCATATTGCGCAATTTTACGTTCAACACTGGCGAAGAGGGGATACGCAGCATTCTGCCCGCCGCGCCTGGTTTGTCTAAAACAATGGCGCTTTCGTCACGGCTGTAGGTGTTGTTGTCCGCAAAAACAAGGCTGAAGGGTTGGCGGCTGCCCACTGGCAGGCGTGAGAAGTTGAGTGATTCTTTAAGGTTTAAACTGGGCGTATTGCCGTAGAGGTTGTAAGGGGTAGCCAGTTTACAGGTGGTGTAGAGCCAGGTGGGGGCCCAGTCGCTTACCAGGTCAAAGCTCTTCATTAGCTGCAAATTGTTTGGATTGCCCAGCGCGCTTGGCAGCAGCAGATAGTCTTTGTTTTCAGTGGCGGCAAGGCCGGGGCTTGCCGGCAGGTTTTGTTCGGCCCAGGCCAAGGCGGCGCTAAGAGTGGGCTGCTGCCAGAACAAATAGCCAACCCGGAAGGAATTTAACAAGGGATGGGCCAGCAAAAGCGCGCCAATAAGCGCCACCGTCCAGGCTGGGGTAAGCCTGCCTGGTATGCGGCGGCACAACACCACAATAGGCCATACCGCCATTAAAATAAACATGGGCATGCAGGCGGCCAGCAGGTTTTCCATGGGTGAGGCCAGCAAAAATAAAGCGGCCGCCACATAAAGCAGGGGGAACAAGGCAATGGCCAGGCAATGGTAATATTTTTTCTTGAGCATAATGGCAAAAGCCAGCAGCCATAAGGCCAGCCAATGCCAGCCCACCCAGTTTTGCATCAACTCCCAAAGCGTATATACGCGCGTCTGCACATAAGCCATGCCCGCCGCGCCACATAACGGCGGCAGGGCCAACGATTCCCATACATTATTGTGCATGCGGAAAAGCTGCAACACAAAGCCGGGGCTGCCAATGGTCAGGCCCATCCATAAGCCCAACAAAGCGCAAAACGTCCACAGCGCGCCCAGGCCCAGGCCTGGCCGCTGCTGGCGCCAGGCGTAAACGGCTGCCCACAGAAAAAGTGGCGTAATAATTATGCCCGAAGCCTTTACGGTAACTGTTAAGCCCAGGCAAAAGCCGGCCAGTAAAAAGTGCCAGGGTTTAAAATGGCGCGCTAAAACATAAGCCGCCCACATGCACAAAAGGGCCATAAAACCCAACGGCACGCCGGCGGCCAGATAGTGGCTTTCCATTACCATAAGCGGCGATACAGCCAGCCAGGCCGCGCAAAGCAGGCCGGTGCCCACGCTGTTAAACCAGCGCCGCCCCACCTGGTAGGCCAGCCATATTTGCCCGGTACCCAAAAGAGCCACCGCCAAACGTCCGGCCAGCAGGCCCTGCATGCCTTCTTCCGGGCTTATCCTGGTTTGGCCCAGCCATACCTCCAGCCAGCCCGCCAGGCCGGCAAAAAGAGACTTCAGAACAAAGGCCAGGCTGTATACGGCCTGGGTCCATATGTGTTCGCGATAGACCAGATTAAACCAGGAGATATTGGTAATGACCGCCTCGCCCCATTCCGGGCTGGCGCCGGGATAAGCTTCCGCCGGCCAGCTTAGGCCCCACAGGCGCAAAAACAGGCCCAGCACAATGAGAAAGGTAAGTATTACCCGGCGTGGTAGAATATAGGCAGATATATGCAAGCGTTATGGCCTGTGTGGGTTAACATTAACTACAGTTCATTTCATAAATCTCCCTAAAGGAGGATTTATGACGGAGCGCGAAGCAAAAATTGCGATTTTTGCTTCGCTCCCGGCGGCTTGCGTCGCCGCGTAAGCCTGTTCCAGGCGGCGTTACAAGCCATTTAGGAAATGACTTGTAAAAGCCGCTTAATAAATGGCTTCCAACCCTGCCGCATTCGCTGGTTTAGCCATTGATTCCGGGCCGTCCCAGCAGGCGGAATGCGGCGCTTGGGGGCGCAACCAGCCTTCATAACTTCATAAACGGAAGTTACAAAATAAGCGTTAGCGATCCGCGAAAGAATTATCACACCACAATAATATATCACGCAACTTGCCGGTTGTCGGACTATTTAAAATGCTGGAAGTCGTTTCATAACTGATTTCTATTGCCGCCTGAAAAGGCTTACGCGGCGGCGCAAGCCGCCGGGAGCCCGCCGAAAAGCGCGGTTTTCGGCCAGGCAATCTTTCATAAATCCCTTTGCAAAGGGCTTTATGAAATGAACTCTAGGCAAAACGCTTGTCAAACACCCTTTTGGTTTTGCGTTCCGAACGCGGCAGGCTGGCATGGTCTACCAATTCCACCTCCACGCTAACCAGTATTTTAGACTTTATAGCCCTGGTCAGGCGCGCGGCCGTGGCTTCGTCCTGGCTGCCATTGGCGTTTTGCGCCCGCTCGGTGCGTATTATCATGTGTTCGCGTCCGTCGTTGCGGTGCTCCACAATAATTTGATATTCGGAGCACACGCCGGGCTCATTGCTCAGCACTTCGTCTATTTGGCCGGGGTAGATGTTGACGGCGCGGTATTTTATGCCATCGTCGCTACGGCCCAGCAGGCGGTCGTGGCGGGGCATAATGGAGCCGCAAGCGCAGGGCGCCGGCAGGATACGGGTAAGGTCATGGGTGCGGTAGCGCACTAACGGCGACGCCTCTTTACATAAGCTGGTTACCACCATTTCGCCGGTTTCGCCCGGCTTGGCCGGCTCTAATGTGTCTGGGTTGATAATTTCCAGAATATAGTAGTCGGCCCAGTAGTGCATGCCGCTGTGGGCCTGGCATTCAATGCCCGTGCCCGGCCCGTAAAGCTCGGTAAGGCCGGGAATGTCGAAGAGTTCGGCCCCGCCCAGGCCTTCGCTTATTTTTTTACGCATGGCGTCGGAAGAGCGCTCGGAACCGTAAATAATTTTATTCAGTTTAAGTTTGCCCCGCAGGTTGCGGCGGTTGGCCTCCTCGGCCATAAGCAAGCCCATGGAAGCGGTGCAGCCCAGAACGGTGCTGTGAAAGTCTTCCAAAAACTGGAACTGCATGTCAACCGAGCCAGGCCCTATGGGCACCGCGGTGGCGCCAAAGCGCTCGCATCCCAGTTGAAAACCCACGCCCGCGGTCCATACGCCGTAACCCACCGCAATTTGCACCCGGTCGTGGGGGCTAAGGCCCGCCATCTGGTAGCAGCGGGCAAACATCTTGGCCCAGTCGTCCACATCTTTGGCGGTGTAAGACATTACCTTGCGCTTGCCAGTGGTGCCGCTGCTGGCGTGCACCCGCACCACTTTTTCCATGGGCACGGAGAGAAAGGGGAAGGGGTAGCACTTGGCCAAGTCGTCCGGCGAGGTAAAGGGCAGGCGCCTGATGTCGTCCAGGGTTTTTATCTGTTCGGGCTTAACCCCAGCCTGGTCGAAAAGTTCTTTGTAAAAGTTGTTGTTATTGTAGGCGTGGGCGGTTGTCCATTGCAGGCCGGCCAACTGGTGCGCGGCTATTTCCGCCTGAGATTTAAAATGGGGCATAAAATTCATATATTAAGTCCTACTATTAAAAAGCCCACAAAGGGAGAAATATCTCCCTTTGTGGTATTGATGTTGCGGCAGGGATAGAATTTGCTGGCAGTAACAAAAAGATAGCGTTGAATGTCTTGGCGGTGCTCAGCCCTTACTGCATCCTGCTGGATCCCAAGGTGGCCAATACCCGGCTGGAATGGGCGGGCGCCACAGCAATGTCCTGGGCTATCTGGGTAAAGTAGGCGCGGTTATCCGCCAGGTCAAAACGCATGCCTCTGCCCTTTATGTCAAAAAACGGGCCTTGTACCAGCACCTCGCCAGTGGTATCCAAACGCGACTTGGCGTAGGAGAACTGGATGGAGTCATTTACCACAAAAATCATACCATCGTCGGTGGCACCCTGTATTTTGCCATGCATAACCAACTGGTGGGTTTGCGGGCAGTACAGCGCGGATTCCCCCACCAGGCGCAGGTTGGAACCATCGTGACGGGTTACCACCAGTTCCACTTCGCCAAGTTGAATTCGCCCGTCCTGGGTTTTGCCCAGTTCGGTTTTAGCCGCCAAATACCACCAGTAGTTGGAAGTAGCGCTACTGGGCAGCATGTCGGCGGCATAGGCCGGGCGCACTAGGGCGATAAGTTTGTTGTCATTAAGCGCGGGGGTAACGTCCCGGTTGGGGGCGGAGTCCGTGCTTATTATAACCATGCCCAGCACCGCGGCCGTGGCATACATGGGCACCAGGCGCCACAGCGAACGCTTTTCCCCTTCCATGGGCAATTGGCGGGTAAGCCAGCCAGAGCGGTGCACCGTGAAGACCGCGTAAAACTGGATCCAGGACAGGGCCAGGAAGTAGAAGGCCGCATAGGGGATGCCCCACAGGCAGCGCAGGCTTCTATGGCGCCAGAAGTACACTAAAACCGGTATGGCGCCCCCGCCCAGGCCCACAAAGAACAAGGTCTTGAATACCTCGCCCAGGGGGATGAACAGGAAGCTCAGCACAAAGGCCACCAGCACCGGCTGGGTTATAAGCATGTCTATCCAGCTAAGCAGCAGGTTAAGCCTGGCCCCGGCCATGGAGGTGGGGCGGAAGCGTTTAACCGCAAAGCCGCTTAAAATCATGGATTCGCGCACATCGCTGCGCGCCCAGCGCAGGAGCATTTTGCAAAGGCCCTTATAAGTGGTGGGCACATTGGTAAACACATTGGCATTGCTCTGAAACAGCACATGGAAGCCCTGACGCAACACCAGGTTGGTGAGGTTGCGGTCTTCACCAATATTGTAGGGCTTGCCTAAAAATTGTTCGTTCAGCCATTCGTCCATAATGGGGCGCACAGCCGAGGCGCGGAAGGCGGAAAGCGCCCCGGGGGTGCACATTACCGTGTTAACCCGGCTGTGGGTGGCACGGACAAAGTCAAAGCCAAAGGTAAAGGCCACTTCCAGCAGTTTGGGGATAAAGCCTTCTTTATAGTTGAGCACGCGCACGTTGCCGCCCACGCCGCCCACCCGGGCGTCGCGCACAAAGGGGCTGATAAGGTTACGCAGACCCCAGGGCTCCACCACCGAGTCGCTGTCAATGGTAACCCAAACCAGGCCGGTGGCCTTTTTGAAGCCGGTGTAAAGGGCATGGCGCTTGCCGCCGTTTTTGGGCTGTTTGATAATTTCCACCCGGTCGCCCAGCTCTTCCTTGGCTTTAAGCATCCATTCCCAGGTGTCGTCCTTGCTGCCGTCGTCTATGGCGATAACCTGCATTTTTTCCGCCGGGTAGTCGCTGGCGCAAACGCTTTTCAGCGTTACCACCACCTGGGCGCCTTCGTTATAGGCGGGCACCAGCACGGTAATGGCGGGCAGGTCTTTGTCCTCGCAGGCCGCTATGGGCTTGTAGGTTTTAAATAAAAAGGCGCGCCAGGCCAATGCTCCCAAGTTTACGAACATAAGCATGCCAGCCAGCGCCCGGGCCACCTGAAACCAGGCGGCCTGGGAAAGGTCGTAAGAGAATATGCCGGTGTCCCAGTGTTCCATGGCATAGACGGCCAGAACAATAGAAACCAGCAACCAGGTAACAGCCGTTAAAACGCGGCTCACCAAATTTTTACCAGCAACGTGTGAAGAAATTGCAGAAGCAAAAGCACCCAATTTCATTTTCTTTAAGGCCTTTCCCTAATACAGGAGTCTATCCGCTTAAAGCCGCCATTAAGCACCCGGCCCAACAATGGCTTAGCCGCGTTATGCACGCGTTTGTTTCTGCCATATTAAGCACAAGTGCTAGTTTGGTCAATAGCAAAAAAATGTTTTTTGACAATAAAACCAACAATTTTTGCATCGCTGATTTCACGTTGTGAAACCATTGTCCTGCGGATGCAATTGGCATTTTTTATCTAACAATTAACAGCGGTTGGCCTAAGCTGCGAAAAACGCTTTATAGGCTTCAACCGTGGACCACAAGTCGGCCTTATGGCTTATTTCAAAGGGGGAATGCATGGAAAGCAGGGCAGGGCCCACATCCAGCACATTCATGCCATACACGGCCAGCAGTTTGGCAATGGTGCCGCCACCGCCTTCGTCAATGCGGCCCAGGCCGGCGGCCTGCCAGGTAACCTTGGCCTGGTCCCATATATTGCGCATCCAGGCCACATATTCGGCGTTGGCGTCGTTGGCCGAATATTTGCCGCCGTGGCCGGTGTATTTGGTAAGGTTTACCCCGCAGCCTAAAATAGCGGCATTGCGTTTTTCGTGCACTTCCGGGTAGTCGGGATCAAAGGCGGCATTGACATCGGCGCTGATGGCCAGCCCCTGGCTGAGCGCGGTGCTCAAGCTTAAAATGTCCACTTTTTCGCCCGCCGCCCGCATGAGAGTGGCCAGCCATAGCTCCAGAAGCCTGGTGTTGGCGCTGGTGGGGCCTTCCGAGCCAACTTCTTCTTTGTCCATAAACCAGGCCAGGCAGCCCATGTTGGGGTTTTTAGTCTGTAAAAGCGCCTTAAGCTGGGCATAGGCGCAAATGCGGTCATCCTGGGCGTAGGCGCCCACCATGGAGCGATCCAGCCCCACATCGCGGGCCGGGCCGGCGGGCACCAGCTCCAGCTCGGCGCTTATAAGATCATCCTCAATTATGCCGTAGCGCTGGTTGAGCAGTTCTAAAACCGCCTGTTTTACCGGCTCTTTCACATCCTTGGGGGCTTTGTCCAAAGGGTTGCTGGCCAAAAGCGCATTCATGCGCTCGGCGTCAAAGGCATCGCTGAGTTTTTTGCCTTCCTGGCTTTTGCGGCTTAGGTGGGGCAACAGGTCGCAAATGGTGAATACCGGGTCTTGGGCGTCATCGCCAATATGGATTTCCACGTTTTTACCGTTTGCGGTGCAGACCACCCCGTGAATGGCCAACTGCGTGGCAAACCACTGGTATTTTTTTATGCCGCCGTAATAGTGGGTTTTTAAAAAGGCCAGATCGTGATTCTCAAACAATGGCCGCATCTTAAGGTCCAGGCGCGGAGCGTCTATATGGGCGCCGATGAGGCGAAAACCCTTGCTCCAGGGCTGCGTGCCAGGTATGGCCAGCAAAATGGATTTATTTTGGTGCACCAGAAAACATTTGCCCTTTTGTCCCGGGGTAAAGGGCTTAAAGCCCGCGGCCTTGGCCATGGCAATAATACGGCTGCCGGCCAGGCGTTCGGTTTTAGCGTTATCCAGAAATTCTTTATAGTCTTCAGCCAAGGCCATAATTTGCTTGCGTTCCGTCGCTGAGGCCTGTTTCCAGACATTTTTCTTTTCCGTGGTCAAAGTTTTTTTCGCCATGTTTCCTCTTGCTATCAGTAAAATGTTATTTTTATATTTTATGACACAGCAACCAAAGCGCAAGCAAAAACCCCCCAGGCTAACAAGCGAGGGGGGCGTTCAGGCTTAACCCAGCGGTTTAGCGGGTGCGTACTATCTGCCCGGGCTGCACGTCGTAGACCTGGGCCTGTTCCTGATTGTCTTCAGAAACCTCTTTTTCATCAAAGACCACTTCGCCCCAGGCGGTTTCGGCCTGCACTTCATTAAGATTTATTTTGCCCGCCGGGCGGCCCAGCAAATAAATGCTGTGCCCGCCGCCAGTGGTTATGCGCGCGCTCTGCCCGTATAGCACCAAGGTGTTGCCAGGCTGAAAGCCGGTGTCTTGGCCGCCGCTTATTAGTACCTGATTGTCGCGCACCTTAAGCACCATGCCGCTCCAGGGCAGGTTGCGCACATCTTCCATAATGATGGGCAGGTTGTTGGCAATAATGCTGTCTATAAGTTGCCGCACCTGCTCCGGCTTGGGCGGTTGGCCGGTAAGGATAGCTTGCGCCTCAACGTCATCAATAAGAATTCTCTCTTTGAAATTGCGGTAGGTGTGCACTATGCCGCGCACCCCGTCCACCAGCCGTATCTGGCCTTCCATAATGATTTGAGGCATGCTGTTGCGGAAGCCATACCAGCCTTCCAGATTGTAATCGACGTACATGCCGCTGATATCGCCCACCACCACCACATTGATGCCCAAATTGCGGGCTCCGGTCAGATAGCGGTCTTCGGCCACCAACTCGGCGGCGCCAAATTCGATGCTGGCTTTTTGCAGTTCGCGGAATTCAATGGTTTTAATGTGAGGGTCACTCATAAAGGCCTGTTGCACGGCCTGCTGCATGGCCTTGGCCTGGGGCTCCAGGTCGGGTTTACCGGCACGGAAGGGCACGATAACCGCGCGCTTGGTGAGATTGGGGTCTCCCGTTTCCTTAAAGCTGCCGCGCCAGCCCACCGATTCCAGCGCCGCGTCGGCAAGATTGCTGACATGGGTGCAGCCGGTTAGCGCGAAAAACAGGCATAAGGCATAACCAACTATAGCTTTTTTCATAGATTCTCCTGAATCGTATTACAACGTTAAGAATAACAAGCTGATAATGCTGGGCTGACCGCCTAATTGAATTCTTTAGTATATCAAAATAAATGGTAAATTGGTAATCATAATTTTTGCCATTTTAACATACTTCAAAACCATTGCCTTTAAAATCAGCGGCCTGCCACTGCCAAAGCACCTGGCTTACCCGGGCCGCCCGAGGGCCATGGTGGCACCAGGCTATTAGGTTTTCCAGCTGTTCCGCCGGGCCCTTAGCCACTATTTCCACCCGGCCGTCGGGCAGGTTTTTAGCGTAGCCGGTTAGATTTAAGGCCAAAGCCTGTTTTTGGGCGTTAGCCCTGAAATACACCCCTTGCACCAGGCCGCTTACCATAATAAGGGCCTGGCTTGCGTTACTTCCTTCTGATAGCTGCTCCACGGTTTTTACCATCCTCAAAATTCAGGTCAATTGCCAAGCCGGGCTAAGAATTCTTTTTCATCAATTATTTCAATGCCAAGCTCTTGGGCCTTATGCAGTTTGCCGCCCGCCGCCACCCCGGCCACCACCAAGGTTACCTGTTTGCCAATGCTTGCCGCCACTTTGGCGCCTTTATTTTTTGCCAGCTTGGCCGCTTCATCCCTGCTCATAGAGCTAAGCCCGCCGGTAAACACCAGAGTTTGGCCTTGCCAAGAACTGTCGGCGGCCGGCGTGGCCTGGGCCGGCCTGGCTTCATGGTACAAATGGGCTGCCAGCTCGGCGGTGTGGGGGTGGCTGAAAAAGGCGCTTATGCTGGCTGCCACCACGCCGCCCACCCCTGGCACCAAGGCCAGTTCTTCCCGGTTGGCCTTGGCAATGGCCTGCCAACTGCCAAAATGCTCCGCCAAGTCGCGGGCCGTGGTTTGCCCCACGCCTTCAATTCCTAAGGCAAAAATAAAATTAGGCAAAGGCCGGTTGCGCGAGCGCTCTATGGCCTGGGCCAGGTTGTTGAAGGACAACGGCCCCCAGTCGGGCAATTTCTGGATGGCCTGGGCGTGCTCGGGCAGTTGGTAAATGTCGGCCACGCTTTTTAACAGGCCTTCTTCCATAAGCTGCTTTATCTTGCGTTCGCCCAGGCCTTCAATATCCATGGCCTGGCGGCCCACATAGTGCAATATGGCGCCCTTTAGCTGGGCCGGGCATTCCAGATGGTTGGGGCAGAAATGGTATGCGCCTTTGGCCACCACCCGGCTGTGGCAGATGGGGCAGTGTTCCGGCGCGGGCACTGGCTCTTGCGCGCCCTTTTTTTCCACCCGCACCACTTTGGGAATGACGTCGCCGGCCCGCTCCAGGCGCACATAGTCGCCGGGGGCCACATTGAGGCGCGTTAGTTCGCCAAAGTTGTGCAATGTGGCCCGGCTTATGGTAACCCCGCCCACATCCACCGGCCTGAGCAGGGCCACCGGGGTTAGCTTACCGGTACGCCCCACCTGCACCACAATGTTATCAACTTTGGTAACCTCCTGACGGGGAGGGAATTTCCAGGCAAAGGCCCAGCGCGGCGAGCGGCTGCGCCAGCCCAACTCCTGGCGTAAGGAGAACTGGTTGGCCTTCAGCACCATGCCGTCTATTTCAAAATTAAGGCTTTCCCTGTGCTTTTGGTAGCGCTGGTAAAGCTCGGCGGCAAAGTCCGGCCCCACCCCCCGGCTAAGCTGGTATTCGTCATTTAGAGCAAAGCCCAGGCGCCGCAATTCTAAAAGCGCCAGGTAGTCGTTGCTAAAGCCCAGTTCTTCGGCGTTAACCAGCTCAAAGGGGAAAAAGCGGAGCGGCCGGGCCGCGGTAACGGCCGGGTTTAGCTGGCGCAGCGCGCCAGCCGCGGCGTTGCGCGGGTTGGCAAAAGGTTCCAGATCCCGGTTCAGAAGTTTTTGATTAAGTTCCTCAAAGCCTGTCAGCTCCATATACACTTCGCCCCGCACCACCAGTAAAGGCGGGCAGGGCTGGTTTAATTTTTGCGGTATTTGCCGCAAGGTGGCCAGGTTGGCGGTTACGTTTTCCCCGGTGGTGCCGTCGCCCCTGGTTAGCCCGCGGGTAAAGGCGCCGTTTTTGTAGGTAAGCTCCACCGAAAGGCCGTCCATTTTAGGCTGGGCTAAAAGCTCGCTGCCTTTAGGCAAAGAACTTAGAAAGGCCATGGCTTGGGCGGCATCGGCCGAAGAATCCAGGCTTAGCATGGGCCGGTAGTGGCTGGCCTTGGCCAGGGCGGAACTGGGTTTGGCGCCCACGGTCTGGGTGGGCGAAGCGGGCTCGGCCAACTCGGGGTGGCGTTCTTCCAGGGCTTTTAGTTCGGCCAGCAGGGCGTCGTAGCTGGCATCGCTTATCAGCGGCCTTTGCTGGTTGTAATAAAGCCGGTTGTGGCGGGCTATCTGCTCGCGCAATTTTTGTATTCTGTCAAGTTCATTCATAGGTTGAAAGCTACCCAAAAGGCGGGCAAATGGCAAGAGGCAGATGGGCCGCGACGCATACTACAAGTCATTTCATAAATGGCTTGTAACGCCGCCTGAAAAGGCTTACGCGGCGGCGCGTGCCGCCGGGAGCCCGCCGAAGACCACGCTTTTCGGCAAGGCGGTCTTTCATAAACCACCGGCAAGGGGATTTATGAAGTGAACTCTAGAAAAAATTTTTGAAAATATGGTAAAGTTGAGCAATAACGCCACAAATTGCCAAAGGTGGCGGCTGCTTGCGGGCTTTTAATTTAAGGAAACGTCTGATCTTGCCTATTTTGCCGCGTATTAATTCCCCGCGCGACCTGCAAGGCCTTAGCCTGCCGGAAATGGACCGGCTGGCCCAGGAGGTGCGTGAGTACATGATTGAGGTGGTGCGCAAAACCGGCGGCCACCTGGCGCCCAGCCTGGGGGCGGTGGAGCTTGCCATTGCTCTGCTCAAAATATTCCCCGGCCTGGAAAACCGTATTATCTGGGACGTGGGCCACCAGGCCTATGCCTATAAAATTTTAACCGGCCGCCGCGAAGCCTTTGCCAGCCTGCGCCAGTTAGGCGGCCTGGCCGGCTTTCCCCGTTCGGCGGAAAGCCCTTATGACGCCTTTGACACCGGCCATTCCTCCACCAGCATTTCCGTCGGCTTGGGAATGGCTTTGGCCAAAAAACACAAAGGCGAGAGCGGGCGGGTCATCGCGGTAATAGGCGACGGCGCGCTCAGTTCTGGTTTAGCCTTTGAAGGCCTTAACCAAACCGGTGATTTGGGTGCCAACCTGATAGTGGTGCTCAATGATAACGGCATGTCCATTGCCCCCAATGTGGGCGCGCTCAGCCGTTTTATGTCGCGCGCCACTTCGGGCAAAACCTACCAAACCTTCAGGCGCGAGCTGGGTAAGCGGCTGAAGTCTGTGCCCGCCATTGGCGACGAGCTTCTTAGCCTGGCCCGGCGCACCGAGGAGTCTATAAAGGCCCTGTCCACGCCTGGCATTTTGTTCGAATCTTTCAAATTCAACTATGTGGGGCCGGTGGATGGCCACGATTTGCCGCGCCTTTTAGAAACCTTCAGCACACTCTCCCATGTGGATGGCCCGGTTTTGGTGCATGTGCTTACCCAAAAGGGCCGCGGCTTCATGCCCGCCGAAAAAAACCCCAGCCGCTTCCATGGCATTGGCGCCAAGTTTGACGAGGAAAGCGCGGTAAGCGCCAAGCCCTCTTTAACCTACACCAAGGCCTTTGGGCAAAGCCTTTTGGAGCTTGCCAGAAACGACAAAAATATAATAGCCATAACCGCGGCCATGCCCGATGGCACCGGGCTTATTCCTTTAGCTGAAGAATTGCCCGAACAGTTTATTGACGTGGGCATTGCCGAGCAGCATGCGGTTACCATGGCCGCCGGCCTGGCCAGCCAGGGGCTTAGGCCGGTGGTGGCCATTTATTCCAGTTTTATGCAGCGGGCCTATGACCAGATAGTGCACGATGTGTGCCTGGCCAAGCTGCCGGTGCTGCTGGCTTTAGATCGGGCCGGGCTGGTGGGGGAAGACGGATCCACCCATCAGGGCTTGTTTGATATAAGCTTTCTGCGTTCCATACCCAACCTAAGCCTGGCGGCCCCGGCCGACCAAAACGAGCTTAGGCATATGCTTTACAGCGCCTTAAAGCAGCCGGGGCCAGTGGCTTTGCGCTACCCACGGGGCATTGGCCCTGGCAATGTTTTGGATACGGACTTTAAGCTTATGCCGTGGGGCAAGGGCGAGTTGGTGGCCGAAGGGGAAGATGTTTTGCTGTTAAGCGCGGGCAATGGCAAAGGCGTTTGCAGCGAGGCAAGGCATTTGCTGGCGGGCCAGGACATAAGCGCCGCGCAGATTAACGCCCGTTTTATTAAACCCCTTGATGAAGAGCTGATTTGCGCGGCGGCGCGGAAATGCGGCCGGGTGGTTACGGTGGAAGAAAACGTGGCCGCCGGCGGCTTTGGTTCGCTGGTGCTGGAAACCCTGAGCAAACATGCCATTTATGTGCCTGTGGCCCGTGTGGCGGTTAATGACGTATTCGTGGATCACGGTTCGCAAGCGCAGTTAAGGCATTTGTTGGGCTTGGATGCCCAAGGCATTGTGGCGCGGGCTAAGGCGCTATTGTGAAAGGGCGCGCCCGCCTAGATACGCGCTTGCTGGAACTGGGCCTGGTTAGCTCGCGCGCGCGCGCCCAGGCATGCATTTTGGCCGGCCTGGTAAGCGTGGATGGCGCTCCTCAGCACAAGGCGGGCTTTATGGTTAAGCCGGAATCTTTGGTGGAGCTTTCTAAACCCGTTCATCCCTATGTGTCGCGTGGCGGGGTAAAGCTGGCCCACGCTCTGCAAGTCTTTAACTTCAGCCCCGCCGGCATGCTTTGCCTGGACGTGGGGGCCAGCACCGGCGGCTTTACCGATTGTTTGCTGCGGCATGGCGCGGCCAAAGTGGTGGCCGTTGATGTGGGCTATGGCCAACTGGCCTACAAGCTGCGCCAGGACGTAAGAGTGGAACTGTTTGAACGCCTTAACTTCCGCCACATTGCCCATGACGTTGCCTCCGGCCCCTTTGACTTAATCGTGGCCGACGTGTCTTTTATCAGCCTTACCATGCTGATGGATAAGTTTGCGATGCGCCTGGCAACCGGCGGGCATCTGCTGTGCCTGGTAAAACCGCAGTTTGAAGTGGGCAAAGATTTGGTGGAAAAGGGCGGGGTGGTTAAAGACCAGGCCACGCGCTTAAGCGCTTTACATAAAGTGGAAGCGTTTGCGCAAAGCCAGGGGCTGACAAGCCTGGCCAACTGCGAAAGCCCTATTGCCGGACCGGCCGGCAATGTTGAGTTTTTGCTATTGTTGCAAAAAAGCGCCTAAAGCAGCATTTTTACTTCCGGCACGTTTTTCAGGGCCGCATACACTTCCATTACTTGCCGCGCGTTTTCCATGTGCGCCTCTAAGCTTAAAGACTGATAGTTATTGCCACTGGAACTGCCCGCCACTTTAAGCTCCGCCGCGTCCAATACGTTTTCCGCCGCCTGGCGCACGCTGGTAAACCAGTCTGGCCGATTGGGGCCAATTATTTTGAATGTGTAGCGGCAGGGGAATTCATGGCAGGCCTCTAATAGCCGCAGGGATTCTTCGTAGCTGCGTTGGGCCATGCTACAGCGCCTTAGCCAGGGCCTGACATATTTTGTCCTGATCCACGGCCCGCAAATAGGGATGCATGGGCAGGCTTAAAATGCGTTTGCTCAAGTCGCGGGTAACGCTAAAGCATTCGTCGGCATAGCCCAGGTGGCTTAACGCCTTTTGTTGGTGCAGAGAGCGTGAATAATAGATGTTGGTGGGCACGCCGGCGGCCTGCAGGGCCTGGCTTATTTCATCGCGCTTGGGCAATAATATGCTGTATTGAGCCCAGGCGCTAATATGGCCGGCCGGCACGCTGGGGGTTATTACCCCGGGCAAGCCTTCCAGGCGCTGGTTGTAGGCCCTGGCCACCAGTTGGCGGGCGGCTATCTCTTCATCTAAAATGCCCAGCTTGGGCAGCAAAATGGCAGCCTGCAGGGTGTCCATACGGCCGTTTAAGCCAATGCGCACGTTTTCGTATTTATCCCGGCCCTGGCCATGCACGCGAATGGATTTTAACAGCGCGGCCAGCTGATCGTCATTGGTGGCTATGGCCCCGCTGTCGCCATAGCCGCCCAAGGGCTTGGCCGGGAAAAAGCTAAAGGCCGCGGCATGGCAGCCCAGGTTGCCGGTGGCATGGCCGTGAGCGGTGGCGCCAAAAGCCTGGGCGGCGTCTTCCAGCACCAGCAGGTTGTGGGCCTTGGCTATATCCAAAATTTTTTCATAGTCAGCGGCAATGCCGAACAAATCTACCGGAATAATGGCCCTGGCCTTAAGGTGGGTGTAGTTTTTGGGCAGCGGGTAGATATAAGGGTTTTGCTTGTTAACCGCTTCAATGGCCAAAGCCAGAGCCGCTGGGTCCATATTGAAGGTTACGGGATCCACCTCCACCAGCACCGGGGTTGCGCCCAAAAGCGCCACCATTTCCGCGGTGGCAAAGAAGGTGAACGTTGGCACAAACACCGCGTCGCCGGGTTTTATGTCCCAGGCCATTAAAGGCATGAGCAGCGCGTCGGAACCAGAGGAACAGCTTATAACATGGCGCACGCCCATATATTTGGCTAAAGCCTGTTCCAGCTCAGCCACCTCTGGCCCCATGATAAATGCGCCGTGTTCCAGCACCTGCTCCACACGGCGCTTAATTTCCGGCTGCAAACGCTGGTACTGGGCTTTAAGGTCTATAAAAGGCAGCATAGTCAACTCCTGTCGATATTTCGTTAAGCTGGCCAATGGGTTAGGCCTAGCTTATTTTATAGGGTAAGAGCGCTAAACGCAAACCAAAGGGCAGGCCATGGCTGCTTAAGCCCCAAAAAACAGTTGACCATTTTGGCTTTACCTGTTATTAATGATGACTGCAGGTTTTGGGGGTTGCTAGCTCAACTGGCAGAGCACCGGACTCTTAATCCGTAGGTTCCGAGTTCGATTCTCGGGCAACCCACTCTGAAAAATCAAATAAATTTATGTTGTTAGCTGGCTAGGGAGGCGAAAGTTTTCCGATGTCAGCTTTATTGTTTTGGCGTTTTTTGTGCTTTTTTGAGGCTTTTTTGGGCTGTTTAGTATAACAAAAGTATAACAGTGGCGAGGCTATTTTTGACCGTGAAAGGCTTCGTAAAGGGTGTAGTACAAGTGGCTGGCAGCCAACCCTTTGGAGTAGTGCATGGTGGTCTTTATGTCGGCATGGCCCAGGATATCCTGGACAACCCGCAGGGGAACGCCTTTAACTATCATATAGGTAGCGGCAGTGTGGCGCAGGTCGTGCAAGCGGTGCTTGGCCAGGATGGCATACCTGTTAATACTAAAAGAGGCGTTGCATCCTTGGCAGGACCATCTGTCATTTTCTTTTTTAAGGGAGTAGGCGTCGCAGGTGGTACATTGAGAGCTGGCCTTACGTACTAGTTTTTGCCACCATTTGGTATAGACGTCTGGATGGACTTGCGGGAACACAAAGCCAATATCCTTTTTTTCTCCCAGCGCTTGCACGGCCTGGGGAAGCAAAGGAATAAGGCGCTGCTTGCGCCCCTTGCCGGTTACTTTGGCCATAGGGGTAGGGGTGAGGCTGATATCCTTCCATTGCAGGCCCAGCGCCTCAGAACGCCGGCAGCCAGTCCAAAGCAGAAAGTCCCACAATGCCCGATGAGCGGGGTTGTCCTCAGCACTCAAAATTAGATCCAATTCATCCGGTTCTATGTAGCGAGGGAGCGAGTTGTCTACCTTCACCATCTTGATTTTTGGGGCCTGCTGCAACATGCCCCAGTCTACCGCATGGCGTAATGCGGCCCGGATATGGCGCAAGTCAGCATTGACGCCATTGGGGGTTACTCCTGATTGCAGCCTGTTGGCAATCCATTCTGATATTTTGGCGGGGGTGATGGCGCGCAAGGCTATATTGCCAAGCCCGGCCAACAGGGCCTTTAATGAAACTTCATAGCGGGCCAAGCTGCTGACGGCTATTTGTCCTTGACGCAGTTTTGTATATTTATCAATAAATTCTTGCAGCTTTATGGTGCTTGGGTCTAATTCAGCAAGGCGGTCGGCCAGGGCGGACTTTTGATATTCGGCAAGATATTTGAGGGCTTGGGCCTCGGTCTTTATACCAAACTTGGCCAGAGACCAAACCACCAGGCGGCCGCCTTTGCGCTGGCGGCAATACCATTTGCCATTTCTCAGAAATATCCCTGCCATGCGAATCATTATATACGCCTTCCCGCGCGGGTGGCAAGTATGGCATTTTTGACAACCGCGGCATCTGAATCACTGGCTTGGTTAAGGCGGTATTGGTCTATGCTTTTCTGGTCAAAAACCCATACCCCATCGCCCAGCGGCCCGCGCTTATCGTTTGGATCCGGGAAACCCACAATTTCACCGCCGGCCGCCAGCTTCTTGAGCGTTTTATAGCCAATACCGGAATAGGCGGCCGCCTTCTCGCCCTTGAGCCATCTGGGCCAGGGATACATAATGATGGGCTCGGCCATAAACTATCCCCTAGCTTCCACCCTATACTTGGCCACAGTGGCGCGGGTAACTTTGTGTTGTTCGGCCAGGGCGGCGTCTGTTCTAGACCAGTCCACCTTGGCCCAGTTGACGCGTTGGGGGAGGGCAGAGGCAGCCGCACGGCGCCCATTGACCCGGGCGGCCTTGGCTTTGATAGCCCTGGCCTTGGTGCAGTCTGCGCAACGCCGGTGAGTGCCCGCCAGAGCTCCGCCCCAGGTTTGCTTGGGCAGCGGCCGGCCGCAGTCCTTGCAAAGCCGTTCTTTGGGTTCGGCCGGGCAGTCATTAGGCCAGGGCGCGTTGCCCAGGGGAATAGGGCCGGGGCAGCCCTGGCAGATGTAGGCGTCCAACATCTTGCGGCGGTAATCGCAGGTACGCGGGTTGCTAAAGGTGGTGGCGGCGATGCGGCTGCATTTGTAGGTGTGGAGTTGCATGTTAACGCCCTTCCTTTTCCCGTCGGTCTATGTCTTTTTCCAGCAAACGCACGATCCAACACTGGCGATTATAATCGGTAATTAAACGTTTTATGGTAACGGCCATGAAAGAAGTTTGCGCATAGTCTTTCAATTCTTTTAGTTCTTCCTTGCTTGGTGGTTTCATATCACTCTCCCTCTCGCCCGGCCCAGGCCAGCCAGCAATTTGTTGAATAAAGGGCACCATCACACTTGGCGCATTCTTCAAGTTTGTCAAACGGGCAACCTTCAAAGACTGTGGCCGGGCATTCATGGTATGTGGAATTGGCGTTGATAATCGCTTCTATTCCCTCGGCTAATAGCAGCGCCTGTCTCTCCGCTCTCTCGGCGCGTCTCAGCGCGGCCTTGTGCTCGCTGTAGGTGATGTTAGGCATGGGGCGCTCCTTCGTCTAATATTTTCATGCATGCTTCTATAAACGCTTGCGCTGGCTCTTTGTTGATTGCATTGCCAAAACCCCGCAGTCGTCCTACTCGGTTTTGCCCTACCTCTTTCGAGCAGATATGCTCCCCCATTCTTTGGCACACTGGGCAGAACATATTTTGTTTCGGTTGCGGTGTGATGCCGCTTTGAACGTTTTTCCACAAACGGCGCACGTCGAAAGCAGCTCTTCGCAATGCATTTTGTGATGACATTTGGAGCAAAGGGTCTGGAGATTTTCCGGTAAGTCGTTCAATGGATTCTTGTCTCTGTGATGAACTTGTAGATCCTTCGTGCCCCCACATTCCTCGCAGCGCTGAGATTTCAACTCTCTTGCCCGATAATGTGCCGTGCTCTTGTTTGTTAATGGCATTGACAGCCTGTGCAAACGATAACACTCTTTGTCGCAATATTTCTTTCTTGACGCATCCTTGGTGCCGATTAGGGATTTTCCGCAAAAAATACATACTTTCATAAATTACCGCCTCCATTTTGCATATGGTGCAAGTGCATCCCACTCTATCGGCAAACCTTGAAGCCAGCGGGAATGTTCCGGGTTCAACTGGCCGCCACTTTCCATCCCGGCACAAGAGCCAGTCAGCATTTGCCCAGAAGCCGTTAGTCGGGCCGGGCCCACACTCTTGGCCATTGCCCCCAAACTCTGGAGGGTGTGGCGGGCCCTCTGTCCATCCCCCCGGTTCTTGCTCATGTTGGGGGCGTCCGGGTTGGCGTTGGGAGTGGGCCAACCGGCAAGGTGGACGGCCTGGTTGTTGAGCTGTTCTCCCTTTTTCCGCCCCCCCCTCTGGGCGTATGGCGCCGCGTTGGCAAACCTGTAATCCCGGTGCGCAGGAGTAGCCCATCCTGTCAGCGCCGCCGCTCCCGGCAGTCTGTCCATCCCCTGGCTTGGCCCGCCATGGGGCCCGTCCTGCTGGCAGGGAGTTGGCCACCCAGTAAAGCCTTTGTCGGATGTGTGGCGCACCGAAGCCCGCAGCAGGGGTATCAACCGCCCCGCAGGCGTAGCCCGTTCCTTCCAGGTCAGCTTGTACAAGGTCGAGCCAAGCAAGTCCGTCTTTGCTCGCAACCTGTTCGCCAAAGACTGTGCCAGGGCGGCACTGGTTGATGAGATGGAAGAAGGCCGGCCACAGGTGCCGCTCGTCAGCAAACCCTTCTCCTTTGCCTGCCGAGCTGAAAGGCTGGCAGGGGCAAGAGCCTGTCCATACTTGGCGGTCATCAGGCCAGCCGGCGCAGCGAAGGGCATAGCTCCAAACGCCGATACCGGCGAAGAAATGGCATTGGGTAAACCCGGCAAGGTCGGTTGGTAAGACATCTTCAATACTCCTTGTGTCCACTTCACCAGAGGCGATATGCCCGGCCTTTATCAGTTCGCGCAGCCATGCCGCGGCAAATGGGTCGATTTCGTTATAGTAGGCGCGTGTCATTGGCATTCTGCCACAGCTGCGGGCTGGTAACGCAGCACTGTACAGATTCATCTGGCATCTGCCGCAGCACTTCCAGCGCGTCGCCGCAATAGAGCGTGCCGCCGGGGCTGGTGTAGTAGGGGGTTATGGCCGGGCTCTCAGTCATCGGCTTTCCTCCGGGCTCAACTTCTTACGCAAGCGTCCAAGTTTGAAATCACGGCGTTTACGTATAAGACCGCCATCGAATATTAAAAATAACTGCTCAAGCATTATCCCAACATCAGCAATTTCATCGCATATATCCCAGTCGTTACCTCGGCCATTTAGATGTTTAGATAGCTGCTGGGTAAGCTCTCCCATTTCTTCAATAGCCATTAACACCTGTGCCGATGCGCCCCATTTTTGAATTGCTACCTGGTATATTTCTTTTGGGCTATTCATGGCTTTCCTCTCCAGCGTGGCGGGGAAGATAGGCCCAGCGGTCGCCTGCTATAATCGGCGTAGGAATTCCCGCTTCTCCCCAATACCATTCAAACACAGAACGGGTAGCACATGATGTAAAACTCTGATTTCTGATGTGAGTGATGACAGTATCTCCCTCGCAGGGCAACGTCTCTTCGCTGCCATCAAACGTCACCCACTCCAGCGCCTTGGCCCTTGCCTCGGCCAGATGGGCCTCTAGCTCCTGAATCCTGGCGGACTGGGCGTCTTCGATGGGGCGTGTGTTCCATTGATCTACAATTTCACCATTTTTAGAATAAGCGGCAAGAGTTGTTACGCTGCAACAGCTAGGATTGGCATCGCATTCAACACAAATCCAATCATCGTCAACGCCGAAGCGGCTAACTTGTGCGGACTCGCCACAGAACGGACATGGCTTAAGCTGTTCAGTCATGGCTAGGCTCCTTTACCTCAGATAATTCGGAATTTCCGATTTTTCCCGCAACCGACAAGGATTCCTTGTTGGTTGAATCCAGCGCGGCCAGGCGCGCGCGGGCTTGCAATAAACGTGATGGAACTCCCGGGCTGTCGCGGTGCCAAACAATATAGTCACCCATGAATTCCACAGCTTCCTCCACCAGCGCGCGCAGGCGGTCTATCTCGCCTATCATGTAAACGATGTCGGCCCAGCAAAAAACCTCCATGCTGGTATCTGGCGCCAGTAGCAACGCGCGGATTTCGGCCTCGCGCTCTTTGTTGATGCGTATGCTCATTATGGCTCACCACCATCCTATGGCGGTTAAAAATCTGAAAAGAACAGTGTGCGCGCTGGCGCCTATAAATATCGCTATGCTTACCAAAACAACTAGCCTTGTGTGGTACATAAAAGCCTCCCTTAGTTATTCCAGCAGCGCTGGTTGTAGTCACAATATTTGCATTCAAAATAATCGGGACTGCTAAAGGCGCGGGGCAGCAAGTCGCCAGCCCGGCAGGATTGTAAAATATTCACTGACCTGTCACTGATGCGTTGCGCTTCGGCGCTGTCAAAAGGCACCATCTCCGCATATATCTCCTGAGTGTCGGCATTGAGTGCGGTAAATATGGCGGGATTCTCACGCAAGTGCAGATAGGCCATAAGCAGCTGCACCTGCCCGAAGTAACCAGGATATGCCTTCCTGATCTTTTCCCTGGCCAGCTTGTTCCAGCCCTTGGAGCCCAGCACTTTGTTTTCCCACAGGCGGGGCCATGGGCCAAAGTTGTCCGGGCCATTTACAAACACGCCGTCACAGTGCCCGCGGATATCTCCATCGGCCACGCTGAAACCAAACTGCCTGCCGTCCTCTTTATGGGTGCGCAAGTCAAAGCCAGCCAGGCGCAGCCAGGCGGCAAAGGCGTCTTCGCCCATATGGCCACGCTCAAAAATACGCAAGATGCGGCCGCTAAAAGGGGTGTCTTTAGGGGTGTTAAAAAACTGGTATTGAATAGCACGCTGGCAACTGTTGCCAAGCATTGACGCGCCTAAATATTTACGTGGCTCTTGCGCGGCTTCGCGACGCTGTACCGCCAGGTCTATAAGCTGGCTTAAATATTCGCCTGGTACACGGCTGGAATTAAGGTCTATCATACATATCCTCTTCGCTTTTAATTTGATGGTGGCGTTCATGACAGGCGCGGCACAGTACTATTAAATCTTCCGGCAGCTCACGGCCCAGGCGTTTATAAGTACGGTGATGCACCTGCAGGCCAATGCTCCCGGAGCACAGGGCGCATTTAAAGCCGGCACGCTTGATAACCTCTTTAGCCCGCTGCCTCCAGGCGTCTGATTTTAGGTAAGCTTGATAGTTCATGCTCTGTCCCTATCCAGGCCCCAGGCTATTAATGAATGGACACAGCCCTTAAAGCTCACCTGATCGTTGGCCAGGTGCTTTAACAAGCCCTCTGGTATGGGCAGTTCGGGCAGATTGGCAGCCCGGCGGTTGGCCTCCACCATGTTAAGCAAGGCCTGCTTTTCATGTATGCCGTAACCATCCACGCTTTTAGCTGATGCGTTCCAGCAGGGCATGGCTTCTTGCAGGGTGGTGTTAAACACCTTCAACACGTTTTCAATTAAGTGATGTCCTTCTTCTGAAATTGCGCTAGCCATAACATGAGGAGTGGCGGCCAGCACACAGGTGCAAAGCTTTTGTATTTCAGCCTCGTTCATAGCTGCCGGCGTCTTGTTAAGTAGGCGCTCGCTGATAAGCAAGTCGCTTAATATGCGCAAGTTAGTCATTGCTGAACAACAACCTTTCTATGGCCGTCTGGTTCCAGCCAAAATTTAGGGCGCAAACTGCCTTGTACTTTGTCCAGTTGAAATCTGTGGCTGTGGGGTAGCCCAGCCGGTTGAGGTGCTCCATTTGCTTCCAGCTGGCGGGGTGGTTGAGCCAGGTTTTGCTTTTCTTGGCGGCATCGTCGTTTTCATAGTTGCGCATAAAGTCGTCGGCCGAAGCAAAGGCCGGTATTTTCTCGCCCACCTGTAAGGCCCGGGCGGGCTGGCCTTTTAACTTGCCTATGGCCGTCCAGTTGTTTCGGTTCGAGGTGGCCACGCATACACAGGCATTGAAGCCGCAAGCCATCCACACCTTGCCGGTATCAAATATGTCCATCCATTTAAAGGGACTCATATTGATAATATCTATCTCGGTAAGCGATACCTGGCCGGCCTCGCCATCACCGCCTATGCCTTCAGCCGCGCCGCCGCCCGGCCCTATGGCTATACAGTCCGCGCCACAAATAGGGCATTGCTTGCAGGGCATGGGGATAAGAGAGCCACAAGTGGCGCAAGTTTTAGTGCGGTCGTCCAGGTCCACCACCGTATTAAGGCTGCCATGGTTTAACAGGCTGGTGCCAAAGTCCAGAATGAGGCAGTCGGTTTTTACCTGGCCCGGGTACTTACTGGCGTCTAGGATGCGCAGGCCCCGGCCTATCATTTGCAACATGGTGGATTTATGGGAGCAGGGGCGCAAGAGCACCACGCAGGAGACCGGCGGGCAGTCAAAGCCTTCAGTAAGCACCGCCACATTACACAATACTTGCAGGTTGCCGTTTTCCAGGGCCTGCAAGTTGGCCGCGCGTTCGGCCGCAGGCATGTCGCCTTCCACTGTGGCGGCCTTTATACCAGCGTCCACAAAGGCTTTGGCAATATCGCGGGCATGGCTTACAGTGCTGCAAAAGACGATGGTGCGCCGGCCGCCGGCCTGTTCCCGCCACTGCTGGACAATGGTCTGGTTGTTGATGGTGGAGTTCATAATGGCTTCCACGCTCGCCATGTCATACTCACCGCCCTTAAGGCCTACTTTGTCCAGTTGTTCAGGTACGCCGGCCAGCTTGCAAACAAAGGCGCGAGGCTTTACTAGAAAGCCCAGGGTAACAAGTTCCTCCAGGGTTATCTGCCCGGCGCAGTTGTTAAATACCGGACGCAAGCCTTTGCCGTCGCCGCGGTTGGGGGTGGCGGTAAAGCCCGCAATATGGCAGTCGGGGTTTTTCTCTTTTACCGCTTCCACAATGCGCATATAAGAATCGGCCACCGCGTGATGCGCTTCATCTATAATAAATAAATCCAGCTTAGGTATAGTTTTTAAATTGTCGGCCCGGCTTAAGGTGGGGGCCATGGCAAAGGTGGCGTTCCCTCGCCATGACTTTTGCCCAGCAGTAAATAAGCTTATAGCGGCCCTAGGATTGACGGTGTTCCAAGTTTTAATATTCTGACTGACTAATTCATCCCGATGTTGTAACACTAATGTTTTGCCGCCATGACGGCGGGCCACCTCTGACAGCATAAGTGTGTTGTGGGTTACAGTAAAATCTCCTAAAAGGAACAATCTATCTGATCCTGAAATTTCAAAGCCAAAATATTCGCCAATACCAAGAGGTTCCAATTTTATGCCAGTGCGCAGAACATCTTTTGCTTGTTTACGGACAGAAGCCCGCTTGCGCGCGACTCTACATGGGATAATAGAGCAGTCTCCCGAAATGCTGACACGATAATGTTCGCGCGCTTCTTGCATGCTTTGCGCTTTTTTCATAGACACATTAAAATATGCCGCCAAACCAAGAGAGCGGGCCAGAAAAACAACATCTAACGATAATTGTTTGTCTCTGGAAATAAAGTCATACCCCCCATTGGCAAGAGACCCATCTGTATCCATGAGGCCAGCCAATAATTCAAGACGATCGTGGCGCGTAGCCGTTTTATAGATGTGGGGGATATGCTTATTGCCAAGAAGGTTATTGATGCGCAATTGTTTCGTGAATATATTGTGCGGGGTTTTATCCCCATGAGTGATAAAAGCCATAGGACATTTTTCTGTATTGTCAGAATATCGTAACCTATAGCCAATAGATTCTGCATACCGAGATAATTCGCGTAAAATTTCATTTTTGTCGACTGGGCAAGTAAAGCTATTGCCAGGTGTGCTACTGCCATCACCCAGCCAAACACCAAGAATGTAAGGAGGTATTGGCAGAGTATGATTATTTGCCGGAAAATTAACATATGCACGCCACCCCTTGGCACAGTGGTGGAAAGTTTTATGCTGCCGCAAATAGTCATCGACAGATATATTCACCACTGTGCCAGGTTTGTGGCCAGCAACATTATCATTGCCAGAGATCTTAAGGGAAAGAATGTGGGAGCGGTTGACCACATATGCTTCACCTTTTTTGGGAATAACTTTAAAAAGCTCTTCCTTGCCTTGAGCGAGGGATACAACTAGACGTGGCAAACTATCTGGCCCCATCAACTGTTCTCCTACGCGTACATCCTCCACCGGCTTGGTTGTTCCATCAAACATCAGAACCGGAGTCCCCCGGCCCAGACACTTACCTGATCCGGTTGGCCCCACCGCTAAAGTGTTGCCATGCTCGCTAAGAGCCTGGCACACCTGGGAGACAAGTCGCTCCTGATAAGGGCGCAACAACATCATGGCTATTCGTTCTCGTCGCTTTCTTCAGGGTCGTCTGTGGGGTCGGTTTCTTCTGTGCCAGCTTCCTTTTCTTCATCTTCCGGCAACAGTTCCATTTGGGCTTCCGCATAGGTAAGAGGACGAGACTCTATAATTTCGCTGGTATCCAGGCGCACCACCACCAAATGACGGGGCGGCACGGCAATGCCTAATTCGTCCAGGGGCAGGGCGTCGCTGCCGAAGTTTTTAATTTCTTCACAGTCAATGGTCTGGTAGGTGCTTTGGTCGTCCATTTCCTCGGTGAGTTTGGAGCGGGCGCCGTCAATTTTTTTCATAACATAATTTAAGGTGCGGCGTTTTTGTTTAACTTCTTCCGCTTCTTTGTTAAGCTGCAAGAGCTTCATGGTTTTGTTAACTAATTCTATGTCGCTGCCTTGCATGGGCACCAAAATTTCACGGGTAGTCTGGTTCCTTTCCAAGTTTTCCATGTATCTCTCCTTTTACTGTGCCCAGCTAGGGGCGCCTTTACCTTGCGGGGCTGTGGTGCCTGCCTGAGTGGGGTTTTGCCAGGGAGCCTGACCGGCGGGCGCTGCGTTTGGTGCGGATGGATTTGCGACTGGCGCGGGCAGGGCGCCCCAGGGAGCGCCAGTCGCTTGCTGGCCGCCCCACTCTTTCATGTTGGGGGTAACAGGGGTAATGACATTCTTGTCACTGTAAATACCGGTTTTTTCTTTCTGCACTCCGATCTTAGCCAGGAAGCTAAGGCCGTCGAAGTCCTGATAGCCGCTAATCCTTCTGGCCTGCTGGGCCGCCGGGCTGTTGTCGTCCGGCTTAATCCCTTTGGACGATTCAATGGCGGCGCGCAACCAGGCCCGGCCAATCATTCCGCCCTTGGAGTTGCCGGCCTCGTCACGGCTGCCACCATCCACCACAATAAGCTGCCACACCTTACGCCGGGCAAATTCTCCTTCGGTTATAGTAAATTCCACATCCAGCATAAGCGCGTCCGAACTTTGCGACTGGCGCAGCATAGGGTCGGCCGCTGCGCCGCCACTGCGCAAGGACATTACTACCGGGGCCACGGTGCCGGCGGGGATAAGTTCGCCGCCCATTTTGGGGGCATTGTTAAAGTCAAACCAAGACATATTTATGTTCCTTTCTTTGTTGGGTTAAAAGGGCGTATCTTCTGTAGGGGTTTGTAGCGGCTGGGCCTGTGGGGTAGGTGGCTGTTCCAGGCTGTAGCCAAAATTACGCTTGGGCTGGGCGGTCTTTATCTTTTCCATCAATCTGCCCAGGTGTGGCTCTTCCACCATGTCCAGCTTGCCGCTGCGGTCGCCGGCTGGGAAGCCCCAGGAATTAGGCCGGCCGCAAATAAAGGCGCGGTAGGGCTGACCGTCGTCAGCAGTCAGCTCCACCATGGAAACAACCTGGTCCACAATGCCGGGTAAAGCGTTGGCCGTAGCTTTGCCGTCCATTTGTGGTTGCCAGGACAGCCGGCCGAAGTCGTCTTTTTCTTGATCCAGCAGGCCCACAAACCAGACATTCTTGCCCTTGGTGTGCTGTAACTGGGTAAGCCATGCCACCATTTCCCGGCCAAGCAGGCCATACACGGCGCGCAGATCTTGCTTGCCGCTCTTTTCGCTTATGGCTTCTGGTTGGCCCTGGGCCCACTGCATACACAGGCGGCCGGCCACGGTGATGGAATCTATAAAGATAGTCTGATAGGCGGCAAACATTTGCTGCGGGTCGGGGTAGCTCTGGCACAGGTGGTCATAGTGGGCTTGGCTGTAGGTCTGCTCGGACCGCAAGGCGGGGTTGGGGCCACCCAGCAGGCAGGCAATGTTTTGCGCGTCTTGCCAGGTTTTTATTTCTATGCTGGCGCCGGGCCAACCCTGTACGCTGAGCATGCCCGCTTCCAGGTCCAGGGCCAAAGTGCTGGCAGGGTCCAGTGTCCACAGTAGGGAAGTCTTGCCTATCTTGGCCGGGCCAAAGATAATCCCTTTAATGCCGCTGTGGTTGGCCAGGCGCTGGTCTGCGGAAACGAAATTAAGCGACATGACTAAGCCTCCACTAATTCATAGGTGACTGATGGGTAGGCCTGGGCGTTGCCCTGGCCGGCATACTTGCGCATGTTGGCTTGGGCGCTCTCAAGCCGTTTTTCGGCCAGGCCTTTGGCAAGCGCCGGGCCAACTTCTTGGGCCAGGTAGTCAGCCACGCCGGGGATATTGACATGCGCCTCTTGCAACAGATTAACCAGCATTTGCAAGCCCTGGTTCATAATGTGCTGGGCCGTTTTGGCCTGCTCCATGCGCAGGGCGTCTTCCGGAATAAGGACATATTTGCCGCGTATAAACTCATGTTCCAGGTCGGCGGCGAAATAGGCCAGATTCTCCTGGCCGGCCTCGGTTAGTGCCGAGCCCACACGCAGGCTCTCAATATAGTGGCGGGTTATTTCCGCTTGGGTAAGGACGGATTGCTTCTTTTCCATGGGATTTTTTTCCTTTCTGCAAGGCAGGGCAGGGGGTCCAGTCTGGCCGCCAGGGTTAAAAATGGTTGACTTTTTTATTCCGTGGTATCTTTATTTAGTTTGTATAAGTTACGGAGGTGGCTAATATTGTTTAAATATTTGCGCAGTGTTTGGGTAGTGCTTACTAGCGCCAAACGGCTTATGGAACTTGAGGCTGAAAACAAGCAACTGCGTGAAGAAAACGCGCTTTTTAAAGCCCGGCTTCCACCAAACGGGATGTTAAGCAGGGGAGAGTTTTTTGTGAAAGAGGATGATATTTGCATGCCGCCTACCCTTTATTGCCCGAATTGCTATATTGTTCTGCGGCGTGTTGAGTGGCCGGATTACTATTGGTGCCGAAGATGCGGCCATGAGGTTGATGGAGTTCGAGTTGCCGAAGTTTTACGCTGTCATTCTTAATCTTTTCTCTAAAGGCAGCGCGGGTTTCGCTTAAAGAGTCTATTAGTTGGTTTTGTATTTGGTTGCGTTCCTCAAGTAGTTTTATCTTTTCTTGAAACACCTTATCCACCTTGCTGGCCGCATATAAAGTTGCCAGCAAAAAAAGATTCAATATTCCCAAAACGCTGATGATGATTATGCAGAGCATGCTAACCGACCCTTCCGTTCCGCCAGGGTTTAATTTACGTTTGCGTTATCGTTAATTTCTTCGAAAAAAAAATCTGGCTTTACCTTGAAAGTCTGCATGATTTTTTCAAGGGTTGATACATTTGGCTTTAATGAGGGGCTTTCTAATTGAAAGGCCCTAGCCCTCTCTACGCCTAGTCTTTCAGCAAATTCAGTCTGTGTTAGCTCAAGGCTTTCTCTTAATATTTTTATGCAATTTTTTTTGTAGCAGAACATATTGCCTCCTGGTTTTTAATTAACGTTAACATTAATTAAAAATGATGTCAAGTAATAATTTGCGCTAGCGTTATTTTTTTGTTGCACAATCTATATCTGCATATAATATTTAATCATATGAAAAAAGTAATTGACTATAGCTCTCTGATTAATGGGCTACAGGCCTACAAGGCCACTGGTAAGACGTTTGTTGATTTGGTGAAAGATACTGGCAACGTTACAACTTCTGCTACTGTCGGCCGTTATGCTAAAGGGCAGGTAGAGGAGCCATCCTTGAATATTTGGCTGGCTCTGCACAATGCGGCACCGGAGTTCATTCCCCCGCCGCCCATATTAAACCAGGCCCAGCGGCGCCTGCCCATTGAGCCCAACGCCGACATTATAGACCTTGGGCCGGAGCGCCGCATACCGGTGTTTGACGCCGGGGCCGGGCATGACTGCTTTTGGAATGACGGGGGGTATCCGGTGGGGCAGTCGGATGAATACCTATATGTGCCCAGCCGGGAAAGCGATGCCAACACCTTTGCGGTGCGGGTGCATGGCAACAGCATGTGGCCCAAAATTGAGGACGGAGACCGGGTGGTGGTGGTGCCCAGCCGCCGCCTGGAGCAGGGCAGTGTGTGCTTTGTTACCAACATAGAGGAGCCGGACGGGGAAAAGCTGATACGCCGCTATTACAAATATGGCGATATTGTGGTGCTTAAGCCCGACAACCCCCAAGAGGGCTTTGAATTGCAGATAGATGCCAGTAATGGGCATAAGTACAGAATATTTAGGGTGACTTTGGTGTGGAAGAAGATTTGAGGGGCTAACAAAATTGAGGAGGAGGCATGGCGGCGCAAAAAGTTGACTGGATTGCCCTGGCGTTAGAGACATTTGCCCATATGGGTAAAAAAGAGTTAAGCGTCCACGAGATTGCCGAACATGTGGAAAAGAGTAAATATCACCTGGGCTTTGATAAAGATACCCTGGTAGCTAAGTTTTCTTCCGCCCTGGCCGCCAACTGCAAATCCAAAAGCGCCAGATTTAAAAAAGCCATTAACGCAAAGACCAAGCGGCCCAAGAAGGGCTGCTACGCCATAAAGCAAACTAAAGCTATAACCATTAAGCCCATAATTATCGACCCCGCCCAGCAAGCCAGCACCCAATACACCGGTAAGGCCGGCGAATATGGGCTGCTAAGCGAGCTTTTATTTTATGGCTATAACGCCTCTATTATGTCGGTTGATGATGGCATAGACCTAGTGGCCTCGGACAAGGACTTGAGGTATTACCACTTTCAGGTTAAGACTACCATAGCCAAAGACAGCCGCCAGGACACTTTCACTTTTAACCTGGACCGCGAGAAATTCAGCCGAAACAGCAATGCCGCCACGTATTACATATTTGTGATGCGCTGCTTTGATAATTTGCGCTGGTATAACGACTATGCGGTGCTGCCCAGTTCTATTGTGGATCATGCCCATTTCAGCAATACCGAGGCGGCCAATAAGGTAACTATAAAAATTGCCAGTAAAAAATACTTTATCAATGGAATTGATATAACTAATTATATTAATAATTTTAAAGGAATAAAGTAGATTGCCAGCGATAAGGGCTTTTTTATTAATTGTGGCCTTGTGCTGTTTGCCTGGCTATGCATGGGCCTATTATGGGAGCAGCAATTTATCATTTTCAGGCTACCCGGATTGTCGCTGCTATGAGCCTTCCCCGCCCTACAGCAATGACAAGTGGGCTTGGGATAACTTCAAAAGCGAAGTAGCGGAATATGAGCGGTGCGTGCGTAATTACGTGGAAGCCGCGGCTAACGACCAAGAGGATATTTCCGAAAAGGCTAACGATGCTATACGAAAATACAACAATTTTATCAATTCACTGCGTTAGGAATTAAGTGGTTTCATGACAACTTTTTTAGCCGGTCTGTTGGTGTGCTTTTTTGAGCCTTTGATCTATTTGGCCATAGTAGTGGGCATATTTTTTTATAAAAAGAAGGGCCGCGCCTTTTTGCTGGGCGCTTTGTGGGGAGCGGTGGCTGGGTTCATATCCATGGCCCTTATCAACAAAAACCTGGCCCTTGGCGCGCAGCCTGCCCAGTCTTTTATCCTGCTGGCAATTGTTGCCCCGCGGATTGTGGTGGGCGGATTGCTGGCTCTGGCCACTGCGGCCATAAGGCAGAAGATTGGGAAGGGTAAAGCGGGGGCAGCCTAAGAAATGCAGCGAAAATCACTCCATAAAGAGCTTTTTAAATTTCAAAACTGAGGTAGAATTATTATAGACGCGGTTGCATGGTTGTTATGTCCCGCAGGTAGTAGAATCTATTCAATAGGGGTGATTTTTTTATGGATAGATTGCTTGATGCAACACTTATAGAGGGGGAAATAGGCTTAGTCATAGACTACGAGCGGGGAAAAACTCCAGCTATCGGACTTTTGCAAGCAGCGATGGGAATGGTTGAAGCGCTTGATAAGCTTGACTCTGCGTTGTTATCAACTATCGACACCTCACTAGAACCTGTTTCCGTACTTAATGATGTAAAAGAATCATCACTCAAATTATTACTTGCCCGTATGCTAAAAAAGGTGCCAGATGAACACCTTAAAAACCTTGAATGGAAAAAATGGCTTGGCGGTTTGCTTGTTGAGGGGAAATATCTGCTTTTGCAAAAGCTTGATGCAGATGCGCCAGAAATCCAGCAAACAATAAATCTTTTAGATAACAAATACAAATCTCCTGAATCTGAGTTAATGCACTATCAAACCCCAGCGGTTTCAGATATTAGAGACGCACTTGATTCCGTTGCCAAAGCAAGAGCCTCTTTGCCTGGGCAAAAGGTTTATGTTCAAACAGATTATGGGGATGTTGTTATTCCTGAAATAATTGCTGCTCCTTCTTCTACAGACAGTGGTGAGATATCCGAAATCTTAACCAATCAAGGGACAGAATTTTTTAAAGTTAAATCGCCTGATATGATTGGCACTGCGCAGTGGACTGTGCTTCGCAACAACCGCACTGTCAGAGTTAACATGATGCATTTAAAATGGCTTAATTCTTACCATAACCGTGAGGTAAACATACTCCCTGGGGATAGCCTCAAATGTCTTTTTGAAGAAGTTATATCTTATGATGCATCAGGTAATGAATTAGATCGTAAAATAAATATTATTGAAGTGCTGGACATAGTAAAGCCACTCGTGCAAATGGCACTAATTTAATTCCCTTGCTTCCCTCTAAAAAATCTGCTACTTTATAACTGTCCAGTCTGGCTGCTGGGGTACTTTCGGAGAGTGCCTTGGCAGAAACGACTAAAATAAAAAGTAAAACCTATGGCAGCTGCTTAATAAAAGTGGTTGCCATAGGTTTTTTGTTTTTAAATAACCAGTAAGGATAACGCTTAAATGGGCAATATAATTGATTTTAATTCAGCGCCACGCCTGGACGAAATGCAAAACCCAACACCCTCGCCGGCCGAAGACCCGTCGGCCGAATTTGCCGCCGCGCTTATACAGGCAGGCTTTGCCCCTGGGCCCATAACCAGTCAGAAGCTGGTGCGCTGCCCTGGGCCGGGAGACAAGCCGGGCCGCAAAAATGGCTGGTATATCTTTTATGACGACTGGCCGGCAAGTGGGGCCTATGGCAGCTGGAAAGATGGCGAAGCTTCTTTTAACTGGTGCGGCAAGGCCGACCTTAGCCCGGAGGAAAAACAGATAATAAGCCGGCGGGCTGAAGCCAACCGCCGCATGCGCGAGGAAGATTTGGCCCGCACCCGTAAAGAATCCGAGGCCAGGGCCGGGCAGATAATAGGCCAGGCCGCCATGGCCAACCCTGAGCACCCCTATTTAAGCAAAAAACAGATATTGCCCCACCAAGCCCGCCAGCAGGATAACAATTTAATCCTGCCTTTATTCGATATTAACGGCGCCTTAAAATCTTTACAGTTTATAAAGCCCGATGGCGAAAAACGCTTTTTGTCCGGCGGGGCTAAAAAGGGCTGTTTCTGCCCCCTGGGTCCTTGGCCGCCACAGGACAAAATAATAATTGCCGAAGGCTTTGCCACCGCCGCCACAGTGCAACAGGCCAGCGGCCTAACCTGCCTGGTGGCCTTTGATGCCGGCAACCTGGAGCCAGTGGCCATGGCCATAAAACAGGCTTACCCGGGCATAAGCATTATTGTGGCGGCGGACAATGACCACACTACAGAGGGCAACCCGGGCAAAACTAAGGGCGAAGCCGCGGCAAGCGCGGTTGGCGGCAAGATGCTATTGCCGGAGCCTTTGGCCGGGGCCCAGGCTACCGACTGGAATGACGTGGCCTGTGCCCTGGGTATGGAGGCAGTGCGCGCCAAGTTTAACGAACTATTGACCGCGCGCCGCAGTAAAACCAATACAGCTGCTGAGATACTCTCGGCCAGCTACCCCAACAATGACTTTATTCACGGCCTGGCCCAGCGCCAGGACAGCATACTGTTATGGGGCAAGTCTGGCATAGGCAAAAGCATATTGGAGATGAACATAGCCCTTACCATGGCAAGCGGGGGCAAGCGCAAGCTGTGGGATAAGTTTTTGCTGGCCAGCGAGCAGCCCTACCAGGTGCTTATTGTGCAAAGCGAGATGGGGGCCCGGGCTACCCAGCAGCGCCTGCAACTGATGGTTAACGGCTGTCCGGAATACAAAGAGGCCATGGACAATATACACTTTCTGGCTTCAGATAAAGACCCGGTGCGCGGGCTGGGCAATCTGGAGGAAGATGCCTTCCGTGAAGATTTGATGGCCAACATAGTAGAGACTAGGGCCGACTTGGTTATTTTAGACCCACTGGTTAGTTACCATTTGTGTGACGAAAACGACAATGCCAAAATGAGGGCGGTTTTGGAGCTACTTAGCAATATCCAGGACGCCACCCAGGCCACCTTCTTGGTGGTCCATCATGCCGGCAAGGGCAATGTGGTGGCCAGTGGGGCCGAGGGCAGCCGCGGGGCCAGCAGCATTGGCGGCTGGACGGCGGTGGACATCAATTTTGCCATGATGCCCTTTAAGAAGCGCGCCAGCAAAAAAAATGATGATGAGTTCGACTTTAATGAGGCGCCCACCCAGGAAGATTTAAGCCGGGAGTTTCTGCTTACCTTTGGCAAGGTGCGCAACTTTGTGGGCAGCTCGCCCATTAAGCTGCGGCGCAATGAATTTTTGATTATGGAAGTGGTTGAGGAAAAGAAAGTGGTACGCCGCAGCCCGGACGATGAAAAGGTGCAAGTGGTGGTTGAGGTGTTGCGCGAGATGGGCGGCCGGGTGGATAAGCAAAAAGACTTGGTGGTTGAGGTTGGGCTAAAAATTAACAAGTCTGAGCCGACAGCAAAAAATTTAGTATATCTGGCGCAAGATTTGGGGCTAATAGAAATGACAAAAGAGAGGGTGGGAAGGTCTACTGTGACCGGGTATAGACTCCCAGGATTAACTACGCATAATGATAGCCTTTTTCACGATTAATTAATGGTGAAAACAAAAAATTAACGGTGAATAAATGTTTTATTTTAATAAGTTATCTTTGGTATTAAGGTTCACAATTAATATTTTAACATTAACGGTGAATCCACTATTAATTTTCACGATTAATTAATGGTGAATGTAAAAAAATAATGGTGAATAAACTAATAAAATCAGTATGTTTCACAATTAATTTGAAAAAATAATTCTGAACGGAAAAAAGTCAATGATTACCAATAGATTCACAATTAATTTTTTGCCTTTAAAAGGGGATATGTGTGTGGTGGGGACGAAGGGCCCCCACCCACAATCTCCCCGTTACTTTTAAAGCGAGAACTATGAACAGTATAAAAATAAGAATAAGGCCATGCGAGGCGCGCAAAATTTTGGGCATCAGCCGTGGTACCTTTAATAAGTGGGTTAGTGAAAACATCATCAAGGTGGCCGGCCGGCTGAAATCCACCCAGGAAAAGCCGCTGGGTGAGCGCCGTTTTGATTTAGATCACATTTTAGAGCTGAAAAAAGAGATGTATCCCAATAAAAAATGATCCTATTTTGTCGGCCCAAACCTGCCCAAACCTGCCCAAACCTGCAAAGTACCCCATAGAAAATAAAATTTAGCTGTGCTACCCCTTGCTTGAAAGCGCGAATTACGCGCCGGGAAGCAAAAGGGGATGACATGGCTGCCAAAAAGCCCGCTCAAAAAAGCAAATCTGCCAAGCCCGCCGAGCAAAAGCCCGCCGCTAAAGCTAAGTCATCACCTAAGTCATCACTGACCGCCAAAGAAGAGGCCTTTTGCCGTGCTTATGTGGAGACCAGTAACGGCAGTGAGGCTTACCGGCGCGCTTACAATGCGGCCAACATGAAGCCTGAGAGCATACACCGCAAGGCTGTGGAGGTAAAAGCTAAGGGCAGGGTTACGGCACGCATCGAAGAACTACAAGCCAAAGTGGCTGAACGTCACGATGTGACAGTGGATTACATCATTGGCGGGCTGAAAACCGTGGCTGAGCGCTCCATGCAAGTGGAAGCCGTGCTGAACAAAGATGGTGAACCCATTGGCGAGTACCAGTTTAACGCCGCCGGCGCCAACAAGAGCCTGGAGCTCTTGGGCAAGCATCTGGGCATGTTCACGGAAAAAATGAATCTGCATGTCACCACAGACCTATCTGAAATCCTCAAAGCGCGGGGGCGGGCCAATGCCAGCGATAGCCAGTAATAACCCCGAGTTCATTCTGGCCAACGACATTGCCGGCTTTTACGCCGACCCTTTAAGTTTTGTGCGTTACGCCTTTAACTGGGGCGAGGGCGATCTTACCGAACACAGCGGGCCTGACACCTGGCAGGTGAGAGTGCTGCGCGCCATTGGCCAGGGCGTGTTAAGCGTGGAGGAAGCCTTAAGGGTGGCCGTGGCTTCAGGCCATGGCGTGGGCAAAACCGCGCTGGTGGCCTGGATTATACTGTGGGCTATGTCCACCCGGCCGCATTTGGCGGGCGTGGTTACGGCCAACACCAAGAACCAGCTGAACGAAAAGACCTGGCGCGAGCTTTCGCTGTGGCACAAACGGGCCATAAACAGCCATTGGTTCGCACTTACCGCCACCAAGTTCTACCAGGTTGATTACCCTGACACCTGGTTTATGGCCGCGGTGCCTTGGAGCGCGGCGCGGCCTGAAGCCTTTGCCGGCCTGCATGCCGAGCATGTGCTGGTTATTTACGACGAAGCCAGCGCCATTGATGACATTATTTGGGAAACCAGCGAAGGCGCCATGACCACCAAAGGCGCCATGTGGATTTGTTTTGGCAACCCCACCCGCAACACCGGCCGTTTTCGCGAGTGTTTTGCCAAGTACCGTCACCGCTGGATTACTCAACAGGTGGACAGTCGAAACGCGCGTATGGCCAATGCCGCCCAGATAAGGCAGTGGGCTGACGACTATGGCGAGGATTCGGACTTCTTTCGCGTACGTGTGCGCGGCGAGTTTCCCAATGCGGCCAGCAACCAGTTTATTGCCATGGACTTGGTGGAAAACGCTGCCAACAAAAAGTTACCTCTTGATGCTCACCAACATGCCGCCAGGGTGTTGGGCGTGGATGTGGCCCGCTTTGGCGATGACGAAAGCGTAATCCAGCGCCGCCAGGGCCTGGTGGCCTTTACCCCGCGCCGCTTTCGTGGCTTGGATACCATGACATTGGCTGGCCTGGTGGCTGAGGAAATAAACGACTACAAGCCGCAAAAGGTGTTTATAGACCAGGGCGGGGTAGGCGGTGGCGTGGTGGACAAACTGGGCGAGCTGGGTTACACGGTTACTGGCGTGGACTTTGGCGGCCGGGCCCTGGACGCGCGCAAGTATGCCAACAAGCGCGCGGAGATGTGGGGCCTTATGCGCGACTGGCTGGCGGCTGGTGCCGCTATCCCGGATGACCGGCAGTTGAAAGATGAGCTCATCGGGCCTGAATACTTCTTTACTCCGCAGCATCAAATTATTCTGGAAAAAAAAGAGGACATGAAAAAGCGTGGCCTGGCCTCGCCGGACAGCGCCGACGCCCTGGCCCTTACTTTCGCCTTTCCGGTGGCCGCGCCGGTGCCTTTTGACGCACGCTTTGCCCAAACCACCCACGCCCAGGACGGCGATTACAACCCACTGGAGTATTAAATGACCGTAGCGAGCCAGACAACCAAAATAATTTACCAGGGCAACGGGGTGGCGGTGCGCTTTGCCGTGCCCTTTGCGGTGATGGATAACTCGGATATACACGTGCGCATTGTGGATGGCGATGTGGAGACCGAGACCACGGACTTTGCCATAGACATAGATAGCCAGGGTAATCGCACCATTATTCACCCAGCTGCCGGCGCCCCGCCTTTGCCCAGTGGCAAAAGCCTGCTTATCTACCGCCGCACCCCGCTGGATCAGGAAATAGACCTGGTGGAGGGCGGGCCCTTTCATGCGGAAGTGCATGAGGACGCCTTTGACAAGGCCTGCATGCAGATACAGGAATTGCAGGAGCAGCTTGACCGCGCGGTGACAATTGATATGTCTGATGCCAACCCGCCCACGGCCGGGGAGATACTTGCGGAGATGCAGGCTATTGCCGATGAGGCGGCCGGTTCGGCCAGTGATTCCTCCGGTAGTGCCGCCGCGGCCGCGCAATCGGCCATAGATGCTCAGGCTAATGTGGATGCTGCGGTAGCGGATGCGGTGGCGCGGACTGGGGCGTTGGCCGATGCGGCTGCCCAGTCCGCCGATGAGGCGGAAGAAGCGGCCCGGCAAGCATTGGACGTTATAGGCGGGGCCATGCCGCCGCCCTGGAGCGACACCGTAAACTATGCGGTTGGCCAGATTACCCTGTGGAACGATGAAATACGCCAGGCGGTGAAAGCCAGCGGGCCTGATGCCGCCGATGGCCCTGTTTCCCCCGACGATGGAGCCTTTTGGTCTACGCTGAAAGGTGGGGGCGGTTCCTCAGAGCCAACCAAAGTTAATGTTCAGATTTTTGATACCGCTGGCACTCATACCTTCACAGCCCCCTATACTGGCGACTACGAAGTATGGGTTATCGGCGGCGGAGGTGCTGGGGGTGGCATCTACACAGACAGCCAGTATGGCGGTGGTGGCGGGGGCGCGGGTGGAGGTGGCGTTTACAAAGTAGTGACGTTGACCAAAGAACAACAAGTTACTGTTACTGTGGGCGCTGGCGGGGTGCCTGGCTCTGTGACAATAGCGGAAACGCCTGGCGGGGACGGCGGACCCTCTAGCTTTGGCGCGTTTTGCTCCGCCACCGGTGGGAAAGGTGGCTCCACAAGATATCGTACAAGCGTGCCAGCGGGCGCGGCAATCTTTGGCTATGGGGGTAACGGCGGGCTAGGGTCTGGGGGCGATATCAATCTGCGGGGCGCCCCAGGTGGCACTGCCTATTTGACCTATATTTCCGGGGCATCCCCAGGGATTACCGCCGGCGGCACAGGCGGTTCCGGAGCGCTATTTTTGAACAGCGGCGTGCTTACTGTCGCTAACGGCAACGGGACAGCGGGCGCTTATGGTTCGGGTGGCACTGGTGGGTGCCAGCTTGGTGCCGCTACTGGTTCCTTGGGCGGCGCTGGCGGCGCGGGCGTGGTTATCGTTAAATTCATGCGTGCGGGCGGCGGGGATATCAACCCCTACATAAGAGAGCGGTTTGATGTGGCCGGCACCTATAGCTGGACTGCGCCGCACACTGGCAAGTACAAAGTTACATGCCTTGGCGCTGGTGGTGGAGGCGGTGGGGTATACACCTCTGGATCCGGTATAGCAGCGGCAGGGGGCGGGGCCAGTGGCTGCCTTTTAGAAGAGATACTGTACTTAAATCGCGGCGATGTAATTCCTCTAACGGTGGGCAGCGGAGGAGCAGAGGGGCGCTATGTCACTGACAGCGGGCGCGGAGGCACTGGGGGAAGTACTAGTTTCGGTTCTTTACTCACCGCTTTAGGAGGAGTTGGCGCGGTTGGGTTTGGTTCACCTGGTTCGGGATACCCTGACCGCATAGTAGGCCAAGGCGGGTCAAGTACGGGCAAAGGCAGTGTTGCGGGCAGGGGGGCCTTCTTCCAGTGGCAGAACCCTGCCACTCAGGCCATAGGGCAGGTAAGCAGTGGTAATGGGGGTTCAAGTTTGTTTGGAGCAGGGGGGAACGTCTCCATTGCGTACATCGGAAATTCCTCCCCTGGTCAAAATGCTAGCGGTAATGGGGCCGGTGGCAGTGGTGCCGCTTGCGCTGTCGCTGGCGCCGTACAACCTGGCGGCAAAGGCGGTGACGGCTTAATCATCATCGAATCTCTGTCTGTCTACGTTGATGATGTTGAGCGCAACATTTACGGCGGTTATGTCAGCGAGTACCGCACCTTCCCCGGTTTGAGCGTTGCCCCGGTTGGCTGGGAATCGGCCGATGGCGGCTGGTCTAACAACGCCACTAACTATGGCGAGCTGCTTAATTGGTTTGACCAGCATCCGGAAATACTGAAAAGCAATACCGACTGGGAAGCCATGCAAAGCGCGCACGGCGGCGAGGGCGGTGTGCCTT
>JAVBVK010000012.1:0-90519 GCA_031554335.1 Desulfarculales bacterium
CGGCTTCAGCTTCTTAATGGCCTCTGGCGCCACCACTCCTGGGGAAAACATTTTCTGGCTCAGCGCCTCTTTCGGCTCCTTGGGCGCCAGCTATACCGGTGCCTGGGTCGCCTGCCAGGACGTGGGCCAGCGCTATGCCGGCTCGGTAATAGCCTGGATGAACACCTGGGCCAACCTGGGCGGGGTGTGCGCCCCCATTGTTACGGCCATACTGGTTAACAGCTTTGGCTGGGAAGCGGCCTTCAACTTAAGCACCATATTAATCGCCACCGGCATTGTCTCATGGTTCGCGGTTCGTCCCGACCATCCTCTCATCTCAATGAGCGGCGAAGCCATTGGCCGCGGCAAACTTACTAAGGGCCAGTCGATGTAAGCTAGCCAACGCCACAATAATCATACACCCATTTAAAAGGGGGGGATATGCAATCAACGACAAGAAGATTTGGTTACCGTCATGTGGTGTTGATAATGTTATGGCTGATTTATATTATCAACTATTTCGATCGCATCAGCGTTCTTACTTTCCTTCCTCTCATTAGGAAGGACCTGGGGCTGGATCACCAGCAAATTGGTTTTGCCGCTTCCATTTTTTTCTTTGCCTATGCGCTGGCCCAATTATCCGCGGGTTATTTGGCCGACAGATTTGGGCCCAGAAAAATAATGGGAATCGCCATTGGGGTATTCACCGGCGTCACTTTCCTTACTGGCCTGGTACAGAACTATACCCAATTTGTATTGCTGCGCCTTGGCTTGGGCCTTGGCGAAGGCCACCATTTTTCACCAGCCCAGCGCTGCATTGCCGACTGGTTTCCCCGTGCGGAAAAAGGTCGTGCCACCGCTTTTTTTGCCACCACCTGGGCCGTGGCTCCGGCTGTTATACCCATCACCATCACTATTATCGCTTCAGCTCTAGGCGGCGACTGGCGCATATGCTTCTATCTGTTGGCCCTTCCCGGCATATTGGGCATCTGGCTGTTAGTGCGCTATGTGTCCGATAAACCAGAAACCATGCTGGCCAAGGGGATGCTCAGCCAGGAAGAGTATGACTTAATCAAGGCTGGCTTAGTGGCGGAGGATGAAAGCGGGGCAACCGCGCGCAAAGTAACCTACCGTGTTTTATTCAAAGACATCAACTTGTGGATTCACGCCATATGGCATTTCATGACACTTGCGGTGTACTGGGGCTCAACTACTTGGATATCATCCTTCCTCTACGAGCAGCATGGCTTAAGCCTGAAGACTATGGGCCTCCTGGCTTCAGTGCCTTATGCCGTGGCGTTTTTCAGCACTTACCTGGGCGGATGGCTCATGGACAGGGTGTTCCACAAAGTGAAGCCTGTAGCCCTTATCTCCCATCTCAGTGCTATTCCTATACTGTATTACATCGGCCAGGTGGAGAAGGGCAACCACATCATGCTCATCATCATGCTTTTTTTAAGTGGCGCATTTGTTAACATGGTTTGGGGCGTTATTCACGCCTACCCGCAGATCCGCTATCCTAAGCATGTCGTAGGTACGGCCATGGGCGCCAGCAACCTCATTGGCCAGATGGGCGCGTTTCTATCGCCCTTGCTTGCTGGCTTTTTGGTTTATAAAGACGAAGCTGGCGTGGCCTATTACGATAAAGTATTTATCATGTTCGCCGGCTGTTCTTTTATTGCCGCGCTAGCGGTTAGTTTCCTCAATGAAAAGACCTACAAGCAGGAAGATAACGCTCAGAAGTCATCTATGAAATGAGTTCTGGCGCTGCCTTAACAGGCTCAGCGGCGGCTTGACCGCCGCTGAGCCTTGCTGAAAGTCAGGCTTTGCGGCAAGGCTGTCTTTCACCAACCCCCAATAAGGCGGTTCATAAAGTTAGCTGTAGCGGCAGGGGGAGGCCAGGGCGTCACGTTGAAACGAACCATGGGGAGAATACGCAACTGGGGCAACTAATATTCCAGATAAGCGTACTCTTCCCCGATAAAGCTAAGTTCCACTTTTAATCAACCGGCAAGAGAATGAGCTGTTACAATGGCGTCAAAGATGTAATATGTCATGCGCGCTCATTGAAAAATTTTTCAGAATACATTTTTCTCTTGCGGATATAAGTGGGGTGTGACATACCAAGCGAGGTGGCCGCGTCACGAACGTTGCCGTATTTGCTGTAAGCTTCTTCCATATATTCATGCTCGATTTTTTCCAATATTGCGGCAAGATTGACATTGTCTCTGATGTCGTAGCGGGTTTTATTGGCCTTATTAATGAGCAGGTCATCCACGCCAATGACATCGCTTTCGCTCATAACCATGGCGTTTTCGACAATGTTTCTCAGCTCGCGCACGTTTCCCGGCCAATGATAGTTTAATAAAATTTGGTATGCGCCATTGGAAAAAGTTTTGTTAGCATTCAGACGTTTGTTCATGGAGGTAACAAATAACTGTGTCAAAGGAATAATATCATCTTTCCTGTTCCGTAAAGGAGGGATCATGATTGGCACCACGTGCAGCCGATAATAGAGATCTTGACGGAAAAGTCCTTGTTCAACCATTTGTTCCAGGTCTCGATTGGTTGCCGCAATGACACGTATATCAACGTCAATGGGTTTTGTCCCACCAATACGGGTAACCTGCTTAGATTCCAGCACACGCAACAATTTGACCTGCATATCGAGTTGTAGCTCGCCTATTTCGTCCAGGAATATGCTACCACGGTGTGCCACTTCAAAAAGCCCCGCTTTACCCCTTTGCGATGCCCCTGTAAACGCGCCATGCTCATATCCGAACAATTCACTTTCGATCAAGTTTTCCGGAATTGCGCCGCAATTGATTTTAATGAAAAGGTTCTCAGACCGGTTGCTGTTTCTGTGAATGTATTTAGCTATCTCTTCTTTGCCTACTCCGGTCTCACCGGTAAGTAATACAGCCATATTGACTTTTGCAACTTTGTTGGTTTTGTATAGTACCTCTATCATGCTTTTGTCTTCTACCACCATGTCGGGAGACCTTAGCAGTTGGTTGCGGATGGTTTTAATTTCAGTTTCATATTTTTTGGCCAATTCCTCCTTTTCAGCCAGTTCCGTGCGCATCTTTTCAAGCTCGGTAATATCTCGCAGGTTGCTGACAATCATAATAATATTGCCTTCGTTATCAAAGATGGGATTGCCGGAAACAAGCACTTTTTTTCCTTTTTTCAAAAAAACCTGTTCCGCGGTTACGGATCGTTTGGCTTTCAAAACCAAAACCGATACAGAGACGGAGATGATACCATCGCGAACAAGTTGCTCAACCGGGTATCCCATCAAATCTTTACGCTTTAGGCCTGAAATTTCTTCGTATGCGCGATTAGCCCTGATACCAACCGCGTTTGCGTCAGAAATGAAGATTCCGTCAATGGAGTTTTCAATGATGTCATCGAGATGATTGCACAGCCTTCTGGTGTTTATGAGCTCATTCAATATTTGATGAAAATTGCTGGCGGCTTTCTCTAACTCCTTTTCGTCCATTTTCTCAATGTCGTACAATTCCCATAAACCCATATAGCACCTCCACACCTAGCGTAAGGTTTCCACTTAACAATGCTGTGCCCACCAACATTACTGCGCCTACTAATATTGTGCATATAGATAGTATTGTGCCGGTTGGCAATAAAAATGTCCAATAGTTTTTACAAAAATAGACCAAAGAATCATTTTTAGACCATGCCATGAAAAGTCCATAAAAATCAACGTTTTTTTAGTGGAAACCTCGACGGTCAACAAGCAAACCAGTTGTCATCTGGCGCCTAATTAATAGCGCGGCTAACATGCCAATTAAACACGATTTTAGGCGCGCTTTATTCTGGCATCACTATTGCTACTAATATAAATAAACACCGTGCAATGCATCATTATGAGTAAACGGGCGCCTAGCTATTACGCATCGACGCCAAAAACATCACTTCATATTTCGAAGATTCCGAGCAGATAGTTAGTATCGAGACGAGAAGCAATTCTTTAATTTTGCCGCCATGCCGACACCTTTGTTTCTAGGCTTGCACGATGCCAATTGGAGGCCTGGCCCATAAACCAGCCACGAACACGCGGGAAGAGTTGGCAGTGAAGCAACTGGCGCGGGATGCGACAAAAATATAGCCCAGAACAGATTTGAAGGAGGTTAGATCGTAAAGGTTCCTATCTTAATTACTTGCTAAGGAGGAGATATGCAATCGGCAACAAAAAAATTCGGATACCGCCACGTAGTGTTGATGATGTTATGGTTGCTTTATATTGTCAACTACTTCGACCGGATCAGTGTTCTTACCTTCCTGCCCCTTATCCGCCAGGACCTGGGGCTTGACCACAGGCAAATAGGTTTTGCCGCTTCCATCTTTTTCTTTGCCTACGCACTGGGACAAATGTCGGCTGGCTATTTGGCTGACAAGTTCGGTCCCAAAAAAGTTATGGGGATAGCCATCGGGGCGTTCACTGGAATTACTTTTCTCACAGGTTTGGTGCAAACTTACACCCAGTTTGTGTTGCTGCGCCTAGGCCTGGGTATTGGCGAAAGCCACCACCACCCGCCTTCCCAACGCTGTATTGCCGAATGGTTCCCTCGTGCGGAAAAGGGCCGCGCCACCGCCTTCTTCTCCACTACCTGGGCTGTGGCTCCAGCCATTATACCTATTATTATCACATCCACGGCCTCGGCTTTTGGCGGAGACTGGCGCATGTGTTTTTTCCTGTTGGCCATTCCCGGGTTCGCAGCTATCTGGCTGTTAGTGCGCTACGTGTCTGACAAGCCAGAGACCATGCTGGCCAAAGGCAGGCTCAGTCAGGAAGAGTACGAGTTCATCAAGGCCGGCCTGGTGGCGGAAGATGAAAGCGGCGCAGCCGCACCCAAGGTAACCTATGGGGTTTTGCTTAGAGATAGGCATTTTTGGATTTATACCGTGCAGTTGTTCATGACGCTAGCCGTGTACTGGGGCTCCACTACCTGGATATCATCTTTCCTTTACGAGCAGCACGGCTTCAGTCTAAAGACCATGGGCCTGCTGGCCTCAGTGCCTTATGCGGTGGCTTTTTTCAGTACCATTCTGGGCGGCTGGCTTATGGATAAAGTGTTTCGCCGGGTCAAGCCCGTGGCGCTTATTTCTTACATTTGTGCGATTCCGATTCTGTATTTCATTGGCCAGGTGGAAAAAGGCAGCCACACCATGCTCATCATCATGCTATTTTTGAGTGGCGCTTTTGTTAACATGATATGGGGCGTTATCTACGCTTATCCACAGATTCGTTATCCTAAACACGTTGTAGGCTTGGCGGCGGGCTTAAGCAACGGCCTGGGTCAGATGGGCGCCTTTCTGTCGCCTTTGGTGGCTGGCTTCCTGGTTTACAGGGACGAAGCCGGTGCGGCCTACTATGACAGAGTATTTATCATGTTTGCCATTTGTTCTTTCATTGCCGCCGTTGCAGTGTGTTTTTTAAATGAAAAAACTTATAAACAGGAAGATAAAAGCTAGTTGCTTTCCTAGCGCGCCTCCACATTTCAGGATGGCGCGGCGCCTGGATCTCCGACTTAACCGGGTTGGCCAGCCAATTTCTGCCAGCACTACCCCAAGGACCGGAAACGGGAATGGTTGGCCGACCTCACAACTAAAAACAAAGTATTGTAGAATATAGAATAAGGAGAACAACCATGAATTTTTCGCAAATAAACCTTGAAGGCAAAAATGCAATTGTTACCGGCGGCAGTAAAGGTATTGGCTATGGCATGGCCATAGCTCTGGCCGCCATGGGCGCCAATGTGGTTATCGTAAGCCGTAACCTGCAGGAAGGCCAGGCCGCGGCTAAAGATTGCGCCGCCAAAGGGGTAAAGGCCCATGCCATTTCCTGCGACGTAACCAACTCAGCCGCGGTTACCAGCATGGTGGCCGAGGCGGCCCAGGTGATGGGCTCGGTCGATATCCTGGTCAATAATGCCGGTATGAATATCCGCAAGCCGTTGGTGGATGTGCTGGACAGTGACTGGGACACGGTGATTAATACCAACATGAAAGGCGTGTTTCTGGTGGGTCGCGAAGTAGTGAAGCAGATGATAAAGCAAGGGCAGGGAGGCAAGATTGTAAATATCGGCTCCGTGACCTCGGTAGTGGGCATTCCCAATATGACTTCCTATGCCGCCACCAAAGGCGGCGTTCGCCAGTTGACCCAGGTGTGGGCGTTGGAGCTGGTGGAGCACAATATTCAGGTTAACGCTGTATTCCCCGCCTATATACGCACCCCAATGACCGAAAGCTGGCTCAGCGACAAGGCCCGCCTGGACTGGATTTTGAACATGACTCCCATGGGCCGCGTGGGCGAAATGCATGAAGTGGCCGGGCCGGTGGCTTTCCTATGCTCTGACTGGGCAAGCTATATAACCGGCACAGTTTTGTGCGTTGATGGCGGTTGGACCGCCCGCTAGCCGGGACGGCGGGATGGAAAGTTCTGCGCTGGCGCGTTACAGCGCTGCGCAGGTTGCCTGGCGCAGATTTTTGGGCTGTTGCGCTGTATACGGGTCAGCTCTTTGCTGGGAAGGCGGGTCAATATAAGCCGGCGTGGCCGTAAAATTTAGGTTTGCGATGGAGGGGCGGCAAGTATCTGATCGAATACTGTGCTGGGCGTGATCAACAAATTGCGGGCGTTTTATACACTCAAAAGCGGAGTAATTTAAAATGAGTTCAAAGAATTTAGACGGCATCAGAGTTCTTGATTTTTCAAGAGCGCTGGCTGGTCCGTATTTAACACAATTACTGTGCGACCTTGGCGCGGAGGTTATAAAAATAGAGCAGCCAGGCATAGGCGCGGATGAGAGAGGTTTTGGACCTATCCGCAACAAGCAGAGCGGATATTTTATGATGCTCAATCGTGGGAAAAAATCCGTCACCCTTAATCTGAAAGACCCGCGTGTAAAAGACATAATTTTTGATATGGCCAGGCAGTGCGACATTATTGTGGAAAATTTCCGGCCAGGGGTAATGGAGTCGCTTGGCTTTGGTTATCAGGCATTCAAGCAAGTTAAGCCGGACGTCATTATGTGCTCCATTTCCACTTTCGGCCAAAAGGGCCCTTACTCCAAAAGAGCCGGGTATGACATTGTGGCTCAGGCTTCCAGCGGTCTGATGTGGATGACTGGCGACATGGATCGCCGCCCGGGACGCTCTGGCACTTCTATTGGTGATGTCAATGCCGGCTCCCACGCCCTGGGCGCTACTTTGGCGGCTCTGTACCATAGAGAGAGAACCGGCAAGGGACAGCATATCGACATAGCGTTGCGTGACTGCCTGTCAGCGATTCTGGAAACGGCAATTGTGCGTTATACCATTTCTGGGGGCGAAGACCAGCCGGGCAGGAGCGGCCCGCACCATGCCACCATGGCGCCGTATGGGGTGTATGATGCCGGCAATGAAAACTACGTTGTCATCGGCGCGCTCAATGAATCTATCTGGGGCAGAATGTGCGCCGCCATGAACCTGCCAGATTTGGCTAAAGACCCCATGTTTGCTTCCACGACTGCCAGGGCCGCGAATTTGGATAAACTGCTGCAAGTGATTGAAGGGTGGCTGCAATCTTTTGAAAGGGTCGAGGACGCGCTGGATCTGCTTGAAAAACACGCCGTGCCGTCGTCACGGGTGCTTGATATACCGCATTTGCTTAGCGACCCTCAGTTTAAGATGCGGGACATGCTAGTTGAGGTGCAGGACCCGATATTGGGGCCGGTCAAACTACCAGCCACCCCGTTCAAATTTTCCGACACCACAGTGTCAAACCCTGTGCCGCCGCCGTTACTGGGGCAGCATACGGAAGAGGTGCTGCGGAAGATGCTTAACATATCACTTGCGGAATTGGCGGAGTTGCGGGCGCGTGAAGCCATTTAGAATTTATTCCATGGATCGCTATAAAGGTGATTTATGGTGGAGCGCCGCGCCGAAATGCGACCTCTTTGGCCTGTTGGCTTTGCCGTCGTACAGGCGCTGCTCTAACTTGTCTATGATAGTGCCCGTGATACCCCGCACCCGCGGCTCTTTCGCATGTGCCTAGCGTAATATTTTTAGAGAGAATAATCCATGTTATTGAAAGGCAAAGTAGCTCTTATCACTGGAGGAGGCAGCGGCCTGGGTCTGGCCATATATGTCTGTCCGCATTATCTGCCGCCAAAATGTCGCGCTACGCCAGACCGGGCTTTTGCGGGAAGAGCAAATGGATAAAGCCGCGGACAGCGGTTGGCTAAGCATTTGGGCGGCTTGGCTTATGTTTATCATGGCGATGCTTTAATAGCCATGTCAATAAAAGTCATAATGCGCTATTACCGCATTGCCGCAAGCTGGCCTTGAAACAACAACGGCAAAAAGAAGCGCCCAAGGCCGCGGCCAACTGGCGGTGGGCGTAGCGTTTGCGCGTGGCCTGGCTTATAAGCCTAAACACAGCCCCAAGATAACTATGCCATGCGCTGGAGCATTGGACGCCGCCTTATCTTGCCGCTTGGCGCCATTAGCGCCTGGGGTTTCAACACCCTTACCCTTTTTACAAGCGTTATTCCCACATTGCTAATATGGCTTTTGCTGTTCGGCGGGGTGATGTTCGTGGCCTTGTATATCAAAAAGCTTGTGCACGCCCGCCACATGAAAACGCCGGCGGCCGACGTCAGGCAATAGCCCCCGTGTCGTTATTGCGCCATCCAACAAAGGAAAACAGCGGCGGGCGCAAAGCCCGCCGCTGCCTTCACAGCCAACGGCCCAACCGCACAAACCAACCAAAATCGAGGCCTCATTGCCGGGGCCAACGCCGCATGTGTTTGCCATTTATAAGCCGTTATTGCTTAAGAAAGCCAACAACGCCTTCAAAACCCCATGCAGCGCCATCCAAAAAACTTGCCTGAAGTCGACCAAACCAGGTGGAGCAGCCTATGTTTTACTAAATCAAACAACTTTCCTTTGATTAACGCGGCATTTTCATTCCATACATAAAAAATATATCATTAAATAAAATGATATGGCAAGAAATTATTTGCGTTATTTGCAATTTTTTTATCTCATGCGCTATTTTTGCAGTCTTTTTACCAGACTGCCCCTATTCGCCTGGCCGCCCACTAGGGGTTTAAGCTCCAGGCGAAAGCCACAAATATATATTCCCGGTTTTTTGCAAACTTACCGCTTGGTTAAGCAATACAGCTGCATAAAAGGCGAAAGCAAAATTACCATTACAAACCACTTCTTAACTACCAGAATGTTCTGATCCCAATAGCCCCATCATTGTTAGTGCAATGTAATAAAGCGAAATCCATATTTCTAGCTGAAAAATAAGGCAGGCTGAATCCTTCATGACCATGGCAGGTTCATGCTGGTTGTCCTGTCGCCCAAGCAGCTATGCCGTTTATGAAATGCCTTCCATTATTAAGTTTGCTTCTCCCCTCTGGGGCCCTTCAGCATGAACACCACCGCTTAAGCCCGCGCCTTTCCATGGCATGCCGTTTTGCGGCCAGCCACTGGCAATTTAATCCCAGATGCGGTATCATTCGCCTATTGGTTGTTTTAGCTAACCGCCCATCATTACAGCTAAAATCAAAAAACAAACAAAATTCAAACGTTAAAATAAAAAACTGAATTTCTTTCAAAAATAACTTGTAAATTTTTAGGTGAGTGATGACTACCCCCCAAGACCTTAAGCCGGTTGAACTAAATGCCAACGCCGCCACGGTGCTGGAAAAACGCTATTTCTTAAAAGGCCTGGACGGCGCGCCTTTGGAAGACGCGCGCGGTCTTTTCTGGCGGGTGGCAAGCTCGGTGGCCAGGGAAGAGGCCAAATACCCGGGCTCCAGCCAAAAGTTCGATAGTCTTGCCCGCGACTTCTACAACATAATGGTGGATTGGCAGTTTTTACCCAATTCGCCCACTCTTATGAATGCCGGCACTGGCCTGGGACAGCTTTCAGCCTGTTTCGTGCTGCCCGTGGGCGACTCCATAGAAGAAATTTTCGACGCGGTTAAGCACGCGGCCATGATCCATAAATCCGGCGGAGGCACGGGCTTTGCCTTCTCCCGCCTGCGCCCCAAAGACAGCCGGGTTGGCTCCACTGGCGGGGTGGCCTCGGGCCCGCTTTCCTTCCTGCGCATTTTCAATACCGCCACCGAGCAGATTAAGCAGGGCGGCACCCGGCGCGGGGCCAACATGGGCATTTTGCGGGTAGACCATCCCGATATTATCGAATTCATTCGCGCTAAAGAAAAAGACGGCGAGTTCAATAACTTCAACCTTTCGGTAAGCCTTACCGAAGGCTTTATGCGCGCGGTGGAAAACAACCAGGACTACCCATTGATAGATCCCTACACAAAAGCCCCGGCCGGCTCGCTGAACGCCCGCGACGTGTTCAAGCTGCTTGTGCAAAAGGCCTGGGAGAGCGGCGATCCGGGCATTGTTTTTATAGATCGCATTAATCGCGACAACCCCAACCCCGAACAAGGGGAAATAGAATCCACCAACCCCTGCGGCGAGCAACCGCTTTTGCCTTACGAAGCCTGCAACCTAGGTTCAATCAACCTGGCCCGTTTTTTTGTGCAAGGCAAGCAGGGCGATGAAGCCATAGACTGGGCCGAGCTCAAGCGCGTTATCTTTCTGGCCGTGCGCTTTTTAGATAATGTTATCGATGCCTCGCGCTTTCCCTTGCAGGAAATTACCGACAAGGTTAACGGCAACCGCAAAATAGGCTTGGGAGTTATGGGCTTTGCCGATCTGCTCTACCAAATGGGCATAGCCTACGACAGCCAGGCGGCCATAAGTTTAGCCAAAAAACTCATGTCCTTTGTGCGCGATCAAGGCCGGGCCGCCAGCCAACTTTTGGCCGAAGAACGCGGGGCCTTCCCCACCTTTTCCCATTCCATCTACGCCAACACCACGCCTTTGCGCAACGCCACCATAACCACCATTGCCCCCACCGGCACGCTTTCTATTCTGGCCGGCTGTTCTTCCGGCATAGAGCCGCTGTTTGCCTTAAGCTTTGCCCGCAATGTTATGGACGGCACACGGCTTATTGAAACCAACCCCTATTTTGAAAAAGCCGCGGAAAAGGGCGGCATTTTAACGCCCAAGCTTATGGACGCGGTGGCGGAAAAGGGCTCGGTTAAAGACATGAGCGAGCTGCCTGAAAGTTTGCGCCTGGTATTTGTAACCGCCATGGACATAGAGCCAACCTGGCATTTACGTATGCAGGCCGCCTTTCAAGAATTTACCGACAACGCGGTTTCCAAAACCGTGAATCTGCCCAACGCGGCCACCCAGGAAGACATCTGGAACATCTACTTCATGGCCTATCAGGAGGGCTGCAAGGGCGTTACCGTGTACCGCGACGGCTGCAAGGCCACCCAGGTGCTTTATGCCGGCACCAGCGACAGCCAGGCCAGCGCCGACAGCGCTGAAATTACCGAGGTACCCGCGCAAAAGCCGCGCATGGTGCGCGAGCGGCCTGACATTGTTTACGGCTTTACTCAAAAAGTGCGCACCGGCCATGGCCTTATGTATGTCACGGTTACCGAGCTGGATAACCGCCCCTTTGAGGTATTTGCCACCATTGGCAAATCCGGCCGTTCCACCATGGCCAAAGCCGAGGCCATTGGCCGGCTTATTTCGCTGGCTTTGCGCAGCGGGGTAAACGTGGCCGACATTGTGCACCAGCTAAAGGGCATAAGCGGGGAAATGCCGGTTTATCAGCAGGGCAAACAGGGGCAAATCCAATCCATACCAGACGGTATTGCCTGGGTGCTGGAAAACCGCTACCTGAAGGGCAGCGCGCCCAGCCATGGCGGCATGGTTAACGGCCTGGGCCGCGAACGCTGCCCCGAATGCGATGAGGCCATGGTATTTCAGGAGGGCTGCCTCATCTGCCCGGCCTGCGCCTTTACCCGCTGCGGTTAATGGAAAAAAGGGCTGTCGTAGACTATGAAATAACTTCTAGTTATGAGTTATAATTGCCAGCATTTTGCGTCTGCGCCAAATGTTTTTGTTGTCGCCCCGCAAGCCGCCACCGGCGGCTTGCGGGGTTCATGCATTAAAGCAACAGCCTGGATTCCGGATAGCGGGTAACGCCCTTTCCACAATGACGATGGCTTAATATGCTTATGCTTACTAGAAGTTATTTCATAAGTCCCCCTAAAGGGTGCTTTATGACGGACCGCGAAGCAAAAAGTGAGATTTTTGCTTCGCTCCCGGCGGCTTGCGCCGCCGCGTAAGCCTGTTCCAGGCGGCGTTACAAGCCATTTCATACCATACCCCGCAATCAATCCACGTATATCCTTCCGCTTTGGGCAATGGCCAACGCCAGTTTCAGCAGGCTTCGGTCCTGCCCTGCTCCGGCCATCAGTTGCATGCCTATGCTTAAGCCGTTTTTCAAAAATACCGGACAGGCCAAGGCGGGCAGACCGGCCAGGCTGGCCGGGGCCACCAGGCGCAGCACCTTGCGGCGGAAGTCCAGGGCCGTGTCCGGGTGTTGCATCTCAAGTAAAGTGGGGGCCACGTTGGGTGCGCTGGCCAGTAAAAGCAGGGCACCTTCGGGCAGCATGGCGCGCAGTTGGCGGGTGTAGGCATGGCGGTTAGATATGGCCGCGCCAATTTGCGGCACGGTAAATTTTGAGGCAAGGGCGCGCAGGCCGGCCACGTCTTCGCCTAGGCGCACGTCTTGCTCGCTCCACCAGCGTTGGTGGCTGTTAAGCACCTCCGCGCCCTGGATAACCCGCATTATCTCCGCGGCCCAGGCCATATCGGGCATGGTTAGGGCCTGAACTTCAAGGCCCAGGCCCTGCAGCACGGTAAGCAGCCTAAGGCGGGCCGCTTGCGCCTCATGGCTTAAAAGATCGCCATCGTTCATTGGCAGCAGCACGGTTTTAAATTCCCTGGTTTTTTGCCGGGGTAAAAGCGCTCCCATGCCTAAGGCCAGAAAGCCGGCCTCGGCGCACAAAAGGCCAATGGTGTCCAGGGAAGGGGCCAAAGGCACCGCGCCCTGGCCATCCACCAGGCCCCAGGTGGGGCGCAGGCCCCACACCCCGCATAAAGAGGCAGGCAGGCGGATGGAACCGGCGGTATCGGTACCCAGGGCCAGTTCGGCCAAGCCGGCCGCCGCGGCCACGGCTGAGCCGGAGCTGGAACCGCCGGGAATGCGCGCGGGGTCTAAGGGGTTAAGCGGTGTGCCATAATAAGGGTTAATGCCGGTAAGTCCCCAGGCCAGCTCGTGGGTGTGGGTTTTACCCACCAGGCGCGCCCCAGCCTTAAGCAGGCGGGCCACGGGGGCGGCATGGGCCTCTACTTCCCCTCGCCAGGCGGCGTAGCTTGGGTGGCCGGCGGTGGTGGGCAGGCCCCGTACATCCAGCATTTCTTTAACCAAGAGGCGCAGGCCGGCTAACGGCCCGGTTTTGCTGGTTTGTATGTCAGCGCAATTACTGACCGCTTGGTAATTATCAGACAAGTTCCTCTCCCTCTTAAAAAAAATGGTATCGTGTGGCAAAATGATGTTGATTAACAATGAGTATTGCGGTAAGCTTTATCTAGCTGTTATATCTTTATAAAAATTTAAAAAATTTATTTTAATATAACACATGTCCCAATTAAATGGTACATTTAGGAATAAGCTGAAAGATGGCTTCACCTAATGCATGATACGTATGGATCGTGCAGGTGGGATCAGTATTTTAAAAAACGGCTGTCGGAGCGTTGTGGGCATTGTGGTTTAGCGCTACGATTTCAAGATAATTATGGCAGTTGCAGATATAGGTAGGGGTAGACAGTAGCCTCGAAAAAGTTTTTAACCAAAGCTAACTATGGGGGAAGTATGAAAAAAATTTTCTTAATATTTTGCGCGTTAATATTGTCAGCCATGTGTGTGCCCTCTATGGCAAAAGCTCAAAGCTCGGAGGAGCTAATAGCCAAACTGGCCGCTCGTGAGGTAAGAACTGATACGCTGAGCCTGCTTAACAATGAATTGAAAACCGTCCATAACCTCATGGAAGCGGTAAACCATACGCTCACGGTCAACCCTGACCTGGAAGCCATGCGCTTTAACCGCGACACTCTGCACTATGAAGTAAAACGCTCCTACGGCGCCTATCTGCCTCATGTGGATATCACCGGCGGGGTTGGTTATGCTTGGAAGCAGGAGCTGCAGCCAGACCTGCCCACCACTGGCCGCCGCTGGACCGACCGCCTGCAGGGTGGGGCCTCCATTTCCCAGCTTTTGTTCGATGGTTGGAAAACCACATCTAACATAGGCGCCAACGAAGCCACTTACGACTCTTCGCGTAACCGCTATATGGATAACGCCGAGGTGCTGTCCCTGGACTCAGCCATTTCCTACCTGGAAGTGCTGCGCAACCGCCAATTGGTGGAACTGGCCGCCACCAACGTGCAAACCCACCAGAACATTTTAGGCTCTTTGAGCGACCGCCAGACCATGGGCGCTGGCAGCGCCGCTGACGTGGTGCAGACCCAGGCCCGCCTTTCCCGCGCCGAAGCCACCTTAGAAGAAACCCGTAGCGCCGCCGACATTTCCGAGGCCGGGTTCCTGCGTTCGGTGGGCGCCATCCCCGGCAGCGACATGGCCTATCCTCAGCATCCGCAGGGTCTGGTTCCGCCCAACCTGAACGCCTACGTGCTCTCCACCTTGGAAAACAACCCCAAAATAAAGGCCTATATTAAAGATATTGAAGCCGCCCAGTACGCGGCCGGCGTGGCCCGTTCAGCCTTTTTCCCCACCTTCTATGTGGTGGCCTCGATCAATACCGACCAGTGGGACAGCCGCGACTACCAGACCAACGACTCGGGGGTTATGCTGACCATGAACTGGAACCTGTTCTCCGGCGGTTCCGACCTTAACGCCTTAAACGCGGCTATCTCCCGCGTGCGCGAAAAGCAGAGCGGTTTGCGCTCTCTGGAATATAACTTGCGACAGGAAGCCCAGGCCACCTGGCGGGAATATGAAGCCACCATCCGCATGGTAAAGCTTATGGAAGCCACGGTGGACTACAACAACCAAACTCGCGAATTCTACTGGGAGCAGTTCCAGGTGGGCCAGCGCAGCTTGTTGGACGTGCTGGATGCGGAAAACGAATACTTCCAGAGCAGCAGCCAACTGGTAACCTGGAAGGTTAACGAATTTATCGCCATCTACCGTCTGGCCTCCCTGCGCGGCGCCTTGCTGCCGGGCCTGGGCGTGGAACCCACCCTGTATGAAATAGATCAGATGCCCGTAGCCGGCGACAACAACAAGCTGGCTCCTTTAAGCATGGGCGTGCCGGAAACCAAGCCGGTGCTGTATTACGGCACCGAAACCGAATAGGCTTTAAGCCAACACCGCTTCTACCGCGGGGGTAGCGTTCGCGCTGCCCCCGCTTTTTATTATAGCAGTGGCAATTATATCAGCGGTAAATGTTTGACAAATGGTGACACTGGGATTTATAATTATAAATTAAACCCTTATCTCTACAATGTGTGCAGATGTTAAACATTAGCCCAGGAGTTTTTTAGCTAATATGGCTGATTCACAACCGTTTTCCGGCACTTTGCCTCCAGGCGCGGTGGACTATACGCCGCCGCTCCTCACTTGCCTTTCCATACTTATGGGGCTTATGGGCCAGCCGCGCTCCGTGGCCTCCCTGCTAAGCAACCTGCCACAGGGAGCCAAGTCTTTCACGCCGCTGGCGGTGTTGCGCGCCGCCCACCGGGCCGGGGCGCGCGCCAAGGTGGTAAACCGTCCGCAACTGGGAGATATCTCCAAATTGGTCATGCCGGCCATTCTGCTCTTAAAAGACAACAATGCCTGTATTCTGACCAAGCTTGAGCACGACTATGTGGAAGTGATAATGCCCGAACTGGGCAGCGAGCCCAGGGTTATGAACCGCGAGCAGGTGGAGGACAGCTACACCGGCCAGGCCATCTTTCTGCAACTGGAGCCCAAGCTGGATAAGCGCGCCCGCTTTCAGGAACGCTTTGACGCCAAATCCTGGTTCTGGAGCACCCTATGGCACTTCCGTCCCATTTACATGCACGTTATTCTTGCCAGTTTTGTGGTTAACGCATTGGCTTTAGCCAGCCCGCTTTTTACCATGAACGTGTACGATCGCGTGGTGCCCACCAACGCGCTGCCCACCTTGTGGGTTATGTTCACCGGGGTTATTATTGCCTTTGGCTTTGACTTTCTGTTAAAAAATCTGCGCAGCTATTTTGTGGACATGGCCGGCCGCAACGCCGACACCATTATTGCCAGCCGCCTTATGCAGCAGCTTATGGGCCTGCGCATGGACAACCTGCCGCCTTCCACCGGGGGCCTGGCCAACAACATACGCGAGTTTGAGCAACTGCGCGACTTTTTCGGTTCCACCACCTTGCTTGCCATTGTGGACGTGCCCTTCCTCATCATCTTCCTCTTGGTGGTGTACATGATAGCCGGGCCCCTGGTGCTGGTGCCTATCATTGCCATTCCCGTGGTTATTGGCAGCAATATATTTTTGCAAAAGCCCCTTAAGGACAATGTGGAGCAGGGGCAAAAAGAAAGCATGCAGAAAAACGCCATTTTGGTGGAAGCCATCAGCGGTCTGGACACCATTAAAACCAACCAGGCCGAAGGCATTGTGCAGCGGCGCTGGGAAGAGGTGGTGGCCATGAACGCCGAGTCCACAGCCAAGGGCAAGGGGCTGGTTACCCTAACCTCTTCCATCACCATGAGCGCCACCCAAATAGTCACCGTTATTTGCGTGGTGTGGGGGGTGTATCTAATTGCCGAAAGCCAGTTAACCACGGGCGCGCTCATTGCCACCAGCATTCTTCTGGGCCGGGTAATGGCGCCTTTAAGCTCCATTGCCAGCATGCTATCGCGTCTGCAAAAGTCTAAAACCGCCCTCGACGTGCTTAATAAAATAATGGAACTGCCCATCGAACGCCCGGCGGACAAGGGCTATTTAAAAATGGACTTTATTGAAAACAGCCTGGAGTTTGAAAACGTAACCTTTGCTTATCCCGGCGCCGCCAACCCGGCCCTGCAAGGGGTAAACCTTACCATTAAGCCTGGCGAAAAAGTGGGCATAGTGGGGCGCATTGGTTCGGGCAAAACCACCTTGGGGCGCTTAACCCTGGGTCTTTATTTACCTAGCGAGGGCCAGATAAAAATGGGTGGCATAGACATCCAACAACTTGACGTGGCCGATTTGCGCCGCAAGATAGGCTATGTATCCCAGGACAATTTTTTATTCTTCGGCTCGGTGCGCGACAACGTGACCTTTGGCTTTCCTCAGGCCGACGACCAGCTTATTCTGCGCGCATCTTATTTAGCCGGGGTTAGCGACTTTGTGCGCGCCCACGAGGCTGGCTTCGACATGCCGGTGGGCGAGCGCGGCATGGCGCTTTCCGGGGGGCAGCGCCAGGCCGTGGCCATTGCCCGGGCGCTTTTGCCCGACCCGGATATTCTGATTTTGGATGAACCCACCAGCAGCATGGATGTGGCCTCGGAAACCACTTTTTTCAAGCGCCTGCAAGAGCATCTGGCCGATAAGACGGTTATTCTGATAACCCATCGATACAGCCTGCTGCCTTTGGTGGATCGCATTGTGGTTATGGACCGGGGCAAGGTGGTGGCCGACGGCCCCAGGGAACAGATTTTGCGCCAGGCTATGGGCAACGCGCCCCAGTCCAAAAACACCGCGTCCGCGCCCAGGCCGCCGCAGCAGGCGCCGCCCAAGGCGGCGGCGGGCCCGCCCGATCCGGAGGCGGTGCGCAAGGCGGTGCTGGGCGAGCAGTATAAGGCGGAGGATTGCTAAAATGGGCATAAAAGACTATTTGAAAAAACAGCCTCCGGCTAAAGGTCAGGAGGCCTCCGCCCCGGGCGGGGCTGGCGAAACCCAGACCGCCCCTGGCCAGGATAAGCCCGGCTTTTTTAAGAGCGGCATGCAAACCCTTAAAGACATGCCCAGCCTGCATTCCAAAGACTATATGCCGCCCAGCGAGGATTTGAGCCTGAAGGGCAGCATAAGAGAGTTTTTACACAACGTGTTTGTGTGGAGCAAGCGCGAGGCCAAGCAGGTGGAAGACATAGACTACATGAGCCCGGTGGAGGCCGCCATTCTGGCCAAGGGGCGGCGCTCGGCCTATTTGCTCTCCACCGCGGTGGCGCTTATGTTTTTGGCTTTTGTGGTGTGGGCCGCGCTGCTCGAGCTGGACGAATTCACCCGAGCCATGGGGCAGGTTATTCCTTCTCAGCGCACCCAGGTTATCCAGAACCTGGAAGGCGGCATTGTGGAGGAGATTCTGACGCAGGAAAACGCGGTGGTGGAAAAGGGCGCGCTCTTAATGCGCATCAATAACGAAGGAGCGGCCAGCGGCTATCGCGATGCCTACAGTCAGTCTCTGGAACTGGAAGGAGAGATCGCCAGGCTCACCGCCGAGCGCGACAGTTTAACCGAAATACCCTTTCCCGAGCACCTGAAAGAATTCCCCCACATTATCGAAGGCCAGCAAGCGCTGTATTTGGCCAGAAAGTCTTCCCTGGAGCTGGAGTTGCAGGTGCTCCACAGCCAGCTTATCCAGAAGCAGCAAGAGGTGAAAGAGCTTAGAAGCAAGCAGAACAGCGCGCGCGAAGGCCTTAACATCTCCATTAAAGAGCGCGAACTGGCCAGGCCCCTGATGGAGCGCAAAATTTATCCGCAGATAGAGTGGCTGCAACTGCAGCGCAATATCGTCAACCTGCAAGGCGAGCTGGACGCGGCCACCGCGGCCATGCCCCGTGCCGAAAACGCGGTGCAGGAAATGGAAAAGCGCATTGAGCAGCGCATGGCCGTGCAGAAAATAGAAATTATTGACGAGCTTAATAAAAAACGCATCCAACTGCAATCTTTGCGTGAAAGCCTGGCGGTGGGGGTGGACCGAGTAACCCGCACCGAGGTGCGCTCGCCGGTGCGCGGCACTATTAAACAGCTTATGGTTAACACCGTGGGCGGGGTTATCCGCCCTGGCGAACCCATTATGGAAATTGTGCCCCTGGACGACAACCTGCTTATTGAAGCCAAGGTCACGCCTTCGGACATCGCCTTTATCCAGCCCGGGCAAAGGGCTCATATCCAGCTCACCGCCTACGATCCATCTATTTTCGGCGGGCTGGACGGCAAGGTGGAAAACGTGAGCGCCGACACCATTACCGGCGAAAAGGGCGAAAGCTATTACCGGGTAACCCTGCGCACCAATGTAAACCATATTATGTACCGGGGCACGGCCATGCCCATTTTGCCGGGCATGATGGCCACCGTGGATATTATTACCGGTCATAAAACGGTACTGCGCTATTTGCTTAAACCCATTATCAAGGCTGGCCAAACCGCGCTTAGGGAGCGCTAAGAACTTAATAAAATGCCAAGCGCTTGCTTATATGTTTTATATGCGGGATTAAAAAGCCTTGGCAAAGGTAGGGCGCGTAGAGCGTTTTGGCTAACCCTGCTGGCCGCGTTTTTGCTGCCCGGCCTGGCTAATGCCGGGCCGGCGCCGGCGCCGGCCGAATGGCCGGGCAATGTGGGGGTGTTTAACACCATGACCTTTAAGTCGGCCCTGCGTGGCCTGCCCCAGTGGGAAAGGGTGATGCGCCGTAGCGACAAGGAAATAGAATTGCTTTCCACCTGCACGCCGGGGGACAGGGGCTGCCCGGCGGCGGCGGCGCGCTGGCAAAAGCTGATGGAAGAGCTTAAGGGCCAGCCGGCCATGAAGCAACTGCAGGAGGTGAGCAAGTTTTTTAACACTTGGCCTTACCGCACCGACAAAGATATTTACGGGGTTAGCGACTACTGGGCCACGCCGCTGGAATTTGTGCGCAACGCGGGCGACTGCGAAGACTACAGCATTGTAAAATACTACGCCCTTAAAAGGCTGGGCTTTAACGCTAACAACATGCGCATTGTGGCCCTGATGGACCGTATTTTGAATATAGGCCACGCCATACTGGCGGTATATGTGGACGGCCAGGTTTATGTGCTGGACAACCAGACTAACGGGGTCTATCCGGACAGCCGCTTCCGCCATTACGACCCCCAGTATTCGGTAAACGAGTTTTTTAAATGGGCTCATGTGCCGGCAAGAAGATAAAATGGCTTGGGCTGGGTTTTTACTTTGCCAAGGCCAGGATAATAAAGCTTATGGAGAGGGAATGCTATGGATGTTGCCAATACTAACAGAAGAATAGAAGATGTTGGCCCGGATAACAAGCTAAAACGCTGGCGCGCCACCGCCTTGGCGGTGTTTATTATTGTGGCGCTGGTTAGCTCGGTTCTGGCCTACTTCTATGCCCGCAGCCAGGAAAACGCCTATTTGAATAACCTTCAGGCGCGTATGCAAACCTCGGTGGAAGAGCGCGCCGATGCGCTGGCCGCCTGGCTTAAAAGCCAGGAGGACAAGGGCACGCGTCTGGTCAATTCCGATCTTTTCCGCATGTACGCCTCCGACATAGATAACTATGCGGGCGATATCAGTGGCCTGATTATGCAAGGCGGGGAGGGCGCGGACAAGCCCGCGGACAAGCCGGCGGGCATCAGCGATGCCGACGCGGCTTACCTGCGCGAACAGTTCCCCTTGTTGGAACGCACCCTGCGCAGCTTTGCCCAGCTCAACGGCTTTGAGGCTGGCCGCATCATCAATCGCAACGGGCTTATCTTAATCTCCACCAACAGCGCGGTCATCAGCCTTAGCGACATCCAACGCCAGTATATAGACAAATGCGTGAACGATGGTAAAACCCAATTCGCGCCGCTGTATGCCGATAACAACCGAGGCCTTATCTGGGACATTGCCATGCCTATTTTCCCGCCCCAGCAGGCGGGTACCAAAGTGGTGGCCGTGCTTTTAATTTCTGTCTCGGCCAGCAAAATTTTAAATACCACTATGGCCCCTTCGGCCATGATGGCCGATTCCGACAAAATACGCTTTGTGCAAAAGCAAGGAGAAGACTACTATAGCGTGGATCCGGCCACCGCCGCCATTGCCAAGATAGGCCACCCCCTGACCATGGATCAGGCGGCCAATTTGCCCTTTGAGCTGCGTAACAGCCTGGCCCAGGGCGAGTGCTATTCGTTGGGTTTAAAGCTAGCCCAAGGCCAATGGTGGCTGGTGCAGGAAAGCGAGTACGCCGCCAGCAGCACGGTGGTGCGCGGTTTCTGGGCTCTGGCATTTGGTTTGGCCCTGCTTATTACGCTGGTGGTGGGGCTGGCCGGTTTTGCCATGTGGTGGAGCCGTATGAGCAAGATAAACCAGCGCCTGGCTCACTCCTTCTACGAGCTGGCCAACCAGGAGCAGCTGCAGCGCAGTTTGTTGGATAGCATTAACGCCTCGGTGCTGGATTTCATTTGCCTTAAAAGCGTGGATGGCGAATACAACTATGTCAACGCCTCTATGGCCAAGGCCTTCAAGCGCCCGGCCGACAAACTAATAGGCCAGAGCGATCAGGAACTATTTGGCTACAACACCGCCAAACGCCTGGAGATGGCCGACAACAACGTGCTGCAAACCGCGCAGGCGGTATTTACCCGCGAAACCATTTATATTGAAAACGTGCAGCACGAATTCCAAATAAGCAAAGTGCCTTATTTTGGCGAAGACGGCGAGATAATAGGCATTGTCTCGGTGTTTCGCGATGTCACCGAAATGGTGCGTGCGCAAGAGCGCCAGAATAAAGCCATGGACGGTATTGTGGAGGCCATGGTGACCGCGGTGGAAATGATAGACCCCTATTTGGGCGGGCATTCAAACCGGGTTAAAATTCTGGCCGAGGCGGTGGCGCAAAGCCTGAATATGGGTGAAGAGGTGGTGGCCACGGTAAAGCTGGCGGCCAACCTTTCGCAGTTGGGTAAGCTTTTTGTAGACCGCGCGCTTTTAGACAAACAAGGCGTGTTTACCGAAGAAGAGCGCGCGGCCATGCGCGAAGAAGTGCAGTACGCGGCCAAGATTTTGCGCAAAATAGATTTCAGCCTGCCCATTTACACCACGGTTTACGAAATGAACGAGCGTCCCGATGGCAGCGGTTATCCCCAGGGGCTGACCGCCGGCCAGATAAGCCCGGAAGCCAATATTTTGTGTGTGGTAAACACCTTCTGCGCCATGATACGCCCGCGCTCTTACCGCGAAGGCTTGAGCGTGGAGCGCGCGCTGGAAATAATGAGGGCCAACCCGGGGCAGAACGACCCCAGGGTGGTGGAAGCGCTGGAGCAGCTTATTTTTTCGCCCCTGGGCGACCGCTGCCTGTCATCGTTGAAAAACTGAAAAATTTTGTTGATTGCAACTGATTTTTAAGGGGGTGCTTAATGCGTGGAGATTATTTATCTCGCCAGTGGCGCATAATAAAGGCCGTGGCCCAAGCCAGCCACGGGCTTACCGCCGCTAAGCTGGCCGAACAGGAAGAGGTGGAGCTTAGAACCGTTTACCGCGATCTGCAAACCCTGCAGGAAGCCGGTTTTCCCCTGTATGGCAAAAAAGAGGGCCGCACCACCAAATGGTATTTGATGGATCCGGTAAAAGGCAAGGGCGTGCCCGCGCCTTTTACCATGGCGGAGCTGATAGCGCTATGGCTGGCCAAAAATATGCTGGCCAGAATGCCCGATGCCAGCATAAGCCATATGTTGGAGTCTCTGCTCAGCAAGTTCGCGGCAACCTTGGCCCAGGGCTCTTTAACTAAGCTTAACGAAATACAAGAAAGCTTTGCCGTGGTTGGGCTTACCCAGGAAGCGGTGGATGAGTTGACCAAGAAGATAGACTTGGTTAACCAGATGGTGCTGGCCAAAAAGAGGCTGCGCATTATTTACGAGGAAGATTGGGCCAAAGAGCCGATCAACTTGCTTACCGATCCCTACCGCACCTGGTATTATGAAAACCAGTGGTATTTAATGGCCTATTGCCATGAGTATAAGCAAACCCGCATGCTGCTTATTGAGAATATAAAACAGATGCGGCTTATTGATGAGGACAGCACCCCGGACCCCAATTTTGACTTAGGCGATTTTTTGCGTCAAGTGTGCGGCCAGGTAATGAGCGACAAACTTAAGGTGCGCATTAAGGTGGCGCCGGTGTGGCAGCAGTGGTTCAGCAGCGATAAAAAAAATAATCCGCCTTTGGCCGGCCATTTAAACAGTGACGGCAGTTTGGAAGTGGAAATAAGCCTGGGCCGTTCTCTGGCCGCGCGCGCTACGCCTGTTGAGGAGACGGCGGTTTAAGCTTGTAGCGCGCGCCTCGTGTTAAATGCGCGGCGTTTGTCTTTCCAAGTTGGGCCGGTCGCCGCGCGGAGAAGGGTGGCTTTGCCGCCATAGCCAGGGCGGCATGGGTTTTGGGGCGATCCACAGGCCCAGGCGGCCGCTCCGCGCCTTAAGTTCCAGGTTTTTAAAATTCTCGTCGGCATGATAACGTCCAAAATACCAGGCATAGCCATTTGCCACCATTTCCCGGCCCGCGTTGCGCCCATCGGGCAAATACACGCGCGCCACCAGGCGGCCGTAGTGGTCGATCTCCAAAGGCGCCAACATTACCTGCCGGCGGTAACAAAGGCTTTTCATGAACGCTTTGGCCTCTTCCCCAAACGCCTGGCCTAGTTCCGGGCTGTCTATGCTGGCAACGCGTATACGAGTTAGCTTGTTGTTTACCAGCACACTTATGGTATCGCCATCGTGCACCTGTACACACATTCCCAATAGCAGGGCAACTACGCACCAGCGCGCGCATAAGCCGGCAAGCCTATATTTTCGCAACCGTGAAATAAGAGTCATGACAATTGGCTAAAGTTAAGGTTTAAACACGCCTGTTGTTTACTCGCACAGTGATAGTACACTTGCACACACATTCCTAAAAGCGGGGCAACTATGCATAAGCGCGCGCATAAGTCGGCAAGTCCGATATTGGCATAACAGTAAAACAAAAAAATGGCAATTGGCTAAAGTTAAGCTTTTAATACGCCTGTTGTTGGATCCGCTATTTCATTATAACTGCAAGGAGACTATTGCCAAATATTTTCAGCGGGCAAATTTGGAGCGAGATAAAAGGTTTTTTTCGCTCCTCTGGACTAATATTTTTTTGTTCAACTAACGCGGATAATTATCTGAAAGCTCTGTCCAACACAGGGTTTTTGTGCGTATTTTTTATTGCGCAACGCCCGGCTAATATTTAGGCTCTGGGATTTCTTGCATTCTTTTGTTGCTTTATAATTAGTTAGGTGATAAAAAATTACTAATACCCGCCAGTTGTCATGGTGAAGCAGCTGGCAATAGGGTTGGCTGTAAAATTCAGAACGCATGAATTTCAAACATGTAAAAATACACGCGGCTGTTTGCCGCCATGGGTGTATTTGATTGTTAACTCAAAGTATACGAAAAGCATAACTATGAGAAAAGCGGCATTAAGTAAAGAGGTTGACAGAGACGGTCTGCGCGACGCCTTTCGCACGGCGCTTATTCATGCATTGGCGGGCAAGCCTCGTGGGGTGCAAGCGCGCATTGCCCAGTTTGCCGGCGTATCCACCGGCCAGCTCACTAACATTATAAAAGGCATACGCCCGGGCAACGAGGCCATCCGTCGCCAGATGGCCCTGTTTTTGGGTTACGAGTATGAGGACTTTTTGTCTTTAGGGCATAGCTTGGTTGCCAAGCAGAGCAAAAAAGCCAAAAGCGGCAAAACGGCGACCGGCGCGGCCACGCCCACTCTAAGCTCGGAAGACGCGCAAGTGTTGGAAAAGGTGCATGCCATACTTTTGAAAAAAGGCCCCAAGGCCAAAGCGCTCAAGGCTTTTATCTCGGCTTACAAATAGTTATTGCTTGCGTGCCTCGGCCTGGCCGCCGGGCCAGCCGCGCATTTGCATTTGGATAGCGTACTGCACACCCCAATCGTAGGGGGTGTTACCCACAAAGCTCACCTCTTCATCATAAATGCCGTGCAGCCAGGGAAAACCCCAGCCCACCTCTTTATCGCGGTCGTCAAAGGCTACGGTGTCGTAAAAGCCGCGGGTAAATTCCTGGCGTCCGCTTTCATCAAGCTTTATAAAAAATTCGTCGCAAGCAAAATGCATCATCGCCTTTATTCCTGTTATTATGCCTAAAGGTTGAGGTTAGCCGGCCTATTTGGGCAGGCGGGCCAGGGCCTGGCGGCAAAGCTTGGTGGTGAGGGCCACCGGGTCTTCGCTGCTTAAACTCTGCTCGGTATAAGATGCCCTTAACTCTTCCGCGTTTAAAGACAGGGCCTTTTCATACCAGCCGCGGGCGCTATAGGGGTTTTTGCCCACCCCCAGGCCGTTTTCGTACATTCTCCCCAGTTGGTACATGGCCCGCTGGTTGTTCTGGCGCGCCGCTTGAGTATACCAGAGAAGAGCTTTATCGTAATTTTTATTAATGGTTTTGGTGCCTTGCAAATAAATATCGCCTATTGCGCAGGCCGCCCCACCCCAGGTTTCTTCCGCAGCCGAGGCGGTGAAAAGTTTAAGCGCGCGCTCCGTGTCCTGGGGCACGCCCACGCCTTCCAAATACATGCGGCCCAAGTAGTAGCTGGCAATATAGTAGCCCTTTTCGTGGGCCAGGTTTTGCCAGTAAAAGGCTTGTTTCAGGTCGCGCTTAACTCCCACACCAAACTGGTAGCATTCGCCCATAACGCTCATGGCACGCAGATGCCCGCGTGCTGCCGCCCGCTGCAACAGGGCAAAGCCCTTGGCCGGGTTATAATATGGCTTGGGCGCGGTGTACACGTAAAGCACGGCCAGGTTGGTGTGGGCCTCTAAGAAATCGTTTTTTATGGCCTTTTCGTACCAATAAATAGCCTTGGCAGAATCGGCCTCCACTCCCAGGCCGTATTCATAGCATATGCCCAGGTTGTTTTGCGAGTAAGCATCGCCGGCATCGGCCGCCTTTTCCATCCAGTGCACAGCTTTCGCGTTGTCTTTAGCCACGCCTAGGCCCGCGCTGTAGCAATAGCCCACATGGCTCATGGCTTCCACCAGCCCGGCCTTGGCGGCGGCCAGGGCCCAGTGAAAAGATCGCTCCATATTGGGTAACGGCACATAATTAGAGCAGCAGTAATAGCGGCTTAGCTGCAATTGCCAGCGTGGGTTGCCTGTAGCGGCCGCTTTTTCCAGCCAGCCTAGGCCCTCTTGGGTGTTGTGCTGGTAAAGCTGGTAAATGCCCAGTTCAAACTGGGCTTCAGGCAGGTTGAGCGCGGCCGCCTTGTGCAGCCACTTGGCAAAGTCGGCCTGGTCTAAGGGCTTGTTTGGGTTTTCCAAAAGCACATAGGCCAGATCGTAACAGGCCCTGGCATTGCCGGCTTCCGCCGCCTGGGTAAGGTGGTAGATAAGCTCGGCCTTTTGTTTTTCGCCCGCCTCGGCGGCGCGGGCGGCCTGCATGCCTTGCGCCAGTTGATAGTGCTGTTCCGGGGTTGTGCAGGCGGCCAGCAGGCCCAAAGCCAAGCTCAACAAAATAAATTTACTTCTCATAAAGGCACCTTACGCTTAAATTCGCTTAAATTCCGCTTAAGGCAATAATAACTCAAGCGCGGGCAATATTAAAGGGGGCCGCGCCTGGTGTTAAGGTAAAAGCTACGGGTATTTCGTGGCACTTTAGGTGGGGAAGGGGAAACTTCACATTCTTCGCCATCACGGTCGCCATGCATGGCTTATGCCGGCCCAGGGCATGGCTCTGGCTTTGCCTTTTGCCCCATGTCATTGGGGGAAAAACGGGTTACCCCGTTAAGACAATAACCCTGTATTGGCTTATAGGGTTTTTGCGGTTTTTGTGATACATTATTACAGTTAGGCGCAGTTCGCGCGGCTGGGCGGGCAAGGCGGGGCGCGGCCCTTTAGCTTGTCTGGCTGGTTTTAGTCAAACCTTTTATTGCGGAGACAGCAATGTTTGATATTGGTGCTTGGCAACCTAAAAAAATAACTGCAATTTTAGTGGTAACGCTTTTCCTGGGCAGCGCGCTTATCTCTGGCTGTAGCAGCAAGTTTGGCCCGCAAACCACAAAAGTGGAACACTACCCAGACTGCTACCAGCCCATTTCCGAAATACGGGCCAGCGAGTTCATGGTGGAAGAATCCACCGTGGCCGGGGCCATTGTGGGCGCCCTGGTGGGCGGCTTAATTGGCTACGCGGCCGGCGGCGGCCGGGGCGCGGTGGCCGGCGCTGCCGTGGGCGGGGTAACCGGCGGCATTATCTCCAACCAGTATGCCCGCATTTCCCAAGAGCGCGACGACATGCGCCGCCTGCAGTATTACTCTTCGCAACTGGAAGAGACCGTAACCGGCATGGATGCCACCACCGCCGCGGCCATGGTGGCCCGCCAGTGTTACGAACGCCAATTCCAGGTGGCGGTGTCCGAGTTTCAAAGTGGCTACATTACCCGTGACCAGTTTCAGGCCCGTCACAGCGAAGTGGCCTCGGGCCTGGAAGAGGCCTCGCGGGTGCTGGGCATGACCATCGACAGCGTAGCCGAGGTTTCGGCCGCCTACGAACAGGCGCTGGCCAACGAAAGCCGCCGTCTTAACCTAAACGCCCAAACCATGGCCGAAATGCACACCGCGGCCCTACAGGACGCGCGGACCCAGAATCCGGCCCCCCAGACCCAGCCGCAGCGCCAGGCCACACGTCCGGCCAGCCGGCCCGCCAGCAGGCCGGCCACCAACCTGCCTACAGAGGTGGACGGCCAGCTTAATACCATGGTGAATAACGGGGCGGCGGTGCAAAACTCGCTAGACAACGCCCGGGCCGAGCGCGACCTTATAAACGCCCGCCTGGACTTAACCAACCAGATGGCCGCCGACCTTTTAAGCCATAGCGGCGAGCTGCGTTTCAGCAGCAACGAGCGGGCCATAAACTAGCGGGAGTAGAGCCATGGCCGAACAAAAAAAGCCCGTTTGGGCTAAGCCTTATGTTTGGGTGGCGCTGGGCGTAGCTTTGGGCCTTTTGGTATTTTTGCTTACCAGCAACACCAACCGGCAGCCGGTGGCCAGCGGCGCGCCGGCGGCCTTGGCCCCTCAGCCCGTGGCGGAGGGTGGCGAGGCCCTGGCCATTCAGCGGGCGCGCAACCAGGCCCTGCAGGAAGAAGTGGAGCGCCTGGAAAAGGCGCTGTTAGAAGACCCATGCAAAGTGTTACGCATGCTGGAGGAAGAAGACCCGCGCAACACCTCGCTTAACCCCGGAGTGCTGCCCAAGCCGGAAAGCGGCCCGAGCGGGGCGGCTCCCAACCCGTCCGAGGCCCTGCCGCCCATTACCCCGCCCAAACCGCCCAGCAATGTGGGCGAGCTTTTGGAGCAGAGCACGGTGTTTATTTTAACCCTGCAGCCCGACGGCAAGGCCGGGGCGGGCAGCGGCTTTTTTGTGGCGCCTGGGGTAGTGGTTACCAACGCCCATGTGGTGGGTGGCGATGCCGCCAAAATAATTGTGGGCAACCAGGCCATGGGCGGTATGCGGCCGGGGCAGTTAGCCGCTTTAAGTAAAGAGCAGGGCTATGACTTTGCCATTATAAAAGTGCCGGGCACGCAAAGCCTGCCCTATTTACGCATTACCGGCGGCGCCAAGCGCACAGACCGCATCAGCGCCTGGGGCTTTCCCTTTTTCATCACCGGCGACGACCCCAAGCTGCAAGCCCTCATTAAAGGCGATATGAGCGCCGCGCCCGAGGTGGTGTATTCCGAGGGCGTGGTCAGCGTGGTGCTGGAGCGCCAGCCGCCCATCATTGTGCACACCGCCTCGCTCTCCCAGGGCAACAGTGGCGGGCCGTTAATTAACGATGCCGGGGTGGTGGTGGGCATTAACACCCTCATCACCAAAGCCAGCGAGTCTTACAGCCAGTCCAGCGTGGCGCTGCCCGGCAAAGACCTGGCCGCCTTTATGAAAGCCCATGGGGTGGAGGCCACCCCGTCGGATAAATAGGGGCTTAAGATGTCTGCCACCTTTATTGCCACTACCCCGCGCGGCAGCTACAATGCGCTTAAGTATCAGGGCATTCTGGTAACCGAATGCTTTGAACAGATAAGCGCCACCTTAAGCAAAAATTTGGGGCCCGGCTTTGCCGCTATTTTTGCCCAGCCCTTTCACACCCAAAGCGGTGAGGACATAGACTGGTACAGCGCGGCCGTTGGGCCGGTGGTGGCGCTAAGCAGCCTGCCGGAAGCGCGCCAGCAAGAGATAAAACAAAGTCTGGCCGCAAGCGGGGCGGCCATTGCCCAGTTGGCGGCCGCCTTAAAGCAGAGCCCGGACCACACCAGCGTTACCCGCGGCCACATTTTAGAGCTGGCCCTAACTTATCCCGCCTTTGACAATGTGTATGTGGTGGGCGCGCAGCCGGTTATAACCTACTGGGGCTTTGTGCCGGCAAGTATGGGCGTGGCCCCGCAAGACCTGATGCGCGCGGGCGTGGTAAAAGAAGGAAACGCGCCGCCCGCTCAGCAGCCGCCAGCATTACAGCAGGCCCAGGCGGAAGAGCTGGTTTTGTCGGCGCCCGGGCCGCAGCGGGAGGCGGAGCCCCAGCCCGCAAGCGCCTGGCCCGCCCAGCCCAAGCCCCATGAACCCGAGCGCCACCTTAGAGAGGGCATGCCCATATGGCTGCGCGGCTTGTTGTGGGCTTTGCTGGCGCTGGCTTTAACTTTGCTGCTTTTGTTTTTGCTAAGCCGCATTCCTCAGGAAAACCTGCCGGAAGCGTTTAAGGGCTGCGCGGGTAAACCCGCGCCCACCGCGCCGCCGGCCCCGACGCTTAGCCCAGAGGCTTCGCCGGAACTTGCGGCGGCCATGGGCCAGGAGGCCGCCTTGCGCAAGCGCCTGCAAGAACTTAGGCTGCTTTTAATGCGCAAGGCCGCCAATTGCCAAAAGCCGCCGGAAAACAAACCGGCGGAAAAGCCCGCGCCCCAACCAGAGGTTAAGCCGGAACTTAAACCGGAAATAAAACCCGAGGTGAAACCCGAGGTGAAACCCGAGATAAAGCCGGAAGTAAAGCCGGAAGTAAAGCCGGAAGAACCTAAGCCTAATCAGCCCTTAAGCATTCCGCCGCGCGCGGCCGAGGAAAAAGACCTCAGCTTTTTAAAGGGTTGCTGGATAAATAGCAGCAAGCTCTATTCCCGCGGCGGCAGCAGCGGACAGATAGAGGCCGAATACTGCTTCGACGAGGCGGGCAACGGCAGCCGCAGTATAACCCAGCAAGACGGCAGCCGCTGCGCCGGGCCGGTGCGCGCCCGCTTTACCTCGGGTGGCCAGCTCAGCATCACTGCCGATGGCGCGCCCTGCAACCAGGGCCGCGGCGTTTACGTACCACAGCGGGTGGAATGCAGCGGCCAGGGCAACGCCACTAATTGTGTGGGCCGGGAAGAGGGCGACAACAGCGGCAAGTGGAAGGCCGAGTTCCGCCGCAAATAAGCCAGGCTTTAAACGCGGGCGCATAAAAACAAGGATTAACCCATGGAAACACCTAAATACAATTACCCGGTCAGTTTAATTCCCGGCGGCTGCCCGCAGTTTTTAGACTATGCCTTCGATTTGAACGCGCCGGAGAATAAGGGCATAAAATTTAACCGGATTTTTAAAGAAGAGAAAAAAGACCAGCAGGGCGAAACCGGGGCGCGCGGCAACTACATGCTGCGCTGCCTGGAAGAGGACGCGCGCGGCCAATGGCTGGATCAGCTTAGCGGTGAGCCAAGCCCCAGCTACGACTACGAGGTGGAGGCGCGCAAATGCCTGGATTTGTTTTTGGAGCAGTGGATACCGCTGCCCATGTTCCGCGTAAAGGAAATGAAGCGCCCCGACAAAAGCCCCATGTTTGAGGCCGGGCCTTCCAACTGGTGCCGCTGCCGCTTGGTGCGTACTGGCGAAAACGGCAGCATGCTGCGTATGGTGGTGGTGCTGGACACCACCGTGGAAGAGCCGCCTTTAAATGGCGACACCTATTTTGCCCTTTCGCCCAGCGATGTGGCCGCCAACGCGGTGTATGGCCTGGCCTGGCACGTGCGCGACAACACCTGGTTTTTAAACGCTCCCTGGGTAGACCGCTGGCTGTTCGCTCTTTACGAAGGCGCGCGTAAAAAAGGCAGCCGCGAAGAAGGCGGCTATGTTATGCAATACCTGGCCAACTACCTAACCCTTTTAGAGCTGCTGCACCGCCTGCTGCCGGACATTAAGCTTAAGGTCATTAACCCCGACCGTGACAACCCGCTGGATGTGGATTTGATTATAGACATTGGCAACGCGCGCACCACCGGCATTTTAGTGGAAACCCTGCCCCAGCGCTTTACCGACCTGAACAACAGCTACCTGTTGCAGATAAGAGACTTGAGCGCGCCTGAAAATATCTACACCGAGCCCTTTGCCACCAGGGTGGAGTTTTCTGAAGCCACTTTTGGCGACGACGCCTACAGCAAGCTTTCAGGCCGTAAAACCCCGGCCTTTGTTTGGCCTTCGGCGGTGCGCATGGGGCGCGAGGCCGCGCGCCTGGCTACCCTTTCCCGCGGGGCCGAGGGCTCTACCGGCATGAGCAGCCCCAAACGCTATTTGTGGGACGAGCGCCTGTGGAAACCCACCTGGCGCTTTAACACCGGTGGCGGTTTCGAACCCATGGTAACCAGAGGCAGCTTTGCTCAGCAGGTAAACCACATGGGCACCCCGCTGGCCTGCTTCGACGACCCGGCCATTGCCGGCAAGGCGCTGTACCGCAACCAGGAGCGGGAAATGGCCTTTGAATCGCAGTTTACCCGCAGTTCGCTTATGATGTTTTTGATGGCGGAGGTAATTATCCACACGCTGGTCACCATAAACTCGCCGGCGCAAAGGGCTAGGCGCGAACTGTCTGATCTGCCCCGGCGCTTGAGGCGCATAGTGTTTACCGTGCCGCCGGCCATGCCCAAGGCCGAGCAGCTTATCTACCGTCGCTGGGTGCGCTTTGCCGTGCGTACGGTGTGGAGCGCCATTGGCTGGGAAAAATGGTACGTGGGCGACAAAGGCGGGAGGCAGGCTGGCTTGTCAGACTACCGGCAGAACCCGGAATGCCACTGCAACTGGGACGAGGCCAGTTGCACCCATTTGGTGTATCTGTACAACGAGGTGTCGCACAAGTTTCAGGGCGATGCCCATTTCTTCTTCAAGCAAATGGGCAGCAGGCGCGAAAACTACGGGCCTTACCCCAGCTTGCGCGTGGCCAGCATAGATGTGGGCGGCGGCACCACCGACCTTAGCATTGCCACCTATACCCTGGATAACGACGAAAGCTCCTCAGCCCGCATCCGCCCGCATCCGGAACTGCGCGATGGCTTTAATCTGGCGGGCGACGACATCTTAAAGGCCGTCATCAGCGAACACCTGCTGCCGGCCATTGGCAAGGCTGCGGCCAATTTCGGTGTGCTCAATGTGCGCAATTTTTTAAACACCTGTTTTGGCCGCAACGTGGTAGATAGCTCGCAAGAGCAGCGCAATCTGCGTTCGCAGTTTGCACGCCAGATAGCCGGGCCGGCCGGGCAGATTTTGCTTGGTATTTACGAGCGCGGGGGGCCCTTTATGCACACCCAAACCCAATATGTGCTTGGAGATTTTTTTGACGGCCATAACGGTCAAACCCTAAGTGGCAAGCGCGCGGCGGCCATGGGCTTTAGCCCGGCGCCCACGCCGGGACAGGCGGTTATAAATTATGTGCAGAAAGAGGCCAACAAGGCGGCTTTAGCCAACCCCGACAAGGCGCCTGATACCGAGTTCTCTTTAATGGAGGCCATTATCCCGCTGGACATGGCGGCCATAGAGCGCACCATTAAAGAGGTGATGGGTCGGGTGCTGGCCGATTTATGCGAGGTTATCCACCTCTACAACTGCGATGTGGTCTTGCTCACCGGCCGCCCCAGCCAGCTTAACGGCATTATTGCTTCGGTGGTGGCCAAGCTGCCGGTGCCCGCCGACCGCGTCATTCCCATGTGCGACTACCGGGTGGGGCACTGGTACCCCTTTGTGGATGCGGCCGGCAATATTTCCGACCCTAAAACCACAGTATCCATGGGTGCTATTCTCTGCGCGCTTTCCGAAGGGCATTTGCCTGGTTTTTCTTTTGTCACCAAAGAGCTTAAGCTGGGTTCCACCGCCCGCTACATTGGCGAGATGAACCAGGACAGCCAGATAACCAAATCTAAAGAGTGGTTTACTGTGGATGTGGAAAGCGGAGCCGAGCAGGAGCTTACCCACAGCGTGGTTTTCAATGGGCCATTGACCGTGGGCTTCCGCCAGTTTCCCATTGAGCGCTGGCCCACCACCCGCTTTTATTTAATGGATTTTGCCAGCGAGGAAGACCGGCGCCTGGCCGCCTCTAAAGGCACGCTGCCCTATACGGTAAATGTGGGCTTTATAATTAAAGAGGTGGACGCGCAAGCCATAAACCAGGAGTATGACGAGGGCAGCCTGTTTGTGGTAGATGTACAAGACAACCAGGGCGCCACCCCGCGTGGCGGCAAGCGCGCCATAGAGCTTAGGCTGCAGACCATGCCTCTAGACGAAGGCTACTGGCTGGACAGCGGGGTTTTGTTTAATTAGGCATTATCTAACATGTCGTTTTTAACTTGCGGGTGGGGCCAAAATTTTCAAAAGAAAGTTTATGGATTATGTATGCGGAAGATAAACAACTAGCCGAACAGTGCGAAAAGCTCGCCAAAACCACAGCCACGGCCAGCGCTTGGCTTGGCGATAACGCCGCTTTGGTGGGCCGAGGCCTGGCCGAACAGCAAAAGGAAATGCGCAAGGCGGGGCGGCTGTTTAACAATTTGAGCGTGGCGGCAAAACGCAAAATGTGCGTGGGGGTGTTTGGCCCCAGCCAGGCCGGTAAGTCTTACCTCATTTCCACCCTGGCCTGTAAAATGCGCGACACCCTGTGGGCCATTTTGGGCGATGAGGAATACAATTTTTTGCTCAACATCAACCCCGAAGGCGGGCGCGAATCCACCGGCCTGGTTACCCGCTTTACCATTGCCCGGCCCGCCACCCCGCCCGCCGGCTTTCCTGTGCATGTGCGCCTGCTTTCATTAATGGACTTAGTTAAAATACTGGCCAACAGCTATTATTCCGACGCCGAGCATCTGGAGGCGCCCGACTTTGAGACCATGCTGGCAACTCTGCAAGGGCTGGAGGCGCGCAAAGGCCCAAGCCCGCGCGCCGGCATAAGCGAAGACGACATGGAAGATTTGCAGGCCTACCTGTACAAATATTTTCGCGGCAAGCCCCGGGTGCAGCAGCTCCTTAACCAAAGTTTCTGGGACCGCGCCGTGCCCCTGGCTCCCTATCTGGAAAACGAAGACCAGTTAAGGCTCTTTGGCCTGCTTTGGGACAATGTGCCGGCTTTCGACACGCTTCTGAAAAATTTGTGGGCATCTTTGCAGGCGCTGGGCCACGCGGCGGAGGCCTTTTGCCCCATAGAGGCGCTTATCCCGCGGGAAAACAGCATTATAGATGTTTACACGCTTTCTTCCCTGCAACCCAAAGAAGGCGATAACCTGACTGTGCAAACCGCAAACGGACACACCGCCACTTTGCCCAGGGTTTACCTGGCCGCGCTCACCGCCGAGCTTATCATCCCCATTCGTGACAAGCCGGCCGAATTTTTTGAGCATACCGACTTGCTAGACTTCCCCGGCTACCGCAGTCGCGAGGAGTTTAAAGACCTGAGCCTGGAAACGCAAAATCCGCAAATTTTAGAGCTGTGCTTTCTGCGCGGCAAGGTGGCCTATCTGTTTCAGCGCTATGCGGCCGAGCGCGAACTAACCAGCCTGCTGCTGTGCATTGCCGATAGCGTGCAGGAAGTGAAGGGCGGTTTGGGCGATGTGGTTAATGACTGGATAATAGGCGCCCATGGCGAAACTCCGGAAACCCGTACCGGTAAAGAGGTTGCGCTGTTTTTTATTTTAACCAAAAGCGATCTGGAGTTTATCAATAAAGGCACCGACAGCGACATCAGTGAGCGCTGGGACATCCGTATAGGCTCATCGCTGCTTCAGCCCTTTGCCACCCGCCATGAATGGCCGCGCCAGTGGGATAAGCAGGGCGCTTTTAAAAATTTGTTTTTACTGCGCAACACCAAACTCATTATTCCCCAGTACGAGCATGACAGGGAAGAGCAGGAAACCGCGCTTGCCGCCGGCTCGGCCGAATTTATAAAACGCCTGCAAGAGGTGTTTATGAACAGCCCACTGGTCAACAGCCATTTCGCCTATCCGGACGAGGTGTGGAATTCTTTCATTGCCCCCAACGATGGCGGCATTTCTTTCATTCGTAAGCGTTTAAGCCCCATTTCCCAGCCCGAACTTAAACGCGCGCAGATAAAAACCAGCTTAAACGAGCAGCTTGTCAAGCTGCGTGACAGGCTTTATCCCTATTGGAAAATAGACAACCTGGAAGAGGCCAGGGCACAGAGCGGAAAGCTTGCGCAAAGTTTGGCCCGCATTGTACTTACCATGGCGCAAAACCAAACTTTTGGCCATTTTTTGCAAAGCCTTATGTTGCGCGACCAAGAGCTGTATGACCTGTACCAGCAGGCCAAATTCCAGATAGAAGAGCAGAGCGCGGGTTTTGCCGATACGCCTTCGGCCATTGGCGTGCGCGTTTCCGCCGACGATATGCTGGCCGAGCTTTTGGGCAGCGACGCACTGGCCAACCCTTCGCCGGCGGGAACGCCGCCCAAAGATGAAGCCGGGGCCTTTGCCGCCCACATCGAAAAATGCTGGCTGGCCAAGCTTAGCGCTTTAGCCGGCGATGCGGCCATGCAGCAGTACTTTGCCTTTCCCGGTGCCGAGTTTGCCCAGTTTACCCGCGAGCTGGCCCTGGGCTTTAAGCGCCTGGGCGTGGGGCTGGCTATGGAAGAAGGCCTGCGCCAGGTTTCCAATTACGCCAATGTGGAAAAGGGGCGGCTGCTGTGGAAACAGGTAAGCCTGGCGGCCAGCATCTTAAACAACTTTATAAATTTTTTGGGCTATCACCCGCGCGAGCTTAACACCATGCGGCGCACGGTAAGCATAGCCGGTAAAGAGCGCACCTTGTTTAACCCCGTGCCGGCAGTTAAAGGCCTGCCCGTGCTTAACGAAACGCCCACCGCCTACGAACGCGCCTATTATACCGACTGGGCGGGCGCTTTGATTAAGATGGTGGAAGACAACATAAACTTTGACGGCGCGCAGGATTTCGATCCGGTGCAGAACGCGCGCCTTAAAGATATTTTAACCGAGCTTAGCGTTAGCCTTTAGCCCAGGCTTTGCCCGCAGGCAAGGCCTGGGCGGGCGTGGCCCGGCTTAAAACGCGCAAAGGTTTATTGCCAACTTTTAATGAAGAGTGATGATGAAAGTAGCCTATTACAACCAAAACCCGCCGCGTCCGGGCTATGGCGAGCTCATTGTAAGCGAAATGGGGGCCGTGCCCGGCGAGGTAAGCTTCATGCTGAAGCGCGCTTCCGACCAAATGGTTTTAGCCCTGGCCGGTTGGCAAGAGGCGGAAACCTACCTTAAACCTAAAAGCGCCTCGCTGCGCGACGACGGCCTGCATCTGCAAATTGGGCCAGAGGTGGTGGACAACCTGGACATGCAGGAAAGCTACCGTTTTTACCTGGCCTGGCCGGGCGGGCCGCTGTTAAGCGCCGGCCTTAAGGTGTCGGCGCTGCTGTATTCGCCATTAAGCGCCAGTCCAAGCATTGCCCAGGCAACGCCGCCGACGGCCTTCGGCGTGCAACCCGTACCCCAGCCCGCCCCCGCGCTAGAGGCGCCCGCGCCGCACATCGCCATTCCCAAGCCGGAAGAAGAGCAGCCCAAACCCCAGCCCAACCTGCAGCTTGGCATGCCCGATCTGGCAGGCAGGGAGGCCAAGCCCGCAACCGGCCGCAAAGCCGCTATCATTTGCGTGGCAATCTTGGTTGTAATTTTAGGATGCCTGGGCGGCGCCTACTATCTTGGCTATTTCGGCGCTGGCGCTAAACCGCAGGCCGCGCCTCTGGAAATGGCCTATCAACACCTTGCTAAAGACAACGCCAGCGCGGCCGACAGCCTGGCCCTAGCACAAAAAATTTGGCCGCGGGAAGACGATAACGCGCGCGACGCCGCCTTTTTGCTTTTTGAAGACGCGGCCAATAAAGGCGACAAAAACGCCATGCTGGTAATGGGCCGGTATTACGATCCCACTGACAATGCGCCCCACGGCAGCATCATTAAAGACGCGGAACAGGCCTATGCCTGGTACGAAAAGGCGCTTAACGCCGGCCTGGGCGAGGCTAAGGCTAAAATGGAAGCTCTGCAGAAATGGATGGGGGAAAATGGCTAAGATAATTTCAGGCAGCCTTTTAGTGCTTATGGTTTTGTTTGCCGCCAGCTTTAGCTTTGCTCAAAGCCCGCTTTTGCAGGAAGGCAAAAACACCCTGTACCAACGGGTGGTAACTCATCCGGGTGCCGCGCTATTAAACGGCCCGGCCGATAACGCCAGTGTGGTGCAGAAGGATGTAAAACCTTTTAGCGTTTTTTACGTATATGCGCGGCAAAATGGCTGGCTGCAGGTGGGGCCGGCCAGCAACCAGCCCATGGGCTGGATAAAAGCCGAACATGGCACCGACTGGCCCCAGGCCATGACTTTAGTGTTTAGCGAGCGTAGCGGGCGCATGCCGGTATTGTTTTTTAAAGATGAAAAGTCGCTCGGCGATTTATGCCGTGCCGGCGATATTGAAACGCGCCTGCGTAAAATGCTGGCCCTGGTGGAAGAGGGGCGGCAAGGGCCGGAGCTTAACAATGTGCTGGCCAGCGAACCAGCCGACAGCCAGGGCGCGGTGGCGCGCAGCCGCTTTTACCTTATGCCCATTCAGGCCATGAGCGAACCCTTTGAGGGCACCAAGTTTTTGCAGGTGGCTTCCATAGACCCGGGCGGTTCGCCAGCACGGGGGGGAGAGAACACGGCGAGCGGCCAGGGTAACAAACCCGGCAACAACATGCGCACCGCCATTGTCTTTGTTATCGACACCACCATTTCCATGGGGCCCTACATTGAACAGAGCTTGAATGTTATTCGCCAAACCTACGACAGCATAGAAAAAGACAAGCTTGGCGATAACGTGGGTTTTGCCATAGTGGCCTACCGCAACAATACCAGCGCGCGCCCCGGTCTGGAATATGCCACCCGTGTGGTTAGCGATTTTAAAACTCTGGCCAACCGCGCGCAGTTGGAAGGCGCTCTTTCGGCGGTTAAAGAGGCTTCCGCTTCCAGCCACAGCTTTAACGAGGATTCGCTTTCCGGGGTAAAGGCCGCGGTGGATAATCTTTCGTGGCAGGACTACCAGTCGCGGGTAATGGTGCTTATTACCGACGCCGGGCCGCTGCCTGAAGACGACCGCTATGCAGCGACGCGCATGGGGCCTGTGGAAATGCTGGATTACGCGCGGGCCAAGCAGATATGGGTAACCGTGCTGCACGTGCGCACGCCGGCCGGGGCGGCCAACCACGCCTATGCCGAAAACACCTACCGCAGGCTTACCCGCCTGTCGGAAAACAGCGCCAGCTACATTGCCATACCCGCGCCCAATCCCAAGGATGGGGCCGTCGCTTTTGCCGGGGCCGCCAAAACTTTAGCCGAAAGCCTTACTAAAGTGGTAAAGGCCACGGCCAGCAACCAAATGGCGGCCAAGCCCACCGCGCCCCGGCCGGGCGCCAGCCCCCAGGAAGAGGCCTTGCATATTGGCCAAAGCATTGGCTATGCCATGCAGCTTAACTTTTTGGGCGAGCAGCGGCAAAACCGCGCGCCCAGTGTGGTGAAGGCCTGGATAGCCGATATGGATTTGAAGCAACTGGCCGTGGGCCGGCAAAACGCGTGTGTGGAAGTGGCGGTATTGCTAACTAAAAACCAGCTGAGCGATTTGCAGAAACAGCTTAAGGTAATAATCGACGAGGCCGAGCGGGTGAAGCGCACCGACGCTAAAGACTTTTTCCAGAGCATTATGTCGGCTTCTCTTGGAGTGGCCCGCGACCCCGGTCGCTTTAGCCGCAACCCCGGCCAAAACCTACGGCAAATGGGGGTAATGGGTGAATTCTTAGAAGGCCTGCCTTACAAAAGCGATGTTATGCTGCTTACCGAAGACGATTGGTACCGCATGAGCGTGGGCCAGCAAAACGCCTTTATTAACCGCCTGCGCTCGCGTATTGCCCGCTATGAGGAGTACGACAAAGACCGGGCCGGTTGGGAGGGTTTCGGTTCCGCCAACCCCGGCGACTGGGTTTACCGCGTGCCCCTCAACATGCTGCCCTAATGCTTATAGCCATTAAAAACCTGCGCAAGCGGCGCGCCAACACGGGTTATGCCTTAAACGTGCCTGAGTTTTGTCTTAACCAGGCCGACAAGGTTTTGCTAAGCGGCGCCAGCGGTAGTGGCAAGAGCACGTTGCTGGATATTTTGGGGCTGGTGCTTAAGTTTGACGAGGCCGAGGAATACAGCCTTTACGCCACCGCCCAAACGCCGGTTAATGTGGCCGCCCTGTGGCGCTCCGCCAACCTGGCGGCACTGGGCGGCTTGCGCCGCCATTTTGGCTATGTATTGCAAACCGGGGGCTTGCTGCCTTATTTAAGTGCCCGCCAGAATATTTTGCTTGCCTTGCAAACGCAGGTGGGCGGGCAGGCGGAGTGGCTGCCCGAACTGGCGGAACGGCTTGGCATTGCTAAGCTCTTAAACAAGCTGCCGGCCAGGCTTTCAGTGGGCGAGCGGCAGCGGGTGGCCATTGCCAGGGCCGTTATCAACAAGCCGCTTGTTATTTTGGCAGATGAGCCCACCGCCGCCTTAGACCCAGCCCACGCGCGCGCGGTTATGGATTTGTTTACCAGCCTAGTAGACGACATGAAACTAACTTTGGTTTTGGTTAGCCACGATGCTGGTTTACTGGCCGGGCGGGAAGGCTTCCGCCGCTTTAACATTGAACAGGCCGAAGCCAGCGGTGAGGCTTCTGTGCGCGAGGTGTAGGCCGGTGCTGCGTTTATCTTTTTATTTGGCCTGGCGCGACTATTGGCACGAATGGCTGCTCTCCCTGTGCGCCATTTTAGGGCTGGTGGCAGTGCTGGCCCCGCTTTTGGTGTTGGGCGGGGTGCGCTTTGGAATTATAGAAGGCCTGCAGCAGAGGCTGATGGATGATCCGCGTAATTTGGAGCTTATTCCCGCGGGTAGCGGCCATTATACGCAAGAGTGGTTTGAGCGCGTGCGGGCTTACAATGGCGTGGGTTTCCTGCTGCCGCAAACGCGCTCTATTGCCGCCAATATAGACATGTACCAGCCAGCTTCCGGCCAAAAGGAGACAGTGGAGCTTATAGCCACCGCCAGTCAAGACCCGCTGCTTAAGCGCTGGGGTATTGCGGCCCCGGTTATGGACGAGCTTGAGGCCGAGGTGCCGGTGCCGGTTGTTTTAAGCGCCACGGCGGCGCGCAGGCTTGGCGTGCAGGCGGGCGCCGCGCTGGAGGGCAGGGTGGGGCGGCTGCTGGATGGCGCGCGTGAAAACGCAACCCAGCCTTTGCTTGTGGCCGCGGTGCTGCCCCTGGAAGCCCAGCAAAAGCAGGCCGCCTATGTACCGCTTGGCTTTTTGGTGGCCCTGGAAGATTACCGCGACGGCCGTGCGGTGCCGTCTCTTAACTGGCCGGGCGCGGAAAAGCCGACAGGGAAACAGGCTTTCGCCTCTTTTCGCCTGTATGCTGAAAATTTAGAGGCGGTGGAACCGTTGAGCCTGAAGCTGGCCCAAGATTTCAATTTGCAGATAACTACCAGGGCCGAGGAAATAAGCATGGTAAAAAATCTGGACAGCTCTTTTGCCCTGGTGTTCTGGCTCATCAGCGGGGCGGCGGTCTTTGGCTTTGGCGCCGCGGTGGCCAGCCAGTCTTTAGCCGCGGTAAAGCGCAAAAGCCGTTCTCTGGCCATATTGCGGCTTATGGGTTTTAGCCGCGCTTTTATTTTGTTTATGCCCATGTGGCAAACCTGCTTTACCGGGGCTTGGGGTTTTGCTTTATCATGCGGTTTTTACTGGCTGGTGGCTGGCGCCATTAACAGCCTGTTTGCCAACGTGTTAACAAACGGCCAGCAAATATGCCGGCTGCTACCGTGGCATTTTTTACTGGCAGGGCTGGCCACGCTTTTGCTGTGCGCCCTTGCTTGCCTTTGGGCGGCGTTTAGCGCGGCCAAAATAGACCCGGCGGAGGTGATAAGAGATGTATAAAATATTGCTGGTGCTGGCCTTGGCATTATTGCTGGTTACACCATCTTGGGCCGCGCCACTGCGCGAACGGGGCGCCGCTGTGACCATGGAAGCGGTAACCAACCCCAACCCCGCTAAGGACGACTTGCTGTTGCCCCTGCCCTGTGGCGGGGCAATGGCCTTTCGCGCCATAGCGGTGCAGGCCGAAGGCTTTTTGTGGGACTTAAGCGCCACCTTTGGCTGCGACTCTTGCCAGCGCGGCAGCCGCGATTATTACGAGCGCCGCTATGGCGCGGCCATTAGCGGGCCTTTCAGCCTGGCCGATTTACCAGTTGCCTGGCGCGCCAAGGTGCCGCGCCCGCTTAACGGCAAATACTATTATTATATAATAGGCAAATACGAAGTAAGCAATTTTCAGTGGCGGGCCATTATGGAAGGCCTGTGCCCGGATGAGAAAAACCCCTTAAGCATGAGCGACGCTCAGCCTAAAACAGGCATATCCTGGTTTGAGGCGGTGAGCTTTAGCGAAAAATACACCGAGTGGCTTTTAAAAAATCATCCCGAAGCCTTGCCGCGCTTTAACCGCGACAGTAAAAACGTGGGTTATTTGCGCCTGCCTACCGAGCTGGAGTGGGAATACGCGGCCCGCGGCGGCCATAAGGTTAACCGCGAACGTTTAAGCCAGGATGATTTCTTTGTTAAGGCCAATAGCGCCGCCGACTATGCTGTGTTCCGCCCGGAAAACGCGGCCCGTATTGTGGAAGAGCCGCAAAGCATAGGCAGCCGCCAGCCCAACCCTGTCGGCCTGTACGACACCGCCGGCAATGTGGCGGAGATGACCCTGGATACCTTCCATTTTTCCGTAGGCGGGCGCTTGCATGGCTCGGCCGGCGGCTTTGTGCGCAAGGGCGGCAGTTACCTTTCCGGCTTTAGCGAAATATTGCCTGGCCGCCGCGAGGAAGTGGCCTTTTTTCAGGACAAAGGCGCCGCCAGGGCTAAAGACCTGGGCTTTCGCCTGGCCCTGTCTGGCATAAACACGCCGGCCGGCGACAGACCATCTCAGTTGGAGGCCGAATGGAAGGTGGCCGGCGAAGGCGGCAGCCTGCTGCTGGACCAGGGCAAAAACCCATTGGAAGAGCTGGACCGCATAATTGCCGCCAGCACCAGCTATACGGAAAAAGAAAACTTAAACCGCCTGCGCGCCATAATTAAAGACAACAACATTGCCTTGGAGCGGCAAAACATGCTGGCCGCCGAGCGCTTGATCACCACCTCGCTTTACATGGTGCAAACCCTGCGCAACTACGCGCTTAGGCACAAGCTGTTCATTAACGAAATAAGTCGTACCGAACTGCAAATGAAAGAAGACGAAATACGCGGGCGCATGGATGAGGCGGCCAAGCGGCGCTATGCCCAAACCCTGGAAACACTGAATAACGGCCGTAAAGAGATAATGAATGCCCTTGACGCTTCTTTGGGTTTTTACCGTAGCAAGGTGGAGGAAAGCCTGGCTTATCCGGAAAAAATGTTTAATGAAAAGCTTAAAATGGTATATGACGAGCTGGAACAACAAGACGATGTATTTTCCAAGCAGATGCTGCAGGCTTTTACCGCTTATGAAAAGCATGTGCAGCTTATGCGCCAGGGACGGCGCGGCCAGCTTAGCCGCGAAATGGTTTTGAAAGATATTTTGCCTGAGAACTTGCGCGAAGGTATGAATATACCGTAGGGGGAAACAATGCGTATTTTTGTTGTGGTGGTTTTGTTGCTTGGCCAATTGTGGGCTGGCGTGGCTTTTGCCGAAAATGAAAGCCGGGGCGAAATAATACAGGACCAGTGGGCCGGCTATGCCCTTACCCTGCCTTATGGCTGGCAGGTAATGACCGACCGCCCAAAATTGCTGGCCATGGCCAAAGACGTGTGCGCCTTTTCTTACACGCCCGAGCGTGAGGACAGCATTTTTGCCAACGTGCGGGGCGGCTATTTGCCAGGCGCCGCCCAGGGCCCGGCCCTGGTGGTTTTTTGGGTAGATTATCGCTTTATGGGCATTAATGGGGAAGCCGTAAGCGAGCTAGCCAAAGATTCGGAAAACGTGCTGGCTACTACCGCCAACGCGCTTTTGGCCAGTTACCAGCAGGCGTTTCCCAATAGTATGATGGTTAATAACCACCTGGATACCGACACTTTTATTCTGAACCTGCGTTCTATTACCGACACGAACAACCAGGAGGCCAGTACCCGCCACCAAACCATAAGGGTGATATTTGGCAAAGAGTGCGTAATTTTCATTGCCAGTCTTTACACTGGCGCGCACAATGCGGGCTACGATGAAGTTATATCTAAAAGCATTCGCGAAGTTTACATTAGCCCAGACAAAACCTTAGCCAAAGCCAAGCCGGAATTTAGGGTGGGCGCGCTAGACTATATTTTGTGGGCCGGGGTTATTGTGGTGGTGCTGTATTTAATTGGCCGCCGCCGGCTTAAAAAACAGGCGGCGAAAGCGCACCACAACCGCTATTAGCCAGCTGGCAAAGGCTGGCATATGCCGTAGCATATTATGTCCATGGTTTGCTTTAACTGCACGGCCTCGGGGTCTAGCTGGTTGGAGAGCAGGCAGTGCCAGGTGAAGCCGAACAGCACGTCAGTAACCACGTCTAAGTCCAGGCCTTCGCGCAGTTGGCCACGGGCCAAGCCCTTTTGCAGTACCTTTTTAAAATACTCGCGCTGTTTGGGCATAAAGCGTTGGCGCATTTCGCGCACGTTGGGGTACTGGTTATGCAATTTAGTAAGCAGATATAAAAAGGCCTTGCCGCTGGGCGAGCTTTCATCCCAGGTGCGCAGGGTGCTGGCCACCAAAAAATCTATTTCCTTTTTCATGTCGCCAAAGTCCGGCGGCTCTTCTTCAGTTTTGAACTGGCTGTTGTAAACCTCAATAAAAAGCTCTATTTTTTGCGGCCACCAACGATAAATAGTGGCCTTGCCCGCGCCCGAGCGTCGGGCCACTTCTTCAAAAGTAAGATCACCGGTTTCTTGTATCAAATCGGACGCCGCTTTGATAATGGCCTTGTGGGTTTCCGGGTTGCGCCGGTTGCCGGTAGAGGCGCGCGATGCTTTCATAAGCCTGCTCCTAAACTATGAGGCCGGATCCGCCTGGTTAACACTGCTTGTTTCTTCATCCGGCCAGGTAAAGCCGCTTTGTTCCTGCCATCCGCCGCCCAAGCTTTTGCACAGGGTTACCACTGCCTGCAATTGCAGGCGCAAAGACTCGGCCACTTCCAATTGCGCGCGCAACAGGTTGCGGCGCACGTCCAGCAAGTCCATCAGGCCAATGGTGCCTTGTTCGTACTGTTTATTGGCCAAGTACAGGCTGCGTTCCATGGCCTGCATTTCGGCTTGGCGGTAGCCGGCAATCAGGCGACGCTGGCGATTATTCTCCAAAGCTTCGCGTGCATCGCGAAAGGCCTGTTGCACACTTAACTCGTAGTTGGCAAACATTTGTTTATACTGGGCTTGGGCCATGGCCTCGCGGGCAATTAGGCGGCCGCCTTGAAAAATTGGCTGGGTTAAGTCGCCCACAAAGCTCCAGATAGAGCCTGGCCCCATAAACAGGCGATCCAGCTCGTTGCTGGCATAGCCACCAGTGGCGGTAAGCGAAATGCTGGGGAAAAAGGCGGCGCGGGCTGCGCCAATGCGGGCATTGGCGGCAATAAGCCGGCCTTCGGCCTGACGCACGTCGGGCCGCCGCGCCAGCAGGTTAGACGGCACCAGCGCAGGAATTTCCGGGGGCAGGGTAATGGCGCTTAGCTCCAAGCTGGCCGGCAGGTTATTAGCCAAAATTTCTTTGGGGCTGCGGCCCAAAAGCACAGTAAGCGCGCCTTCGCTTTGGGTTAGCTGGTTTTGCAATGCATGCAGGGTGGCCATGTTGGTGGCCAGCTCGCCTTCCACCCTTCGTAAATCCATTTCATTGATAAGGCCCACGTCAAAACGCGCTTTAAATATGCGGCGGGTTTCCTCATAGGTTTTAACCATGTTTTCGGCAATCAGGCATTGGGCCTGCAGCGAGCGCAATTGGAAGTAGGCGTAGGCCACCTCCGCGCTTAAGGTAAGGCGCACGGTATCATAGGCCGCTTCCGTGGCCAGCAGTTCGGCGCGCGCCGCCTCATCCAGACGGCGGTATTTGCCCCACAAATCTATTTCAAATGAAAACAGGCCCACCGCCATCCATGAATTTTGAATGCGGCTGGCATTGGCGCCATAACTGGCCGCCTGGTCGCTGGTTAGCTGCTGGCGGGCGCCGGAAAAGCCCAGGCCTATTTGCGGCAGGCGGTCGGCAAAGGCAATGCCGGCGGCGGCGCTGGCTTCTTCCACTCTGGCCATGGCCATGCTAAGGTTGCGGTTGTTTTTAAGGGCCTCTTCCTCAAGGCCGTTCAGCATGGGGTCGTTAAAGGCTTCCCACCACTTTACCTGGTTGTATAAAGAGTCTTGGCTGTAAAGCAAGCCGCCTTCCGGCAATTGGGAGGCCGGGCGCTCGTAGTCTGGCCCCACGGCGCAGCCGCCTAATAACAAAAGAAAGCATATAGAGCATACGGTTTTTTTCAGCATGGTTATTTCCTTCTATTTTTTTTGCTGAAAAAGGAAAATCTTCTAAGCAGATGTTTATAGAAAACCTGTGGCCCCCTCATTACCGCGGCGTAGAACAAGGGCACAAACAACGGAGCTATTATGGTGGCGGTTATCATGCCGCCCACCACGCCCGTGCCAATGGAATGGCGGCTGGCCGCGCCGGCCCCGCTGCTTATAACCAAAGGCAAACAGCCGAAGATGAAGGCCAAAGATGTCATGACAATGGGGCGGAAGCGCAAACCAGCGGCTTCCACCGCCGCCTCTTTTAAGCTTTTACCACGGTCTATGTGGATGTGGTGGGCAAACTCCACAATTAAAATGGCGTTTTTGGCTGACAGCCCCACCAGGGTTACCAGGGCTATCTGAAAATAAATGTCGTTGGCCATGCCGCGTAAAAAAACGAAAACAATAGCGCCGAAAAGGGCAAAGGGCACGGCCATGATAACCGCCAGCGGCAATGTCCAGCGCTCATACTGGGCGGAAAGAATGAGATAGACCACAATGATGCCCAGGACAAAGGCAATGGCTGAACTGCGGGTAATTTGCTTTTCCTGATAGGCCGAGCCCACCCAGGACAAGGTAAAATCGCGGTCGGCAACTTCCTTTACCACCTCTTCCATGGCGCTGATGGCCTGACCAGAAGTATAGCCAGGGGCCGGCTCGCCGGTAAACTTGGCCGCCGGGAAAACGTTAAAGCGCTCCACCGTGTCCGGCCCTAAAATCATTTGCAGCTTAATTAGCGAACTCAGGGGTATCATTTCGCCGTATTTAGAGCGTACGTAGATTTCCTTTGTGCTGTCCGGGGTCATGCGGAAGGCCGGCTCCGACTGCATTTTTACTTGAAAGATTCGGCCAAATTTATTGAAATCGTTTACGTAGTAGTCTCCATAGGTGGCCTGCATGGTGCGGAAAATGGTGGCCATGTCCACCCCCAGGGCGTAAGCCTTGGCGTCATCCACCTCTACCAAATACTGGGGGGTGTCGGCGGCAAAGGTTGTCATAACCATTCTAAGCTCTGGCCGCTTGGCCGCCGCGGCCAGCACCAGTTGCGCCTGGCGGTTAAGCTCGTGGAAGTCGCCGGGGCCCCGGTTTTGCAAAAAGCCCTCAAAGCCGCCGGTGGGGCTCATGCCCACAATGGCCGGCGGGTTAAAGAGCATGATGCGCGCGTCGGTAATATTGCTGGCCTTACCCATCATTTGCGTAATAAAGGCCTGAGCGCTGTCAGCCGAGCTGGTGCGTTGGTCCCAGGGGGTTAGGCCTATAAACACCCCGGCCGAGCTGTTGCGAAACACCCCGCCCAGCATGTCGTAGCCCACCAGGCCGGTTATGCGCTCCAGGCGCGGGTCTTGCATTGCCATGTCCGTAAATTTGCCTACCACCTGTTCGGTGCGCTCCAAAGAGGCCGCATTGTCCAGGCGCATAATACCCATAACTATGCCCTGGTCTTCGGCCGGCACCAGGCTGCCCGGCACTATTCTAAACAAGGTAAAGGTTATGCCCGCCATTACGGCTATGATGATAACCGAGATAAGCACATGGTTTAGACAAAAACGCACCACGCTTAAATACCTGTTGGTAAGTTTCTGGAACAAAACTTCAAATTTATCCAGCAGCCCGGGCTTATGCTTTTCTTTATGGGGCTTAAGCAGCAGCGCGCATAGGGCCGGGGTTAGGGTTAGAGCCACAAAGCCGGAGATTATGACCGAGGTTGAAATGGTCATGGCGAACTGTTTGTACATGGTGCCAGACAAGCCCTGCATGAAAGCCACGGGAATAAACACCGCGCACAACACCAGAACAATGGCCACAATGGGGCTGGTAACTTCCTCCATGGCCCGTATGGTGGCCTCTTTGGCGGAGAGCTTTTGGGTGCGCATTATGCGCTCCACGTTTTCGATAACCACAATGGCGTCGTCCACCACAATGCCTATGGCCAACACCAAGCCAAACAATGTAAGCGTGTTTATGGAAAAGCCCAAAAACTGCATGCCGGCAAAGGTGCCCACAACAGACACCGGCACCGCCAAACAGGGAATAAGGGTGGCGCGGAAACTTTTTAGGAACACCAGTACCACCAAAAACACCAGCCCAATGGCTTCTAACAAGGTTTTTACCACCTCTTTAATGGAAACGCGCACAAAGGTGGTGGTGTCGTAGGCTACTTTATATTCTAAATCACTGGGAAAGCTACGCGCCAGCTTATCCATAACCTCTTGCACCCGGTTGGCCGTGGCAATGGCATTTGCGCCGGAAGAAAGGTTGATGAGTATGGGGATCATATCTTTGCCGTTAAACTTGCCCCAGAATTCGTACATCTTGGCGCCCAGCTCTATGTTGGCCACTTCTTTTAGGCGCAGGCTGCTGCCGTCTGGGTTGGCGCGCAAAATTATTTCGCCGAATTCTTCCGGCTGGTTTAAGCGGCCGCGCACAATTAACGAAAACACTTTACCCGTGCTTTGCTCCACCGGCTGCTGGCCTATTTTACCCGCGGCAAACTGGTTGTTTTGCGCCTGCACGGCCGCGGTAATGTCATCTACGGTAATGCCCAGGCGGGCCATGCGGTCGGGTTTAAGCCAAATGCGCATGGAGTAGTCTCTAGAGCCCAGAAGAATGGCGTCTCCCACGCCGGGAACGCGCTTTATGTCGTCTATAACGTTGATGAGGGCATAATTGTTGATGTCGGTGGGCGCCATGTCGCCCGAGGGCGAGGTGAGGGTTATTAACTGCAAAATAGTGGTGGAGCGCTTGACCACGCGCACCCCCATGCGCCGCACTTCATCTGGCAGGGTGGATGTTACCGCCTGCACCCGGTTGTTGACGTTGATAAGGGCCTGGTCGGGATTAGTGCCTATTTCGAAATATACGTTGATAGTCATACTGCCGCTGCTGGAGCTCATGGAATTCATGTAGATCATGTTGTCCACGCCGTTGATGGATTGCTCCAGAGGCGCGGCCACGCTTTGCGAGATAACTTCAGAGCTGGCACCGTTGTAGTCGGCAAACACCATGACCGACGGAGGCAGCAAGTCTGGGTATTGGGCAATGGGCAGCACAAAAAGGCTGATGCCGCCACCCAGCATAAAAAACAGCGACAACACGGTGGCAAAGATGGGCCGCCTGATAAAAAACTTGGAAAACATATACTTCTCCGTAAGCTCGTAGGGCGCCAGAGTTGGGCGCCGGTATGGGCGTTATTTACTGCTTGACCCCTGGCGCCGGTGCCTGGGGCTTATCCGTGGTGGCGGCCGGGGCGCTTTCGGCCAGGCGCACTTTGGCGCCGGGGTGCACTTTTATCATGCCCTCCACAATAACCCTGTCGCCGGTTTCCAGGCCGTGTATTACCTGCAGGCGGTCGCCAAAGCGGTGCCCCAGAGTTATTTCCCGGCGCTCGGCGGTGTTGTCTTGGCTAACCACGTAAACCGCGGCGCCCAAAGCGCTGTTAAGCAGCGCGCGCTGGGGCACCAATACCACATTTTTAAGCATCCCGCCGGCCAAGCGCGCGCGCACATACTGGCCGGGCATAAGCTCGTTTTCTTTGTTGGGCACTTCTATTTTGGCGCGCACGGTGGCGGTTTTTGGGTCTTCAATGCTGTCGGTAAAAACTATCTTGCCCAAAGCGTCGTAAAGCTTGCCGTCGGGCTTTATTATCTGAATCTTAAAGTTGCCGCCTTCGGGCAAAACCAATACCCCTTCATCTATCATGGCGCGCAGGTTGCGGTATTCGGTGCTGGGGAAGGAGAAGTTGATGTGCATGGGGTTTACCTGCACCATGGTGGTGAGAAGGCCGTTAGTGGTGGTTATAAGCGTGCCCACCGAATTAACCTCTTTGCTGACAATACCATCTATGGGCGCGGCTACTTTTGTGTAGCCCAGATTCATTTTGGCCTCACGCACCAGAGCCCGCCCCATCAGCTCGTTGGCCTGGGCGCTCTTTAAGGCGGTGGCCGCATCGTCGCGGTCTTTTTGGCTGGCCGCGTTTTCCGCAAATAGTTTGGAAAAGCGCGTGTTGTCAAGCTTGGCCTTTTCCAGGTTGGCCTCGGCCTGGGCCAGTTGGGCCAGCGCCTTTTGCAGGGCAATGTCATAGGGCTCGGGGTCTATTAAAAATAATTGGGTGCCGGCCTTAACAAAGGCGCCTTCCGCATAGGTGCGCTTCTCCAAAATGCCGCCCACCCGCGCGCGTACCTCCACCTCTAAAGAGCCAGCGGTTTGCCCTATAAATTCCGGCTCCCATACCACGTCTGTTCTTTCCATGGTAATAGCGCCCACCAAAGCCGGCGGCGGGTTTTGGGCCGCGGGCTTGCCGTCGCAGCCGCATATGGCAATGAACACGCTTAAGCCCATCAGGGCCAATACTACTCTTCGCATATAGTTAAGGTTCCTTCCCGCTTCGTTTTATCTCGCTTATCCCGCGTTTGCGCATCTCGCGCCGCTTGATGAGATGATTTCCTTGGCCAGTGCCAGCAAGCTTGCCGGCTGGCTTTGCCCCGGCTTCCCGCATAACCATGGGAGCGCGGCTAAGCGCGCATTATAAATAAAAAACAGGCACACTTGAAATGCCTGAATAGTTAAAAAGTGCTAGCAGTTATCTATTTTTATTATGTATGTAACGAAACGTAGCGTTTTGTTACAACTGAAGTATAGCGTGGGCGCCTTTATTGTCAATAGGTGGTTTGGGGCGCCAAAGCTTAAGCAGGCAGGCCTTGGCCAAGGGCAGGGCGCGTTGGCTTTAATCGCCTGGAAGCCATTTCGTAAATAATGCTGCTTCTTGGGGAGCTAGCGGCATGACCCTGCCGCGATCGTTATGAGCACCACCTGTATTGACAGACTTTTTTTAAGCGGACATAACCAGGGGGCTTTACACCGGGCATGGCAATGCTTAAGCTTGTTTATACTTTGCGTTTGCCCAATATGGCGTATAATTATGCAGCCCGCCAGTGTGCGCTGGTTTATAAGATAACCGTGCGGCGCCACGATTAAGTGGCGCGCCGCCTGCTCTTAAGCTGGCCTATGCCAGCCGGCACGCGCTGATTTTGCTTGGAATTGTTGCCAAACGGCGTTTTTAGAATGAAGCAGGCGGTTGCCTGAAATTATGTTTTATTGTAATGACGGCTCTAATCGCCGGCATGGGAGTAAGTTACCATGAACGATCTTGCCCAGTTAATGGCCACCCGGGCCGAGGCCCTGAAAACCAAGGTGGAGTTTTTGCCAAATATAAACAACGCGATTGAATACGCAGTTAAGCTGCTTATTGACAAAGGCCCCACCACCCTGTTGCTGGATGGCTTTAAGACCGAAAGCGCCAGCATTAAAACCATGGCCGCCCCTGGCCTAAGCGGCGCGGCGGCTGAATACATGGCCAGGCTATGCGCGGAAAACGGCATTAAGTTGGTGGAAAACCTGCGCGAATACGCCCCTGGCATTGATGTGGGCTTTACCGTGGCTAACTGCGGCATTGCCGACACCGCCACCGCCATTCTGGCCACCAACAACGACAACGAAAGCCTGGCCACCATGATCAGCGAAATCAATATCATGGTTTTGCCCGTAAGCAAAATTAAACGCACCTCTCACGATTTAAGCGAGGAGCTTACGGAACTTATGAACCGGCCCGGCATGGTGTCTTTTATTTCCGGCTGCAGCCGCACCGGCGACATTGAATTAGTAATGGCCCTGGGCGCCCACGGGCCCCTGGAAGCCCATTTCTTATTGCTTGAGGATATGTAATCATGGAACGCAATTCAACTAATTTTAAAGTTTACCGCCAACAGGTAAGCCAGGCGCTTAACGACAAATTTTTGCGCCGGGCCCTGGAAAATTTTGCAAGCATATACCGGCCCAAGCGCGCGTTGGCCATTGGCGAGCGCGATGCCCATGCCCTGGTGGAGGGCGTGGTGGCGGCCAAGGGCCGCAGCCTGCCCAAGTTGATGGATGTGTACCGTCAGTTCAAAGAGGTGGCGGAGGCTCGCGGGGTTAAGGTGCACCTGGCCAAAGACGCGCGTGAGGCGCGCGAGATAATCGCCAAAATTGCGGCTGACAACAACGTTAAAACCATGGTTAAGGGCAAGTCGCTAACCAGCGAGGAAATATTGCTGAACCCCTATTTGGAGGAGCGCGGTATAAGGGTTACGGAGACCGACCTGGGCGAATGGATCGTGCAGCTTCGCAATGAGCCGCCTTCCCACATGTTGGCGCCGGCCATTCATCTTTCGCGCGACCAGGTGGCCGAGCTTTTTACCGAAGTTAGCGGCACCGAGCAGGAAGTGGATATCGAAAAGCTGGTCAAAGTTTCCCGCGTGGCTTTGCGCCCGCGTTTTGCCGAGGCCGACATGGGCTTTTCCGGCATCAACTTTGCCGTGGCGCAAACCGCCACCATTGGCCTCATCAGCAACGAAGGCAACGTCCGCATTAGCGCGCTTATGCCCAAGGTGCATGTGTTTTTGGGCGGCTTGGAAAAGCTGTATGTGGATTTGAACGACGCGCTTTCCGCTTTGGCGGTTGTTACCCCCAACGGGGTTATGCAGCGCATATCCTCTTACGTTACCTGGGTAACCGGCCCCTTGGGTTCCAGCATTACTGAGAGCGGCTCTAAAGAAACCCATGTGGTGTTTTTAGATAACGGCCGTACTGAACTTTTGCAAGACCCGGATTTCAGCCAGGTGTTGCGCTGTGTTCGTTGCGGGGCCTGCGCCAACGTGTGCCCCATTTTCCGCATGGTGGGCGGTTACCGCATGGGCCACATTTACATTGGCGCCATTGGCCTGCTTCTCACCTACTTTTTTCATGGCGAGGAAAACGCCAAGAATTTGGTGCAAAACTGCATAAACTGTGGGGCCTGCCAAGACATATGCTCGGCCGGCATAGAGCTGCCCAGGCTTATTAAAGAAGTTAACGCGCGCCTAACCGCCAAAGACAAAGGCGCGCGCGCCAGCCGCATGGCCGCGAACACCATAGTGAAGCAGGGGCGCTATCACCGCCTGCTTAAAACCGCGCGCTTTTTGCAAAAGCCCTTTGTGGGTCAGGGCAACACCGTGCGCCATCTGCCCATGGGCCTCTTGGGCCCCCATGGCTTTAAAAGCCTGCCCGCGTTAGCGCCCAAGTTCTTCCGCGAACAGTGGCCCGCGCTAAAAAAAGAAATTGTCAACCCGCGCTATAAAGTGGCGCTTTTTAGCGGCTGTTCGCAAGATTTCATTTTCCCCGAACAGCTTACAGCCGTGGTGGAGTTGCTGCATAAATTCAATGTGGCCGCGGAGTTTCCCATGGCGCAAAACTGCTGCGGCCTGCCACTGCAGATGCTGGGGCAGAAACAGGCGGCCGTGGAGCTGGCCAAGCAAAATCTGGACGCGCTGGGCAGCGATTACGACTACATCATCAGCGCCTGCGCTTCCTGCGCTTCTCAACTGCGTAACTCCTATTACCTGCTTCTGAAGGACGACCCGGCCTATGCCGAAAAAGCCAGAATAGCTGGCGAAAAGGTTGTGGATATAGCTTCTTTCATGCATAATGTGCTTTTGGTAAGCAGCGATGACTTCAAAGAGCGGCACGAGCGGGTGGGGTATCACGCGCCTTGCCACTTGGCCAGGGAGAGCTTTTGCAAAAGCAAAACCGCGGCCCCCGAAGCCGACCCGGCCACCTGCGGCCCGCCGCCCGCCCAGGCCTCGCGCATTATGCTCAACGTGGCCGGAGCTCACTATGTGCCTATGGCCGAAGAAGAGGTGTGCTGCGGTTTTGGCGGAACCTTCTCGCTAAAATTTCCGGAAATTTCCGCTGAGCTTCTGAACAAGAAAATGGAGCATGCGGCCGAAGCCGATATAGACGTGCTGGTGAGCGATTGTCCGGGCTGCCTAATGCAGCTTAACGGCGGGGCGGTAAAGCAGGGCCGCAAGTTTAAGGTAACTCATATTGCCCAGTATATGCGCGATAATTTGAAATAGGGCAGGGCGTGTCGCTGAAAAGATGATTCCGTGGCGCTGCCGCGGGTGAACTATCTCTCATAAACCATAAAGGCCAGGGCACATGTGCCCTGGCCTTTATAGTCCGTGTCTACGGCGCCAGCTCTAAACGCAAACTGTCTTCAAAGGGGTCGGCGCGCAATATTTTGACCCGCACCTCCGCGCCCGCGGTCAAATTTTTAGATATGCCCTGCAAAGGAATGGGCGCAATGAGCATTACCGGTTTCAACAAAAGCTGCCAACTGCGCATCTGTTGTTCCAACACCAGGGCGGGCACAATTTCTCCCTGCTGCTGCTGCAGCCATTTTAAAACCCAATAGCGCTGGCGGGCCATAACCACCCGGCCGGCGGCGCGCAGGCTCAGCTCTACCTGCTGGCCGGTTTCTAAAAGTTTAGGCCCATCCATGGGCAACGCCCGGCCTTGCAGGTGGGCCAGCAGCTGGCGTTGCATAAGCAGGTCTAAATAACGGCGCATGGGCGAAGTTATATGCGCGTAAGTGTCTATACCCAAACCGGCGTGACGTCCGGGCTTAAGCGTTAGCTCCACCCGCTGCAACTGGCGGCGACGGCTGAAATTTATAAAGAGCGCCTCTGGCCCGAAGTTTTGCCATGGCTCTTTGGGCATGGCCTGAACCCGGTAAAGACAGGGCACGCCGGCCGCGGCCATAAGCTCACCCTGCAGGCGGTTGGCCAAGATGGCGGTTTCAGCTATCATTTCCCTGGCCAGGCCGTCGCGTTCGTGCACCGTAATATCCACTTGCCAGTTATCGCCCACTTTTATTTCCAGTTCTGGCAGGGGCAAAAAGCAGGCGTTAGCTTCTTCACGCTTTTGTTTAAGTTTCATGCTTAGGTCATAAAGCTGGTTAAAAAATTTATCGCCCTGGTTTATGCGCTCATCCACCTGGGGGTAGCTCAGGCGCTCTTTAACCGTAATGAGGTTAGCGCTCACGCTGTAGTTAACCACTTCGCCCTGGGCGCTTACTTCGGCCAGGCAGCTTATCACAGGCCTAAGCTCGCCAGCGCGCAAAGACAGCGCGCCTTCGCTCAAACTTCTTGGCAGCATGCTAATAGGGCCTTCGGGCAAATATAAGGTGGTACCCCGGGCACGCGCCTCCAGGTCTAGCGGGCTGTCCGGGACAATAACCTCCAGGTTGGTTATGTGCACGCCCAACACCCCGCCGCCGTTTTCCCTCGGGGTAAAGCTGATGGCGTCGTCAAAGTCTTGCGTGTCTTCGCCATCCACGGTGAAAAAATGCCCGGCCAGCTCGCCGTAAGCATCGCTAAGCACACGGGTGGCGGCCGCCGCCTCTTCCGTTTGCGCGCTAAATTCCAAGGGTATCTGTTCGCGCAGGGCGGCCAGGTTGTGGTGGGGCTCTAATTCGCCGGCGCGCTGCAAAACAGTAAAAGCCTGGCGTCGGTTATTCAGGCCCGCGGCGGCAACCAGCTCTTTTATCTGGCGGATGCTGGGGGCCTCTTCGTCCCACACCACCCATTCGCGCAAAAGTGTCAGCAGCCCTTCGGGCGCGGGGCCTGCCATGTTTTCACCCGACAGGTTTTGCTTAAGCCAGGCAAGCCATTCCTCCAGCCTGGCCTTTTTTTGTTCTTCCCGCGCTTGCTGCATTTGCTTTTGTTCTAACTGCTCGGGCGTCAAAGGTTCGCAGCCCTGGTTATTCAAACGAAAATAAGTGCGGTCGTTAAAAATGGCGCGTAACGTGGCGGAAATTTGGTTGGCGCCCACCGGCGGGGCAAAACAAAGCTCGGCCAGGTTTTGCAGGCTGTAGCTCTGCTCTTCGCCCGTGGTCAGTTCCCAAAGCTCGGCCACATTTATTTGCGCCGCCAACTCCGCGCGCGCTTTCTCTATTGCGGCCAGCGCCTCGCTAAGGCGCGCCCGCGGGGCAGCGGGGTTTAATTTGGATGGCGAGCTAAAAAGCACCCGCCCTTCGGAAAGCGCCAGTTGCTTGTCTTGCCAGCTTATAAGCGCCAGCCGTCCTTTTTTAGCGCTTTGCACCAAGGCCAGAATTATTTGGTTTTTATCTATAAATTCTACAAGATAACCGGCGTCTATCATATATTACCTTACACTGTCTTTGCCCACATTTACCTATGCGCCTAAGTTTACTTGCTGGGCGGACAATTGGCAGCATTTTAATTTAGCGCCCCCTAACCGCCCCAAAAACCAAGCACCAGCTTTTGCCCTTGCCGTAACTGGGCTAAGTGGTAATATCATACTAATTTATATTGTGCCAGGAGGTTGCATGCTAAAAAAATTGACGCTTTTATCTTTAAGTTTGCTGTTGCTGGCCACCCCGGCCCTGGCGCTGGATTTTGCCCGCCCCAGCCTGGATGGCGGCACTTTGAATCTTTCCGACTTCAAAGGCCGGGTGGTGGTGGTGGATTTTTTTGCCAGTTGGTGCCGGCCCTGCCGCGACAGCGTACCCAAGCTTAACAGCCTGTTGCGCAAATACGAAGCCAGGGGTCTAAGCGTGCTGGGCTACAGCGTGGACGAAGGCGGGCGCAGCGCCATTAAGCCCTGGGTGGCAATAAATAAGGTAGACTTCCCAGTGGCCATAGGCACGGCGAAGGAGGCCAAAGACCTGCTGGACGTGCGCAACCTGCCCACCACAGTAGTGGTAAGCCCTGAGGGCAATGTGGTGCAGCGTTTTGAGGGGGTAGTGAGCGAAGACACCCTGTACAGCGCCATCCAGCCTTATTTAACCAACAACCCACCGCCTCAGCCCCTTTCCGCCAAAGTTTACCGCCGGCAGCCCAACGAAAGCCGCTTTCGCCAGGTGTGGGCCATAGACAACGAAGTTTTTGAGGGCAAACGCGGGGTGATGATAAGCATTCAGGTGGATGTGGCCGACATGCCCATACCCCAAGGCGCCTGGGTGCAGCTTAACCTAAGCCCGGAGGTGCAAACCGGCCCTGGCACTCACGAGCCGGTGGGCCCGGTGAAGCAGTCTTACATCATCCTGACAGATGCGGCGCTGGATTTGTACCAGGCCTTTATTCCCTGCAAAGACTTGCCGCAAATGCCAAGCAATGCGGTTATACGCGCCTGGATGGTACTGCTGGATCGCAACCAGAAACCGGTGGAAACCAGCCCGGAGATTATTATTTCCCGGCCCTGCCGCCGTTAGCGGTGTTATTTGATGCGCAAGGGCCATGGCGTAATAGCCATGGCCCTTTTGTTATGAACCCCGGATAGCCTCCTGTGGCGCCTATCCGGGGCGACAATTGATGAGTCTTGAGCCTAAAATAGTTCCCTAAAGGCCAGAATAAAAAAGCATATGGCGGCAAACATCATGAAGATGGAGCCAGCAAACATCATGGCAGGTTTTTTAGGGGCTTTCTGCCCGTTTGCCTTGGATTCTTGCACGGCCTGATGGTATTTTTTTATGCGTGGCAAGGCTGTGAGATAGCAGATAAGGGCGATAACGGATAAAGCAATCGCAAATTGGGACAGGGACATTGAATACTCCATTTCTTATTTATAATATCACGGGGCAATAACGCTAGCGCTACCGACCCATGGCAAAGTTCATTTCATAACTCATGTTGCAGAATCAAGAGAGATCTGTTTCCCACAAAGGGTCAACGCCAGTTTAGCTTTGAATCTCTCCGCGTTTTGTATCTCCACAAGTCTTTCGGAGTCGTGGATAGACTTTCGTACAGCATGGGCAACAAGTCTCGCTCGGCAATCTTGGATTGTCAAGGCTTCAGGCAGTACAGAATTTAACCAGCGGAAAAAACGCAAGCATGGAAAAAACACTTGGGTTGCTGTGGTAAGACAAGTAATAGCCTATTGTTTTTTAACAAATAACAAAAGTACAACGCAATGACAGTACGATAATTCGCCGTCATTGCGCATCCTAAGCCCCAGTCATTCTGAGCGCGGCGAAGAGCCAACATGAGATTCTGCCGCGCGCTGCATTCAGAGTAACAGCATAACCAGCTAGCGCGGGCCACGCTGGCCAGTAGGCGGCGAAACTTAGCTAGGAAAAGGCATATAAGCGCTAGGTGCAAGACCACGCCCACTCGCGGGCAAGCTCAGTGATAGGTTGCAGCAGGCTTAAAATACCTTCGGCATCTGTTGCGCTTAAAGAGCCCAGGCCACAGGCCGGGGTAATTAGAGACGCCCGGCAGAGCGACTCTTGCTTAATGCCGCTTTTAAGCACTTGCAGTAAAAGCTTGTGCAGCTCTTGCCATAGGTTTAAGCTGCTTTGCGCCAGTTCGGGGTTGGTGGGCACCGCGCCCCAGGCAATGGCGCCGCCGTTTTCCAAAAAATTTTCAAGCTGTTCAATGTAAAGCAGCAGATAAGAGCCAAAACCTACCGCATCTAAGCTTATAATTTGCGGGCCGGCCTCCATAATAAGTCCCCAGTCGCTATTGCCACAGCAGTGCACGCCCAGTGCAACCTCGGGGCAGCGGCTACGCGCCTCTTCCATGGCAACGCGCAACAGGTGCAGGGCATGTTCGCGGGTAAGCGGCGAAAAGGCCGAGCCAAAGCCGGTTAGGGAGGGCTCATCGAAAAATATAATAGGGCTGGCGCCGTTGGTGGAAAGGGCTAAGGCCTGCTGGCCCGCGCAGGCGCCCAGGCCGCGGGCTATGGCCTCGCTTATGTCTTCATCAAAAACTAAGGCCTTGCCGTTTTCCCCAATAACCGCTGAGGCCATGGTAATGGGCCCGGTTACCTGGCCTTTAACCAGGCCGCTTGCGGGCAGGTTTTGGCAAAACAGGGCAAAGGCGCAGGCCTCTTCCGCGTTCATCAAAAAGCGGCTTTGCTCGGCCTCCCACAGGTTTTGGTAAAAAAGGGCCAGCGCCTCTTCCCGGCCCACGCCTTCGACCAAAGGAGTTAGGGAGCGTGTGTTTAAGTTGGGGCTTAACAGGGGGTAGAGCATGCGGGCATACATTAACAGCATGTCTTCCCGGGGGGAGACATTGGCCAGTTGCGGCCAGGATGGCACTTCCGGCAAAGCCCTGGCCAGCGCCTGCAAGGCTTTATCCGCCTGGCTATGGGGCAGAGAGCCAATGGCGGTAGCGCTGAAGTTGTAGTTTACAGGCATACCGCTCCTTTTGATTCAGCCCGGGCGGGCTGCCTAGGCCCGTTCCATGTAGCTGCCGGTGCGGGTGTCAATTTTAAGCTGATCGCCTTCGTTTATGAAAAGCGGAACCTGCACCACATGGCCGGTTTCTAAAGTGGCGGGCTTGGTGGCGCCAGTGGCGGTGTCGCCTTTCATGCCCGGCTCGCAATGGGTAACGGTTAAAATAACAAAGATGGGCAATTCCGCGCCAATGGGACGGCCGTTAAAGTAGAGCACATCCACCTCTATGTTGGGCTGCATAAAGTTTACCGCATCTCCCAAAAACTCCTCAGGCACATACACCTGTTCGTAGCTTTGGTTGTCCATAAAGACAAATTGGTCGCCTTCCTGGTAGAGAAACTGCATGTTTTTCTGCTCCAGATCGGGCTTGTCCACTTTAGCGCCCGAGCGGAAGGTTTGTTCCAGCACCTGGCCGGTTTCCAGATTTTTAAGCCTGGTGCGCACAAAAGCCCCGCCCTTACCGGGCTTTACATGCTGGTTTTCAACAATGACGTAGGGCTTGCCGTCTATTTCTACTTTTAGTCCTTTGCGAAAATCTGCGGTACTGTACATTAATAAAACCTCTAATAACTTTGTAATTAATTCATATAAAAAGCGTTTTGCCGCTTCAGTTGGCCGACTGCCTGCGTATGGCCACAGGCTGCAAACTATAACGCAAAGAAGCCGCTTTGCGCAAGCTCTCAAGCTTATTTAATACGCCTTTCAACTGGGCGGGGTTTAAGTTTTCATAGTCTTGGGTAACGCCTCCCAGCACAGGCAGGGCTTGTTTAAGCTTGGCCGCCAGTTCTTGCAAGGCTTCGGCATGCTGGGGTATGAAGGCGGCCAGCTCCGCAAACACCTGGCCTTGTTCGGCCAGAATAAGCGCGGCCCGGCGCAAGTGGGGCAGGGCCTCTTGCGGCTTTTGCTGCTTTTGGTAAAGAGAAGCCAACAACAGGCGCGCGCCTATGTGCTGGGGATGGAAGGGCAGGGCGCGCTCGATAACGGTTATGGCGTCAGGGGCGCGGTTAAGCTCAAGATAAGTTTCGGCCAAGGGCATGAACAGTTGGGAAGAGGGGTTTTCGGTAATAAAGGCTTCAAACAGGGCCAGCTCGCTATTTATTTTGTTGTGCATCAAAGACCCTCTCTCTCAGCCGGAATTAGGGAAGCTGGTAAATAACTTCGTCGGCCCGTACCAGGTTAAGCTCGTTACGGCACAGGCGCTCCAGCGCCTGGCGGTCTTGCTTCAGATTTTGAATGCTGCGGTACAGGACGCGGTTTTCTTTATCCAGGGCATGATTGGTCTGCAGCACCATGCCAAGCTGGCCTTCCGCCTGGCGTATGTTTTCCACCCCCTGGTAAATGCCCAGCCCGCTTATTGCAAATATGGCACAGAGCAGTAAAAGCCCCCATAAATTTCTGGCCGCTGGTTTGCTCACATTAACGCCTTGTAAAAGTCAGAACTAAAAAACCACCTGTCCGCCCTGGCGCCGCACTTAAGACAAAAGCCGGCCGCCAGGGCTATCTAATTATATTTGCAAAGAAGTTTGCGGTCAAGCGTGTGGCCCTCTTGTAAATTGACGGCAAAAGTATAATCATTGAATCATGGTCGTCGGCCGCTAAGGCCAGGCCGCATTAAAAGGTCAATTGTTTCCCTTTAGTTTTATTGTTTAAGAAAGAGAAAAGATGCCCACGCAAACTTTGCATATCCCGGATATTTCATGCAACCATTGTGTTAGCAACATTAAAAACGAGCTTGGCGAAATGCCCGGGGTAACCTCGGTAAACGGCGACGCCAACGCCAAAACCATTACCATAAGCTGGCAGCAGCCCGCTGGCCTGAACGATATCCTTACCGTGCTGGAAGACATAGGCTATCCGGCAGATAAAGTGTAAACGCCTGTGAGTGCGCGCGCCGACCTTACGGTGCTGGGCATGACCTGCGCGCGTTGCGCGGCCGCGGTGGAGCGGGCGCTGACCCGCAAGCTGCCGGGGGTGGAACAGGCCCAGGTTAGTTTAGCCAGCGAGCGCGCCAGCATAATTTACAACCCCGCGCAGGTTAGCCTGGAGGATATGGCCCAAGCGGTGGCCAAGGCCGGCTACACCCTTGTTCTTCCTGTGGCGGGTGAAGACCTGGCCAGCCAGTGGCGCCATGAGGAAGAGCTTAAGGCCCGAGAGTATGCCAGGCAAAAGCGCGTTTTTTTCTTGGGTTTTTTTTGCACGCTGCCTCTTTTGCTTTTAAGCATGGGCCGCGATTTAGGCTGGCTGCCCGCCTTTGTGCACAGCGCCTATCTAAACTGGCTGTTCTGGCTGTTGGCCACGCCGGTGCAGTTTATAACCGGCCTGGCCTATTATAAGGGCGCCTGGCGCGGCCTGCTTAACCGCCAGCCCAACATGGACCTGCTGGTGGCCCTGGGCAGTTCGGTGGCTTATGGCTATTCGGCAATTATGGTGCTTACGGGCGCGGCCGGCCATGTATATTTTGAAACCGCGGCCCTTATCATCACCTTCATTAAGTTGGGCAAGTTGTTGGAAATGCGTGCCCGCGGCCGGGCCTCGGCCGCGCTTAGTAAGCTTATGGCCCTGGCTCCGCCCATAGCGGTTATGGTAGATGCCAACGGAGCCGAACGCGAGGTGCCGGTAAGCGCGCTTTTAGTTGGGCAAACCTTTGTGCTGCGGCCAGGCAGCTTGGTGCCGGTGGATGGCCGCATTGTGGAAGGTCGCTCCAGCCTGAACGAAGCCCTGCTCACCGGCGAGAGCATGCCCAAGGGCAAAGGCGTTGGCGATATGGTGTATGCCGCCACCATGAATATTGACGGCCGCCTTCTGGTGGAGGCCACCCAGGTGGGCAGGCACACCGCGCTTAGCCGCATTATCGAAATGGTGCGCCAGGCGCAGATGAGCAAGGCGCCGGTGGAGCGTCTGGCCGACTCTGTGTCCGCTGTGTTTGTGCCCATAATTTTGGGGGTGGCGCTTATTACCTTTATGGTGTGGTGGCTGTTTGCGGGCAGCCCGCAAGAGGGGCTGTTGCGCTTGGTGGCGGTGCTGGTGGTGGCCTGCCCTTGCGCGCTGGGCCTGGCCACGCCCGCGGCCATAATGGTGGGCATGGGCCGGGCCGCCAACGAGGGCATACTTTTCCGCAACAGCCAGGTGCTGGAGAAAATGGCGGACATTGCGGCCGTGGCCCTGGACAAAACCGGCACCATTACTTTAGGGCAGCCTAAACTCACCTATTACAACCCCGCGTTGCTGGCCTTGGCCGCTTCGCTGGAGGCCGGCTCGGAGCACCCTCTGGCCCAGGCGCTTAAAGAAGAGGCCAGGCTTAAAGGCGTGGAGCCACTTCCCATAGACGATTTCAGGGCCACGCCCGGCTATGGGGTAGAGGGCCTGTACCAGGGCGTGCCGCTGTATTTGGGTGCGCCAGATTGGCCGGGCCGGGGGGAGCTTGCCCCGGCGCTGCGAGAGCTGGCGCTAAGCCTTGGCGCCCAGGGACAAACTGTAACCGTTTTGTGGCGGGGAAATGAGGCCCTAGGGGTTTTTGCCTTAAGCGACCAGCCCAAGGAAGACGCAGCCGCGGCCATTGCCCGCCTGAAGCAAATGGGGCTTAAAACCATTATGATAAGCGGCGACAATGAAGCCGCGGCCCGTTTTATTGCCAACCTGGTGGGCATAGAGGAAGTGCACGCCCACACCCTGCCGGCGGACAAGGCCAAGCTGGTGGAGAGGCTTAACCGCGCCGCCTTTGTGGGCGACGGCATTAATGATGCCCCGGCTTTGGCCAGGGCCTACGTGGGCATTGCCCTGGGCAGCGGGGCCGACGCGGCCAAAGAGGCGGGCGAGGTTACCATAAGCGGGGGCGGTTTAAGCCTGGTGCCCAAGGCCATTAGCTTGGGCCGGGCCATTATGCGGGTTATTAAGCAAAATTTGTTTTGGGCCTTTTTTTATAATTTGGCCCTGGTGCCTTTGGCTGCCGGGGTCTTTTACGGCTTCTCGGCCCTGCCCGAAGCCATACGCGCCCTGCACCCGGCCTTGGCCGCCGCGGCCATGGCCTGCTCCAGCCTTACCGTGCTGTTTAACAGCCTGCGCCTTAAATGGGCGCTTAAATAGGCGCCAGGGCGCCACAGGCTTGACAGAACAGTAGTGGTATGTTAATAAAACCGCTTGCGGCGGCTTTGGCCTGAAGAAGTTTCTTTATCGCGTCCCCATCGTCTAGCCCGGCCCAGGACACCGGCCTTTCACGCCGGCGACAGGGGTTCGAATCCCCTTGGGGACGCCAAGTTTCAACCACAAAAAGCCCAACCCCGGCCTTGCTGCCGGGGTTGGGCTTTTTTATGGATTTTGGCCGCGCTCGCAATGAGGGTAAGCCGCTGCGCTCAACCTGAAGGCCCTGCATCCGTAGCCTGCGCACGCAAGCCCCGCTCCGTCATCCTGAGCATGGCGCTTAGTCGAAGGATCCATGCCGTTACAGCGCCTGTACAACACAAATGCAGAAGGCTTGACGTTTTTTTAGCGCGCCGCCTTTCCCATGTTTTGCCTTAAGCCGCATTGCCCGTGGGCTGTATTTGGGGTATCTTTTTTAGCAAATATAAAAAGCCGGCCGCCCGCTTAATGGGCAGGCAATGGCTCAGCCCCAGGCCAACGGCGGGTTTTTGTTGCCGCCGGGCGAAACACAAAACCCAATGCGGTAACTTGCCATGACACCACTGAAACTTGTTTTTTGTATTATGTTGTTGGCGTTTGGCCTTTTCCTTGCCGGCTGCGCCGGTAAAAATGTGCAGGTGGAAGGCGGCGGCGGCAACCGGGGCGCTGGCGGCGCGGTGCTGATCGGCACCCAGTTTTAGGCGCCGATGCGCTTAATCCTGGCTATGGCTGCCTTTTCAGGCAGAGGCAGGCTTGACACGCGCGCTTTAGTGTGATAATAATGACATCTTGTTAGCGGGCCGTTAACTCAGCCGGTAGAGTATCTGCCTTTTAAGCAGAGAGTCGCGTGTTCGAATCACGCACGGCCCACATTTAAGCTTGATATAACGCGTCCCCATCGTCTAGCCCGGCCTAGGACACCGGCCTTTCACGCCGGCGACAGGGGTTCGAATCCCCTTGGGGACGCCAAATTTTGCCCGGCAATAGCTTGTTAGCTATTGCCGGTTTTTTTTAAGCTGTGGCTAGCTATAGGGCGCGGGCGCCAGTTGGTTAATAGGCAACTATCGCCATGCTTGCGCCACGGCGCTGCCCGGGCCATTAACCGATAATTTTAAAATTTAAAACTAAATAATTATATGTTATGCTTAGTGTAATTTTCTTAGAGTTGGTGTCTCTGCTGCTAAACGCTAACTACTGAAAACTTACTTATTCATGCCGCCACAAATAAAAATAGGACTCATTATTGATGAGTTTTTCGGTGGGGCCAACACTGCCTTCGGCGGTTTCGGCTTTGCGGCGCGCCGCTATATTACCAAATATATTCCCGACGAAAACATACAAATAGATGTCTTGCTCGGCAAAGGCAACAGCCATTTTAGGGCTGAACATTACCGGGAAGACAATGTGAATTTGTACCGTTTGCCCCGTCGCTCCCACTTTGCCGGCAAGTGGCTTAAGGAGCAAAATTACGATTTGTACTTAAGCCTTGAGCTGGTTAATGATTTTGTTCTGAAAAACGAAAAAGATCCGAGAAAAAAACTTATTCTATGGATTCGCGACCCGCGCCCCAAATACGAATGGGATGAGATCAATACGCTAAAATTGCTTCCAGAAACACCATACTATAATCAGGATATTTATGAACTGGTGCATGCATTGAATAATCAGGGGCGGGTCATATTTATTTCTCAGGCCCATTTTTTAGATCAAAAAGCGCGCGATTTATACAAGCTCCCCCTCCATACGCCAATTGGCTACTTACCCAACCCCATGGCTGTTGATGCACATGCCGAGCAGTATCTGGGCACGAAAAAAGACAATATTATTTTCTTGGGGCGCATAGATGGCGTAAAAAGGCCATGGTTGTTTTGCGAAATCGCCAATTGCCTGCCGGAATATAATTTTTATATATTAGGAAAGGCCTTTTGGGAAAAAGAAAAAAATGAAAAAATCATGGAGCGCTATATTAATGTCCCCAACCTGCACTTTGCCGGGCATGTTGATGGGGAGGAAAAGGAGCAATATCTGCGGGAAGCCAAAATATTGGTAAACACCTCCATTCATGAGGCCTTGCCGGTATCCTTTACGGAAGCCCTGGCCCACGGCACTTTACTAGTAAGCAACCGCAACCCGGATGAGCTGGCCAGCAGGTTCGGCGTTTGGGTGGGCGATGTGCTGGGCGACGGTTTTGAGGCGGTGGATAAATTTGTGATGGCCATTAAAAGCCTAATAGAGGATGATAACTTAAGGCAACAGAAGGCGCGGGATGCTATTGCATATGTACGGGCGATCCATGATGTGTCAAACTTTGTGGCCGATTTGAAGGCAATTATTTACCAGGCGGTGCGCTAATTTTTTGCTTGCCAGCGCAAACACCAGCTTTTTTACGGTCGGCAAGTCTGGCGGGTGGCGTGAACAGACGCCGGCTTGCCATGCCAGGCGCCTTTGCCCCGAACGGTTGCAACCGGCTGGGCGCGGTGCAGGCGCCAATCTGCCCACGCCTTTGTTCTTCAGCCTCTTTCAGCATACTAAGAGACGCGGCCCGTGGCCTTTGGCCATAAAAAATCCATTTGCCCGAAGGCAAATGGATTTTGGGAAGGGGGTATTATAGGCCGGCTCGACTATAAGGCAGGCAATTACTTGCCAGTAAATTTAGGGGCGCGTTTTTCAAAGAAGGCCTTCACGCCCTCTTTGTTGTCTTCAGTGGCCAAGCACATGGTCTGCATGCTGGCCTCCAGGCTGCGCAGGGTGGGCCAGTCGCTTTCCAGGCTGTTGTTAACAGCGTTTTTGATAAGCGCCATGGCCAACGGCGCGCCCGCGGCCAGTTTTTGCGCCAGCTTGTAGGTGGCCTCGCCAAGCTGTTCCGGCTCCACCACCTTATTTACCAGGCCCAGGCGCAAAGCCTCGTTGGCATCGATAAGCTCGGCGGTAAGCATAAGCTCTTTGGCCTTGGCCAGGCCCACTATGCGCGGCAGGCTGTAAAAGCCGCCGGCGTCGGGCACCAGGCCCACATTGGCAAAGCTTTGGGCAAAGCGCGCCTTGCTGGAAGCCACGGCCATGTCGCAGGCCAAAACCACGTTAAAGCCGGCGCCCGCGGCCACCCCGTTTACCATGGCAATAACCGGCTTGCTTGCATCGCGGATGGCGCTTACCATCTCGCCGGCGCTGGCAATATAGGCGTGCTGCTCTATGGTGCCTTTGAGTTCGTTGATGGTGGGCAGATCGCCGCCCGCGCAAAAGCCGTTGCCCGCGCCGGTAAGGACCACGCAGCGCACGCTGGAATCTATTTCAATCTGTTGAAAAATGGCGATGGATTCGCTAAGCAAGGCCTTGCTCATGGAATTCATGGCCGCTGGGCGGTTAAGGGTTACTGTGGCAATGCCGTTTTCAATTTTACATAACACCGCTGGTTCTGCCATTTTGCCTCCTGTGCTCATTGCGCCCGTTGCTGAGGGCTGCATGGTTAGCGGGGCGGGGCTCGCGCCCCGCGCCGTGACTATTTAAGGTTCTGTACAGCTTCCTGCAAAAGCTCGTTTACCTTGCCCGCAGGGTAAATCCATTGCCTGAAGGGCGCGGCCAGCTTAAGGGTGGGGTTGTCCTCCAGGCTTTTTACGGCCTCAGCGCCAACGAGCTTCATAAACTCCTCATGGTCTTTCCAGGAGTAAACGTATTTTTCCAGATACTGGTTTGCCAGCTCCTGGGTTTTAGAGCCTTTTATATAGTCTTTTATGTGGTTCAGGTCTTCGCCGTATATGCCCACGCTGTTGGTGGGCCAGGCGCCCAGATACCAGGGCACCACCGCCGCCACAAAGGCGCCGGGTACGGTAACCATGTTGGGGAATTGCTTGCTCATGTCTATGTCCACAATATGGTCGGCAATAAGGATGATGTTTTTGCCGCAGCGCCCGGTCCAGAAGTCGTAATACAGGCCGCCCAGCACCGTGCCGTTGCCGTGGGTGTCGGCAAAAGGCACATGCACCACCGACACGTCCGGATTGACCGCCTGCAACAAGGCCACTTTTTTGCCCGAGCCATAGGGGTCTTCATGCGGCACGTTTTTGGGGTACACATGCCGTCCGTCCCATAGGCCGGGCTTGCGCAAATCTCCCCAAATGCCGGAGTTGGAGGGCATGAAGGGCAGGTTGAGCGCGCCGGCCATAACTTTGAGATTGAGAGAGAGATTGCTCTCATCCTCCCATTTAAGCTTGCGGGGAATGCCTTTTTCCAGGGCGTTGCGCGCCACCTGGCTTAGCCCCGAGCGTTCGTGGCTGGAAAAGGTGCTCATAATGGAATCCACAATGCCGGCGGCTACCAGCAAGTCTCCGCCAAAGCCTATGCCCGGGGTTATGAGCATAAGGTCGTTAACCGCTATGTTGCCGACGCGCCTTTGCCGCAGTATTTCCTTGCAGAAAGATACCGGGCACCTGGCCATGGGAAATCCGCCCAGCAAAAGGGAACTGCGGTCTTTAACATATTTTTGAACAGCCAAATCCATGGGCAATAACTTATTTATCATGATATTAATCCCCTTTCCTTACTGAGCTATTTTGGTCCAACCGGTGAAATCTCCGCCCGCATCCAACACCTCGCGAATGGCTTTTATCTCAGCATCAGTTGGAATGGGAGAAACCTTGCAGTCGTGCGCCACCTGTATGTCGAAGCCGGTTTTTTCCTTAACTTCGGCTATGGTGGTAAAGGGGTAAATTTCAGATATTTCCAACTCGCGGCTAACCGGGTTGGGTTTAAGCACGGCCAGGTTGGTGAAAATAGCCACCGGACCGCCGCCGGATAGCCCCCAGCGTTCCCACCGGGAATTGCCGCCTTCGCAGAAACCGGGGCTGGTGCAATAGTCCAGCTTGTCGCAAATGCGGTCCACCCCGTGGCTCATAATCACGGCCACCCGCCGGGCGCCCACGGCCAGGTCGTGCCCGCCGCCGCTGCCTGAAACCCGGGCCGCCGGCCTGGTGTAGTCTTTGCCGTAAAGGGTGGTGTTAATGTTGGCGTAGCGGTCTATTTGGGCCGCTCCCAGATAGGTTAAATCCACACGGCCCGACTGGGTAAGGCAGCCCAGTACGGTAACCAGGTCGGAGTTGCATTCGGCGTTGACCTGGATGACCGTGTCGTCAATGCCCCAGGGCGCGCGCCCCACCGCGGTGGAGCCAATGGAGCCGCCCTCGTAGATGATGGTCAAGTTGGGGGCTATGGTGAGTTTGGCCATTTGCGCGGGCATAAGGCTTAGGCCTATGCCCACCACCACGTTGGTGGCGTCGTTGCAGTACTTGTACGAGGCGCAGACCGCGAATTCCATGGGCGCATATTTTTTAAGCAGTTGTTTTTGGTTATCTCCCTGCAAAGTCATAATATCTAGCCTCCTTACATAAAAGTGAGAAACATCTTTTCTGCACTAAGCCAAACATGTGCCGGCATGTTTGCTCAACTGGCATTACGCCAGTTTGTAGTTATGTAATGGGTACAAATGCTTTTGCAAAGAGCCTTGGGGAGAGGCTAGGCCTTGGCCTGGGCGGCGGGAGCGGGCGGGTAGGCGCTTAAGAAAGAATCCATTGCGGCCTCAAGCCCATTTCATGCAGCCGTTCCACACTGGCCAGCATGTGCGCGCGGGCAATTCTTTTTGCCCCCTCTGAATCGTGTTGGCATAATTTTTCGTACAGCTCGTGGTGTTGATTAACAGCCCGGATCATAAACTCACGGGTGCCGGGATGCTCTCTGTAAAGCCGCATTATTACTTGCTTTTCAAATATATATAAAGACGCCGCCATGGCGCTGGTCATCAGGTGGTTTTGGGCCGCCAGTCTTACTTTGTCGTGAAACCTGCGGTTGCACTGGCGCAGAGTGGGAAGATCGCGCAGGTATTTATCGCAGAGTTCCAACTCTGTTTCAATTTCCCGCAGTTCCTCATGGCTGGCCTTTTTGGCGGCCAGGGCTGCGGTTTCGGCTTCCAGCACCAGCACAAACTCTATTAATTCGCAATAATTGGAAAACTCCACCGAGGCGTTGAAAGAGCCCTTGGCGGCAATTTCCTTAACATCGTTAACCCTGGTTCCGTTTTTGGTTCTGCTTACATAGCCCATGGTATTCAAAACCTTATAAGCTTCTCTTAGGGTGCCGCGGCCAACTTTGAGCAAGGCGCACAACTCGTTTTCATTGGGAAAGACATAGCCGGAATGCAGCTCGCCGCTTACTATTTTGTCCTTAAGCTGCTCGGCCAGCCTGTCCGAAACATTTTTGTTCTGGCCTGGCGCCAGCTCTGAAAAAACTTTTAATTCATCGCGATGCATGGCGGAAGTACGGGCTCCTGTGCGTTTGAAAGGTAAGGGGGAATAGAAAACCAGCTAAAGATTTATATAGTGTTTTTATCCCAAAATCAAGCAAGCGCACAAATTTATTTACAAAAAGGCCATCGCGACGATCGGGGCGTTGAGCGCAAAAGCGGTTCGCGCTGAATCTTGGCGTAACCTTTGACAGATGTGGAAATTCTCTGCACACCGTTGTATTACAAGGCGATTATTTCTTGCTTTGTCATACAACATTATAGGCATGATAATGGTGGCCTTGTCAATCTATTTTTTTGCGCTGGCGCAATTTTTTTTAGGCCGCGCCCGCAATTGCGGGATTGCGCTTTATTTGCTTGTTATGCAGTAATTAACTAACTTAGCATATTATAAGCCAAAAGAATATGGGCGGCAAAAATGTTGCGCCTAAGATAGGGGTGGCATTAAAAAAGATTTGCAAATGGAAAATAAATTTTGTATATTAAATATATGTTGTATTACAACGCTTATCATCTATGTACTTCATCCAGTTTTGTCAATTTTTACGCCTGTTAAGTATGCTGGGGCATACAACCGCGTTACCTCTTCTCTTGGCTATTATTGAGCCGCATTGCCGGCCCAAGCCCCAGCTTCAGCGGAATGCGCGCGCCTTTGCTGTGAAGCGCAAAACCCGCAGGCGGTAAAAGATAAAAAGTTTTCGTGTCCGTAGGTGCGTGCCGGCGCAGTGTTTGAATAGCCAAGCAAACAAAGGAGGGTAGGAAAGCTTATGGATTTCAGCAAAAAACGATGGGTTTCTTTATTTGCCTGCATGTTCGCCATTTTGCTGGCGGGCATCATTTATGCCTGGAGCGTCTTCGTTAACCCGCTGGTGCAGAAATTCGGCTGGTCGCCGGGCGAGACTTCCATCGCCTATACCCTGCATGTGGTGGTGCTGGCGGTAACGCCGGTGCTTTGCGGCAAGTTGCGTTCCGCGCTTAAAATGCATCAATATTGCTTAATCGGCTCCATTATCTATGGGGCTGGGGTAATAATGTGCGCCTTTATTCGCGGCTCGGTTTACGAGCTTTATATTTATTTTGGCCTGCTGGCCGGGCTGGGCGGCGGCATGCTTTATTTAAGCATGGCCACCTATGTGGTGCAGTTATTTCCCGAAAGAAGGGGCATGGCCGCCGGGCTTTATACCGCCTGTTATGGCTGTGGCGCTTTATTTTGGGCGCCCATTGCCTCCAAAATAATACAGAGCACCGGTAAGGTTGATTCCGCGTTTTTGTACCTGGGGTTTTTTTTTCTGGTGGGCTGTGTGGTCAGCACCCGTTTCCTCTACGAGATTCCCGCGGGCTACCAGGGCGAGGCCGGCAAAAGCGGCGTCGCGCCCGCGCCCATTGCCTCCATTTCCAATAAAACCACCGGCGAAATGCTGAAAAGCCCCCTTTACTACATGATCATCGCCATCTATACCTGCGGCCTGTGCGGCGGTATGATGGTGCTGGCCTTGGGTTCGCCCATTGTGCAGGGATCGCTCAGCTACAGCCCGGAAAAGGCGGCTTTCATTGTGGGGCTGTTTGCGGTGGCCAGCACCGGCGGCCGTTTGTTCTGGGGCTTTATGTCCGACAAAATCGGACGGCTCAACGTTATTGTTATCCTTGGCCTCATCTGCACCGTGGCCATGGTGCTTTTGGCCAACGTTACCGAGGATGCGGTGTTCCTGGTGGCCTTGCTGTGCATTCCCATGTGCTACGGTTCCTACGCGGCTATGCTTTCGCCCATTAACGTGGAAACCTTTGGCACTAAAAGCACGGCCATGAATTTCAACTGCCTGTTTCTAAGTTTTGGTATATCGGCCCTGATAGGCCCGCCCATTGTGGCTTCCATCAAAGCCTCTTCCGGCGGTTATCACGGCGCCTTCAACTATGGCATAGGCTTTGGAGTGGCAGCTCTGGTTCTGGGTATTGTCTTTAAGATTATCATTCAGAAAAAAAGGGCCGCCGCGCGGGCCAGCCTTGCGGAAGTGGAAACCGCGGCACGGGCCGGCATTACTAGCTAATCTAGCAGCCATAACTGTCGCCCGGCCCTCCCTTAACATGCCCTTGCATGCCGGTCTGTCAGGCGCTTACTGGTCAGCGGTAAGCGCCTGAACTTTTTGCAAGCCGCCGCCGTCTTTATTTTTGCGCGTATTTCCAGTATGTTTGAAAGGCGGCCGGTTGCCGCGCAACTTTTTCCCTTTAACTGGAAAGGCGCTTATGCGGCCAGGCCATATAATACTCATCGCGGTGGCGCTCTTGGTGAGCTTTTTTGCCATTTCAACCTGGCGCGCCCTGCACCGGCGCAAAGTGTACCAGCGCCTGGTGGACACGGTGGGGCAGAGTTTCGAGCTTGATGTTTTAAGCGTTTTCGCTTCAGCCGGCCACACCTGGCTGGGCCGCAGCCAAGACGGCGCCAGCCTGGCCTTTATTCCGCAAAACCGCAAAGTGTCTTCCAAATACAACCCGGACGATCTGGTCTTTTTGCCAGCCAGCCAGGTGGCTTCTTTTGACCTGTTGCTAGACGGCAGAAAGCTGGCCCATGCCCGGCTGGCGGCCGGGCATGGGCACAACCTGGGCGCCATAAAAAATATTGAGCTCCATATTACCGACCAGGAGGGCAATTGCTACCAGCTCTGGCTGGCGGCCAAGGCCTCTTTGGCAGCCAGGGTGGCTGATCGGGTGGCCGATTGGACGCGCTTTTTGGAGCAGGCCGCCCGTGCCTGAAATTTAATGCCGGTAATTTTTTATCCTGAACCGGCAATAACCGCTTGCCAATCAACAAGTAATACTTATTATAAAAAAATGCCGGCTCAAGAGGGGCCGGCATAAGTGCGCGGGGTAGGCGCCGTGCGTGGGTTTATGGAGTTATCTTCTTGTTTTAACTGCTAAATTATTTATTCTGCGCCAGCCGGCTTCAAACGCCCGCAAAAAACGGGGTTCATTATATTGAGTGCGGAACTTTCCCAGCGTTCCCGCCTGGTATTGCAGGCGGTTATAGATAATTACATTGCCACGGCCGAACCGGTGGGATCGCAAACTTTGTTCCGGGCTGGTCGCCTGGGGGTTTCTTCGGCCACCATACGCAATGTTATGGCCGAATTGGAGGATCTGGGGCTTTTAACCCATCCCCATGTTTCGGCGGGCCGCGTTCCCACGCCCAAGGGCCTGCGTTTCTACGTGGAGAGCATTTTAGAGGTGCGCGATCTGGAAACGCCCCTGCGTGGGCAGTTAAAGCGGGCCATTGCCCCCAAGCCCGGCCAGGAGTTGGACGAGCTGTTAAAAGTGGCCAGCCGCGCGTTGTCGGCTATCAGCCGCCAGGCGGTGGTGGTGGCTGTGCCCGACCGCCAGACCAGCACGGTCTATCGCAGCATGGACTTTGTTTTGCTACAGCCAGGGGTGGTGCTGGTGGTTTTTGTGGCCAGCAACGGGGAAATGCAAAACCGGGTTATTGAGGCGGACAGGGAAATTTTACAAAAAGACTTGGATTCTTTTGCCAACTACTTGAATGGCCTGCTAGTTAATCTTACCTTAAAGCAAGTGAAGGCCAAGGTGGCCCACGAGTTGGCCCAGGAAAAGGCGCACTTTGACAAGCTTATCAAGCAGGCTTTGGAATTGGGAGCCAAGGCTATAGCCGCGGAAGACAAAGCCAAGGTTTTGGTGGAAGGGCAGAGCCTGCTCATGGATGCCCCGGATTTTGTGGATATAAATAAGCTGCGCCAAGTATTCCAGGCCTTTGATAATAAGTCCACCCTGCTCAGGCTGTTGGAAAAGTCTATGGACGCTCCGGGGGTGCAGGTGTTTATTGGCGCGGAAAATCCCATGATGCTGGAAATGGATGGGGTTAGCGCCATAATGGCCAGTTATGGCGAGGGTAACCAGGCCATGGGCGCTCTGGGGGTCATCGGCCCTTCGCGTATGGATTATTTGAGGGTAATACCGGTCGTGGATTACACGGCCCAATTAATTAGCAATATATTGGAGTCTTCTTAAAAAGTGAAGAAAGAAGCTGAAATCGTAATTGAAGAGCGGCATGGCGCCGAGCACGACTCCCTGGAACAGCTTCTAGGCGGCGCGGGCCAGGCCGAGGCCGAGTCTAAGGACGCGGTTAAACAGGAGAACCAGGAATGGAAAGACCGCTATTTGCGCCAGGCCGCGGAGCTGGAAAATTATAAAAAGCGCAGCGAGCGCGAAAAGGCCGACTTTTTACGCCGGGCCAATGAAGCGTTGGTGAAAGACCTGTTGCCGGTGTTGGATAACTTGGATCGCGCCCTTACCAATCCGGGCGAGGTGGATGAGGAAAGCCCTTTTTATCAGGGCGTTAAAATGATAGGCGTGGATATTGGCAAAATTTTGGGCAAGTACGGCCTGGAAGGCTTTGAGGCGCTGGATAAGCCCTTTGACCCCAACTGCCAGGAGGCCATTGCCCAGCAGGTGGACAACAGCGTGAGTGAGAACACGGTGGTGGGACAGATGCAGAAAGGCTACTTCTTTCAGGGGCGCATGTTGCGGCCGGCCCTGGTGATGGTAAGCAAAAAAGGTTAGCGGCCGCCTAATATAGATGACTATTATTAAAAAATCCCAAGATTAGGAGAAAAAGGAACAATGGCTAAAATTATCGGTATCGACTTAGGTACTACCAACTCTTGCGTGGCCATCATGGAAGGCGGCGAGCCCAAAGTGCTCACCAACCAGGAAGGCAGCCGCACCACTCCCAGCGTGGTGGCCATCACCGACAGCGGCGAGCGCCTGGTGGGGCAGGTGGCTAAACGGCAGGCCATTACCAATCCGCAAAATACCGTGTTTGCGGTAAAGCGTTTAATCGGCCGCAAGTTTGACACCAAAGAGGTGCAGGACGATATTAAAATAACTCCCTACAAAATTGTGGCCGCCGGCAATGGCGATGCTCACATCCAGATAAAGGGCGAAGACCTGAGCCCGGCCCAGATCTCTTCCATGGTGCTTGGCAAAATGAAACAAACCGCCGAAGACTATTTGGGCGAAAAGGTGACAGACGCGGTTATCACCGTGCCCGCCTATTTTAACGACTCCCAGCGCCAGGCCACCAAAGATGCGGGCAAGATAGCAGGGCTCAATGTACTGCGTATTATCAACGAGCCCACCGCAGCGGCCCTGGCTTACGGCCTGGATAAGAAAAAAGACGAAAAGATAGCGGTGTTCGACCTGGGCGGCGGCACCTTCGATATTTCCATTCTGGAACTTGGCGACGGCGTATTTGAAGTTAAGTCCACCAATGGCGACACCCATTTGGGCGGCGAAGACTTTGACCTGCGTGTTATCGACTGGCTGGCCAATGAATTTAAAAAAGACCAGGGTATAGACCTGCGCGGCGACAAAATGGCCCTGCAGCGCTTGAAGGAAGCGGCGGAAAAGGCCAAGATGGAACTTTCCACCGCCATGGAAACCGATATCAACCTGCCCTTTATCACGGCAGACGCCTCTGGCCCCAAGCATCTTAATGTTAAGCTCTCCCGCGCCAAGCTGGAGTCTTTGGTGGATGACCTTATCGCCCGCCTGGACGGACCCTGCCGCACCGCCCTGCGCGATGCCGGCTTGAAGGCCGAGGAAATAGACGAAGTGATTCTGGTGGGCGGCATGACCCGCATGCCCAAAGTGCAGCAAAAGGTAAAAGAGCTGTTCAACAAAGAGCCCCACAAAGGGGTTAACCCCGATGAGGTGGTGGCCGTGGGCGCGGCCATTCAGGGCGGAGTGTTGGGCGGCGATGTCAAAGACGTGCTTTTGCTGGACGTAACTCCCTTAAGCCTGGGCATTGAAACCTGGGGCGGGGTTATGACTAAGCTCATTGACAAGAACACCACCATCCCCACCCGTAAAAGCCAGACCTTCAGCACCGCCGCCGACAGTCAGCCGGCGGTGAGCATTCATGTGCTGCAGGGCGAGCGCGAAATGGCCGGCGACAACAAAACTTTGGGCCGGTTCGAGCTGGTGGGCATTCCCCCGGCCCCGCGCGGGGTGCCGCAAATCGAGGTTACCTTTGATATCGACGCCAACGGCATTGTCCACGTGTCGGCCAAAGACTTAGGCACCGGCAAAGAGCAGTCCATCAAAATTACGGCCAGCAGCGGGCTCTCCGACGATGAAATCCAGCGTCTGATTCGCGAGGCGGAACTGCACGCCGGCGAAGACAAAAAGCGCCGCGAATTGGTGGAAACCCGCAACCAGGCCGACAGCCTCATCTATGCCGCGGAAAAGAGCATAAATGAAAACAGCGACAAGCTGGAGGCGGCCATGCGTTCGGAAGTGGAAGCCAAAGTGGCCGAGCTGCGCACTTTAATGGAAGGTGACAGCAAAGAGGCCATTGAAAAGGGCATGAACGAGCTTACCAATGTAAGCCACAAAATGGCCGAGGCCATCTATGCGGCCACCAGCGCCGCCGGCGCCGGCGGCGAAGCCGAGGCCCAGGCTGGGCATACGGGCAATGCCGGCGGCGGCCAGGGCCAGGATGACGACGTGGTGGACGCGGACTTTGAAGAAGTGAAAAAATAGCCTTTGCCGGCCAACTGAAATTATTGTGCTCCGGCTGGCCCTTGTGGCTGGCCGGAGCACAATTTATTTTGCTGGGTGAAATGAAACCGCCGGAGTCCGGCATTGTAAAAAGCCAGTTGCAACTGTACTATTATATAGTTTTATTCCTCATTTTTTCAATCAAGAGATAACTTATGAAAAAGCTTTCCATTCTGCTTCTGTCTTTTTTGCTGTGCGCCTGTGCGCCCATGCTGCAGGAAGACTATACCCCCACCCGCACCAGCCAGGAAGTCAGCAGCAAGGCTTTGATAGAACTGGGCCAGGCCAGGTTTGATGAAGGCCAGTTTGATGAGGCGGCCGATGCTTTTCGCGCCGCTTTGGTGGATACCCCGGCCGGGGCATGGGGAGCCAAGGCGCGTTTAAGCCTGGCCCTGGCGGAAAACGCCCTTAGCCACTACAAGCAGGCGTTGGAACTGGCGCTTGCCGCGGCGGGCGAGCCCGAATTGCCGGCCAGCCAAAGAACCACAGCCTATTTGCTGGCCTTTGATCTGGAGTCCCGGCTCAATCTGAATAAAGATGTCTTAATATTGGGGCAAAGCCTCTTAAATTCTCCGCCTGTACCTTTAAGCAGCCAGCAGCGCCTGCAAATTCTGGAGAAGGCGCTTAAGGCCTGCCGCAATTTGCAAGACGGGCAGAGCGCGGCCCTTCTGGTTAACCAGGTTTTCAAAACCACCTCCTCGCCCGATGCCGCCTGGCTGAACAAATTCAGCGACTTGGCGGCCCAGGTTTACCCCGACTATGCGCCTGCCTTAAAAAGCCAGTGGCCCGAGCGCGATGGCCAGCTTATGGCGGAATTCATCTGGGTCAAATACTATCTCAAAGCGGGGCCGTTAAGCGAAGCGCGCGGCATTAGCCAAAACTTGCTGAACACCCCGGGCCTGAACGCGGCCTGGCAGGAGGCGCTTGCCATAACCAGCGCCACTTTGGAACAGGCGGCCCATGGCGGCCTGCCGGGCCGGGTGGGGCTGATTATGCCCTTAAGCGGCAGCATGGCTACCTATGGCAAACCCCTGGCCACGGCTGTGGAAATGGGCCTGGGCGTGCTTAACGAAGGCGGGGTTAGCCTTTATTTGGAAGACGATGGCGACAATCCCCAGCGCGCGGCCGCCGCGGTGGAAAAGCTGGTTAACCAACACCAGGTAATGGTTATTATTGGCCCCTTGGGCGTAAAATCCAGCCAGGCGGCCAGTGCCCGTGCCCAGGAACTGGGCGTGCCCATTATCTCCCTAAGCCAGGGCCGGGCCGAGCTGTTAAGCAACCGCGAATATGTGTTCCAAAACTACTTTGCCCCGGAAGACCAGGCCATAGCCCTGGTGGATGCGCTCATTACCCAGCGCCACAAATACCGGGTGGCCATTTTGGCGCCTTCTAACAGCTTTGGCAAAAATTTTGCCGAAATAATGGATGGCATTTTACGGGAAAAGGGCGGACAAACGGTTGCCACCAGCTTCTACACCCCCGGTACCACCGACTTTTACACCATCATCCAAGAGCTTAACGCCAACTACCGGTTTGACGCCATCTTCGTGCCTGACAGCGCCGAGCGCAGCGCCGGAATTTTGAACGCCATTGCTGAACATAAGCTTCACCCTATTGTCATGGGAACCAATTTGTGGCACAGCGCCAAGCTGCTGATAGGCGCCGGTTCGGCGGCCAGCGGGGTGTGGTTTGCCAACGCCTATGATGCCAGCGTGCCCCAGAGCCGGGTGCCCGGCTCTTTTGTGGAAGACTTCAAGCATGCCGTTGGCCGCCAGCCCAATGTGCTGGAGGCGCAAGGCTATGATGCCGGGCTTGTAATACGCCACTTTATGGGTACCCTGCCCACGCCCAACAGAACCAGCCTGGCTCAGGCTCTGCAAGGCTTAAACCGCTTCCCCGGCCTGTGCGGCATGCTTACCACCAAAGAAAACGGCAAGATAAGTAAGCCTCTTACCGTGTTCAGCGTGGAGGGCGGCAAGTTTGTACCGCTGTTCCGCGGCCCGGACAGTTTTTAGCCCATGGAAATCTTAGACGCTATAGCCGGCTTTTTTGCCAGCTTTTCTTTAGAGCGGTTTATTACCGACTACGGCTATTGGGCCATTCTCGTTGGCACCTTTTTGGAAGGCGAAACCATTTTGGTGCTGGGTGGCATCGCCGCTCAGCAGGGCTTTTTAGAGCTGCATCTGGTTATGTTGTGCGCTTTCAGCGGCAGTTATGCCGGCGACCAAATGGCCTTTACCATTGGCCGCCGCTGGGGCACTAAAATTTTGGCAAGGCGGCCTAAATGGCAGCAGAAAGCTAATTACCTGCTCAACAAGTCGCCCAGGTTTCTGGATATCTGGATGGTGGTGTTTCGCTTTTTTTACGGCCTGCGCAACCCCACCCCCTGGGTGCTGGGTTCGGGCGGGGTAAGCTATAAGCGCTTTTTATTGCTCAACGGCGTTGGCGCACTGGTTTGGGCAATTAGCTTTGCCTGGGGCGGCTACGCCTTTGGCATGCTCATTGAGCAGTTTATGGGCCACATGCGCTGGGCCGCTTTGGTTATAGTGGTGGGCGTGGCCGTGGCTATTCCGGTATTATTATGGGTGCGCCGCAAACGCAAGCAAAAGCGCGCCCAACACATGATAGATCTGCTGCACAAAGCGGGGGACAACATGGATCGGCATGCGGAGCAGGAAGAGGAGGCGCGCCACGATGCGGAAAACCCGCCCCGGCATGGGCCGGATTAGGAAATGATTCCATCACGGTTGGGTGGCGCGCTATTTATTTAGCTAGCAGGCGCCCGCCTGCAAGGAGGAGAACACACCATGAACGATCAGGCTTTACAAGTTCTTAAAACCAGGCGCAGTGTGCGCAAATTCAAGCGCGAGCAAATAACCGAGGCCGAGCTCAATGCGGTGCTGGAAGCCGGCATGTACGCCCCCAGCGGCAAGGGCCTGCAGGCGGCCATTATCATTGTAGTGCAAGACCAGCCCACTATCGAGAAGCTGGCCAAAATGAACGCCGCCATTCTGGGCGCGGACACCAACCCCTATTACGGAGCGCCCACTATTTTGCTGGTGCTGGCCGATTCGGGGGTAAGCACCTGGGTGGAAGACGGCAGTTGCGTAATGGCCAACTTAATGAACGCCGCCCATGCCGTGGGTTTGGGCTCCTGCTGGGTGCACCGCGAGCGCGAGATGTTTGACAGCGCCGAAGGTAAGGCCCTGCTTAAGCAGTGGGGAGTTGCTGGCGGCTACGCTGGTGTGGGCGCCTGTATTTTAGGCTATGCCGACGGGCCGGTGGCGGCGGCTAAGGCGCGCAAGCCCGGCTACGTTATCAAAGTTTAACCCTGGCAGCCTGCCGGTCTTTCGCGAAGCCGCCCGCGCGGCTTCGCGAATTTGTTGTTAAGAGGTAAAATTTGTTCCCTTACCAAGCGGTACTTTTTGATATGGATGGAGTTATCATGGACTCCATGACCTGGCACACCAAAGCCTGGCAAGAGGTTTTTGCTTCACAAGGCAAAGACGTGTCCACGGAATTTATTCTACAGAACGAAGGCTCGGGCGATATCTTTTTGTGGATGAAAAAGATTTTTGATAAAGACCTGGACTTGGAAAAAAACCCTAGGGAAGTGGAAGAGGCGCTTGCCTACATGCGCGCCCTGGGTCGCCAACAGCGCGGCATATTTTTGGGAAAATATAAAGAAAAGGTGTGCCCCTACAGCGGCGCGCTACCCCTTTTAAGCGCCCTTAAAAAACAGGGAGTGCCCTGCGCGCTGGTCACCAGTTCCTCCCGCCAAACCATGGAAGTGATAGTGCCCGAAAATATCATGGATTGCCTGAATGCCACCGTGGCCGCCGAAGACGTGCGCAAACACAAACCCGAGCCAGAGCCCTATCTGGCCGCCGCCGGCAAGCTCAAAGTGCGGGCTCAGAAGTGCCTGGTGGTTGAAAATTCGCCCGGCGGTATAAAGTCGGGCCTAAGCGCCGGAGCCACGGCCATGGCTATCAGCAGCACCTTGGCCCCTTCTTTTTTAAGCGCCGCCCACCAAATTTTTGCCAGCCTGGAAGAGCTGCAGGCCGCTTTGCGCCTGGCCTAACCTGGTTGCCCCCTTTCTTCGATTTCCGTTGGTTTATTGTTATAAGTGGTGTATCCTTAACTAGTTAGATAACAGTACAGGGTAAGTGCGCCCTGGTGTCTGTGTGGATTAACTAGCTATTATTATTTCAATAATTGGTTGTTTGTGCCTTGCGCGCAACCGCCATGGATACCGCGGACAATTTTATTATAAAAGCAATAGATTTTAAGCTTACAACATGGGAAACACAAAATGGCATCAACAGGCGAGACAATTAGACATAGCATGAAAAAAGATACCGATAAAAACATAGATAAAAGCAAGGCTAAAAGTAAAGGTGGCATAAAGGGCAAGCCCAAAGCCAAAACTCCGCTTCAGGCCGCCGCCCCGCCCAAGCCCAGAGGCAGGCCCAAAAGCAAAGAAAAAAGCCAGGCTCCGGGCAAGGCTGAGTCCGTGGCGTTTGTAGTGGAAGAGCCCGAGCTGCCTGGCAGCGTTTTGCATGAGCCTCTGGAGGACTTGAACGAGCCCCTGGAGGACATGGAGATGGAGGCCTTGGATGATGACGATGACTTTGTCGCGGACGAAGCCGGCTATGCCGCCGTCGAGGAAGAGAGGGCCACTGTTCAGGCCGCGCCGCCGGCCAATGCCGATCTTTTGCAACGCTATTTGTGGGAGGTACGCCGTTATCCCCTGCTCTCCCGCGAAGAGGAGACGATTTTAGCCAAAGAGTACTTCAGCACCGGTGACACCGAGGCCGCGGCTCGGCTTATCACCAGTAATTTGCGTTTGGTGGTCAAAATAGCCATGGAACACCAAAACTACTGGAGCCGCAATTTGCTGGATTTAGTGCAAGAGGGCAACCTGGGCCTTATCCAGGCGCTTAAAAAGTTCGATCCCTTCCGCAACATCAAATTTTCTTATTATGCCTCGTTTTGGATTAACGCCTATATCCTGAAATACATAATGGACAACTGGCGGCTGGTGCGCCTGGGCACCACCCAGGCCCAGCGCAAGCTTTTCTACAACCTGAATAAAGAAAAAGAAAAGCTTATGCGCATGGGCGTTGTGCCGGAAAGTAAGCTCCTGAGCACCCGTCTGGGAGTTAGCGAGCAGGACGTGCTGGACATGGAGCAGCGCCTGGGCAACTGGGAAGTTAGCCTGGATGCGCCAGTTTCCGATGACTCGGAAACATCGCAGCACAATTTCATGCCCGACGTGGAGCCCTTGGCCGACGAGGTACTGGCCGACAACGAGCTAAGGCGCGCCTTTAAGCAAAAGCTGGTAGAATTTGAAAGCCATTTGGACAGTAAAGAAAGGGTTATTCTGAAAAGACGCCTCTTAAGTGAGGATCCGGCCACCTTAAACGAACTGGGCAGGGAATTCGGCGTAAGCCGGGAGCGGGTGCGGCAACTGCAGGAGCGCATGCTTAAAAAATTGCGCCAGTATATGGAAGAGGAGATTCCGGATTTTGTCGACCAATTTGCCGATCTGGCGGAGCGGGACTAATTTGAAAACAGCCCGCTTATATCTCCTGGCGTTTTTGCTGCTGTGCGCCTGCGCCTGTGCGCAGATGCCTTCTTACCAGCATCCGGTTTACATTCACAAGCCCGCCCACGTGGACGAGGCTCTTACTTTGTTTGCGGTGGCGCAGATGGAGCTTAGCCGAGGGGAAGGCACCGCCGCTCTGCAAACCCTGGAGGACGCGGCCGCCGAAGACCCCAGAAGCGCTTCCCTGCAGTTGGAGATGGCCAGGCTGGCCGTGGCCGCTAACGAGCTGGATGACGCCTTAGGCTATTTGCATAAAGCGCTTAAGCTAAACCCCAAGCTGGTGGATGCCTGGGTGCTGTTGGGCGGGGTGGAGACCACGCGTAAAAACTATGTGCAGGCCATAGCCGCCTATAAGCAGGCGCTTAGTATAAATCCCGCCATGGAAGAGGTGCTGCTTCTTTTAGGCATACTCTACCTGGAAGAGCACCAGCCGGCCAAGGCCATGCCTTACCTGGAAAAGCTTGCTGGCCTGAGGCCTGATTTAACCCTGGCCCAGCTTTACCTGGGTCAGGCCTATATGGCGCTTAAGCGCTACTCTCATGCCGAAAACGCGGTGTTACGCGCCCTGGAGGCCGACCCCAATTTTCCGCCCGCTCAGTTCGAGCTGGCCAGAATCTACGAACTGCAGGGCAAAACCACCCAGGCCGAAAAGATCTATCTGCACATTTTGGAAAATAACCCGGATTCCGCCCTGGTGCACGACCGGTTGGGTCGTTTGTACATGTTGCAGGGCAACAGCGCGGATGCGCTTAAGCAGTTTGCCATTTTAAAGGGGCTAGACCCTGGCGACGTTGAGGTGCGCATTCGCATGGGCCTTATTTTTTACGAACAGGGCAAGTTCGAGCAGGCGGTCAGGGAATTCAAGGATATTTTGCGGCAAGACCCCCACAATCAGCGCACCCTCTATTATCTGGGCGTGTCTTTAGAGGCCTTGGGCCGTTATGACGAAGCGCAGAAAACGTTTGCCAAAATTACCCCTTCTGCCGCCGACAGCCTTTATGAAGACGCCATTTTACACCGCGCGGAAATAATGGCGCGTCGCAACCAGCTTAACCAGGCCCAATTTTTAATGGAGCAGGCGCTTAAGCAAGTGCCGGAATCCTTAAGCCTGCTGTTGGGCCTTTCCATGCTGCAGCAAGTGGATAAAAACTACCAGGGCGCGGTCAAAACGCTGGAAAGGGCCATAAGCCTGGAGCCCAACAACGCGGACATTCACTTCAGGCTGGGTGTGCTGTTAGACCTGGAAAAAGATAGAAGCGGGGCTTTAGCCCAGATGGAAAAGGCCATAGACTTAAACCCCAATCACGCCCGCGCCCTTAACCACCTGGGTTATTCTCTGCTGGAAGCGCAAAACCCGGATCTCAACCGGGCCGAAAGCCTGCTTAGGCGCGCTTTAAGCTTAGAGCCCAACAGCTACTACATTTTAGACAGCATGGGCTGGCTGTGTTATCTGCGCGGCAATTATCCGGATGCCTACAGCTTTCTTAAGCGTGCCGCCGAAGCGCCCAACATGCAAGACGCCATTGTCTTCGAGCACTTGGGCGAGGTTTGTCTGAAGCTGGGCTTGAACGAGGAAGCCAGGGCGGCTTTCGAGAACGCGCTTAAGCTGGGTTCGGAGCATGCGGAGGCTATAAAAGCCAAACTGAAAGATTTAAGCAGGCCAAACAATCCATGAAAAAATTTTTGATTTTACTGCCGCTGTTGTTGTACGGGTGCGTAAGCGGCTGGCCGCCGGCGCAACTACCCACAGCCAGCGACATGGCGGCCGGTTGGCAAAAACCCGCCCAACCCTACAGCATAAAGATGCGGGGCGAAATGATGCTCTATCTTCCCAACGCCCAGTACGCGGCCGAGCACACTCTTATGATAGCCAGCGGCGGCCAGTTCCGCTTGGAAATGTTTGGCCCTTTTGAAAAGCGCGTGTTTAGCATTTTTTGCGATGGCGCGAACATGTTGGCCATATCCTACGACGAAAACCGCGCCTGGTATGGAGCGGCCACCCCGGCCAACCTGGCCCGCTTTGTGGGCATGGATCTGAACCCCGGGCATATTTTTATGGTGCTTAGCGGGCGCGCCCCCTTTTGGCTGAAAAGCGAAGATATTGCCGCGCGCGGCCAGGTGATGGCCTCTTCCAATCCTGGGGAAATTCTGCTTATGCTAGATAGCGCAAGCGGCCCACGACAGAGCATAACTCTTAAGCTTACGGACCTGCGCGTGCTGGAGGCATCGCTTAAGGAGGACGACGGACGCTTGTTTGATATAGTCTACAAACGCTGGCAGGAAGACAGCGGCCTGCCGCTAAGCCTGGAGCTTAAAGCTTCCGACAGCCGCGGGCTCAGCATTTATAATGACAGCGCCCGGCAACAGGCTTTTGACAAAAGCGACTTTTCTTTGCCGGCCTTACCGGCCAACATGCCGGTATACAGCCTGGATTAATTATGCATTTTAGAGAACACGATAGATGGCGATTTTTTGGGGAGTAGTTTCTCTGTTCGTGCTGGTGGCCGCCAACGCCTTTTTTGTGGCCGCGGAGTTTGCCATTGTAAGCGCGCGCCGCACCCGTATGGAAACCCTGGCCCAGGAAGGTGATACACGCGCCGGGCGGGTGGTGTATATTCAAAAGCACCTGGATTTTTATATTGCCGCCACCCAGTTGGGCATAACCATGGCAAGCCTGGGCCTGGGCTTTGTGGCCGAACCGGCCATTGCCCTTTTAATAAGCCCGCCCCTTATTGCCTTAGGCGTTAGTCTGGGCTTGTTAAAAACCATCTCCTTTGCCATTGCTTTTACCCTTTCCACTTGTTTGCATATAGTGCTGGGCGAACTGGCACCGAAAAGCATTGCCCTGCAAAAGGCGGAAAATACGGCCTTGGCGCTGGCCTGGCCGCTTATAATTTTCAGCACTGTCTTCAAGCCGGCCATTGTTTTTATGAACAAGCTGGGCAATCTGGCGGCCCGCCTTTTAGGCGGCAGGGGCGAGGTGGCGGTTAAGAGTTATTCGCCGCAGGAGCTTATGCTCATTGTCTCCGCTTCCAGTCAGGCCGGCGAAATTTTCCAGGACGAAAAAGATTTGCTGGAAAACGTGTTGGAGTTTAGGCAGACCAGCGTGCGCAACATTATGGTTAACCGCACCGAAATGCTGGCTGTGGCCAAGGGCACGCCTTTACGCAAAGTTGTGGAGCTGCGGCGGCAAAGCGGGCATTCCCGCTACCCGGTATACAATGAATCTTTAGATGACATCATAGGTTTTATCCATGTGGGCGACGTGCTCTATATGGCCGACGATTTAGATCGGGCCAGCGTGGAAGAGGTTATGCAGCCCGCTCACTTTGTACCTGAGAGTATGCGGGTGGTCAACTTGTTTGGCATGCTCAAAAGCGAGAAGGTGCATCAGGCGGTGGTGGTGGACGAATACGGCGGCACCGCTGGCCTGGTTACCATGGAAGACGTGCTGGAAGAAATAGTGGGCGATATTTATGATGAGACCGACGCGGTGGATCAGGCGGTGTGCCAGGTTAGCCCTGGGGTTTATGTCATGGAAGGGCAAACCCATCTCTACGATGTGGAGGAGGCTTTGGCCATGGAGTTTGCGGAAGAAGACTACGAAACCATTGGCGGGCTTATTTCCGCCAGGTTGGGCCATATTCCCCAGCCAGGGGAGATGATGGAGTTTGCTGGCTGGCGCTTTGTTGTAACCAGGGCTGACGCGCGGGCGGTGCGTCAGGTGCGTGTTTTTAAACTACCGCAATAGGGGGAAAGGCATGGAGCAAAATAAGAGCCTGGAGTTAGAGCTGCCGCGGGCGGAAAAGCCGCGCCGGCTGCTGGCGGTTATTGCCGACGATTTAGCCGGGGCCTCGGACGCGGCCTTGCAGTTTGCCAAGCAGGGGCTTTCCACCCTGGTGCTGCTGGATGCGGAGGGGATTAATCGCCTGAACTCTTTGGACGTGGTGGCTTTCAGCACCAACAGCAGTAACATGAGCCGGGAAGACGCCTATGCCGCCGCCGCCGCCGCGGGCCGGGTGGCCAAAGACTTTGGCGTGGACATGGTTTACAAAAAAGTGGATTCAGCCTTGCAAGGCAACATAGGCGCGGAACTGGAGGCCCTGCTCACGGTGTTTCAGGCCAAGGCCATTTTGTTTGCCCCGGCTTTCCCGCAAAATAAGCGTACCACCATTGGCGGCTACCACCTGCTAAATGGCAAGCCCCTGGCCGCCAGCGAAGTTAACCAGGATCTGGGCTGGTCTATTGAAGAGTCTTTCATTCCCGCCCTGCTTGCTCAGCAAACCAAGCTTAAGCTTGGCCAGTTGCAGATAAACGACTGGCTTGGCGATGATAAAAGCATTAGCGACAAAATAGAGGCCATGGTGTTGGATGGCGCTCAGCTCATTATTTGCGACGTGTGGGAAGACGCCCAGTTTTCGCGCCTGGCCAAGGCGGCGCTTAACCTGCCCTGGGAGATAATATGGTCGGGCTCCACCGGCTTTGCCCAGAGTCTGCCTTTGGATCTGGGCTTCAAAGATGCCGCCGCGCTTCCCGCGCCGGTGCTTACCTTGGCCGGCAGCGCCAGCGTGGTAAGCCGCCGCCAGGTGGGCACCCAGGCCATTGGCAACCGGGTTAATTTATTCGCTCTTAACACGGTCAACTTTTTGCAGCCGGAAACTATGAGCATTTACGTGCAGGAAATGGCCGTGAAAGTGGCGCGCCTTCTGGAGAGCGGCACAGACGTTACCGCCACCGTAGCCCAGGAGCCGGACGCGGTTGATAAAACTTTAAGCTGGGGCCGTAACATGGGGCTTACCCCAGCCATCATAAGCCAGCGGGTGGGCGATGGCTTGGCCGCCTTTGCCGCGGCCGTGGCCGAGCGCGTGCGCCTGGCCGGCATGGTGGTGGTGGGCGGCGACGTGTCGGCCAAAATATGTAACGCCATACACGGTACCGGTATTTTGGTGCGTCGGGAAATAGAACCCGGCATACCCTTGGGGGTATTGCGCGGCGGGCCGCACCACGGCATGCTTTTGGTTACCAAGGCAGGTTCCCTGGGCAGTGAAGATGTGCTGATTGCAGCGCTTAACAGCATTAAAGAAGTGTGGGTGGCGCGCCACAATTGAACAGGCTTATATTGACAGGCGCGGAGTTTAATAAGTTATGAAAAAATTTTTATTGGGGTTAATGTTGGTTTTGCTTACTTGCGGGGCCGGTCTGGCTAAAGACCAGCAGCTTTACGTATCGTTGTGGGCTGAATATCTGCCAGGCTGGGTGTGGCAGAGATTTACCGAAGAAACCGGTATTAAGGTTATACCCAAATTTTATGCCCAGCGCGCCGGCGCCAGCACCCAACTTGCGCAAACCATGCCCCCGGTGGACCTGGCGCTGGCCTGGCAAGGGGCCAGTGTACAGCTAAAGAGCCAGGGCCTTATTCAGGCCATTGATTACTCGCGTTTGCAAAATTTCTCCCATTTGCAGCTTACTCTTCTGCCCGCGCTTATGGAAAAAAATTTCAGCCATGCCGTGCCCTTTGACTGGCATGTTATGGGCCTGATTATCAACAAAGAGCTGATAGACGTTAACCTGGTCAAGTCCTTTGCCGATCTGTGGCGCCCGGAGCTAAAGGGTAAAGTCTTTCTTCCCGAGGAACCTCGCATTCTGGCCAGCTTGGCTCTTATGTCGTTGGGCTACAGCCCCAACAGCGCCAACGCCGAGGAATTGGCCCAGGCCTACGCTAAAGCCCTGGTGCTTGTTGCCCAGGTTGACGGGGTGGGCAACTATGGCATGATGGACGCCATGAGCCGCGGTTCGGCGGCGGCGGCGTTGGTGTGGAACGGCATGCCCGGCGGTATGCTTAACCTGGCCGCCTGGCCCAGTATAGCCTTTGTGTTGCCCCAGGGGCAGCCGCTCTTGCTGGTGGAATGCTGGGTTATTCCCAAAAATGCGCAAAATCAAGATGCCGCCTACGCCTTTATGGATTTTTTGATGCGTCCCGACATAGCCGGACGCTTAGGCCGTGAATTGGGCTACCCCACTATAAACCAGGCGGTTTCCCTGCCGGAAGTGATTTATGACAACGTGCTGTTTAATCCACCCCTGAAGCTGGTGGAAGAGGCCGTCTTTGAAGGCCATGTGCCGGCCCTGGACGAGAGTTTCGGCCGTCTGCGCGCCAAACTGGCCCCCTGAGGGATTTTGGCTCAGGCCTCATTATTGCTACAAGCCATTTCATAAATGGCTTGTAACGCCGCCTGGAACAGGCTTACGCGGCGGCGCAAGCCGCCGGGAGCGAAGCAAAAACTACACTTTTCACTCTGCCCACAGCGGCGTTAGAAGCCAGTTGTAAAATGGCTTCTAATACAACAGGCCCACTTTTTCGCGCACCGCGGCTAAGGTTGGCGCCGCCGCGGCCCGGGCCTTGGCCGCGCCTTTAGCCATTATGCGGCGTATTTCGCCCAAGTCCTGGGCAAGTTCGGCGCGGCGGGCGCGGTGGGGGGCAAAATACTCCCACATGCGCGCGAACAACTCTTTTTTAACCTGGCCATAGCCCAGGCCGCCGGCCCGGTAGCGGCTGGCCAGCTCCGCTTTTTCCCCAGGCTTCATGAACAGGCTGATGAGAGCGTAGACGTTGCAGTTTGCCGGGTCTTTGGGGTCTTCCATCGGGGTGGAGTCGGTGACAATGCCCATTATCTTTTTCTTCAGGCTTTTTTCTTCGGCAAAAATATTGAGCGTGTTGTCATAGCTTTTAGACATCTTCTGGCCGTCCACGCCGGGCAGAAGCGCGGTGTTCTCATCTATCCAGGCCTCGGGCAGCACAAAGGTTTCGCCATAAGCGTTGTTGAACTTAATGGCTATGTCGCGGGCTATCTCCATGTGCTGCTTCTGGTCCTTGCCCACCGGTACGGCGTTTGCCTGGTAAAGCAGAATGTCGGCGGCCATGAGCACCGGATAGCCGAACAGGCCGGCATGGGGAGTAAAACCCTTGGCTATTTTGTCTTTGTAAGAATGGGCGCGTTCCAGCAGCCCCATGGGCGTGTGGTTGTTGAGTATCCAGGTAAGCTCGCACACCTCGGGCACGTCGCTTTGCACGTAAAAGGTGGATTTGTCGGGGTCAAGGCCTAAAGCCAGAAAGTCCAGGATGGCGTCCATGGTGCCCCTGGCCAAAGCCCCACCGTCATACACCGTGGTAAGCGCATGTAAGTTTACGATAAAGCAGAACAGATCGTGCTGTTCCTGGTGATGGATCATGGGGCGCATCATGGCAAAGTAATTGCCAATGTGCAAAGCCCCGGAAGGCTGAATGCCGGAAAGTACCCGCATGCTGGTTCTCCTTGCAAAATATTAGCTCTGGGTTCTTATACCTTTTAGGCGCTGGTTTAGCAAGTAGCCCAGCCCTTGTTTGAGGTTCAGGGCGCTTGCTTAAAATGAAGGCGGGCGCGGCTATCCGGCTTTTTAAGAGTGGGCCGCGAGCAACCGGTTGACGCCATGGGCGCGGGCGGGCAACGGGGCGGAGGGCGGGCCTAATTAAGGCCCATGCGCTGCTCAATAAAACTTATTTCCTGGGTGGTTTTGCCGTCTTTTTGCATGCGTCGCTCCACCTGTTCCACCCCGTAAATCACGGTGGCGTGGTCGCGGGCAAAAAGTTGGCCCAAGCTGGCGTAAGAGGCATCGGTATGTTTGCGGCACAAAAACATGGCCAAATTGCGGGGCTGGGTTATCTGGCGGCGCCGGCTTTTGCTGGCCAGGTCTTGCGTGCTCAGCCCATAAACCCGCGCCACCTCGGCAATGATGTGCTGGGGGCTCAGGCGCTTTAGGCGCATGGCCATATGGCCCAAAACCTCGGAGGCCAGGGCAATGTTGAGCTCGCGGCCGGTAAGGCTGGCTTTGGCAATGGCCCCAACCAGGGCCGAGTGCAGGCGGCGCACATCATCGAAGTTTTCCTGGGCCAGAAATTCCAACACCCCATTGTCCACCTGTACCGCCTCATCCTGGCAGTACTTTTGCAAAATGCGCACCCGGGTGGCATGGTCGGGCGGGGCAATGGCTGTGGTAAGGCCGGCGCACAGGCGGCTGGCCAACTGGGGTTTCAGGCCCTTTATCTGGTCGGCCGGGCAGTTGCTGGTAAAGATGATTTTTTTACCCGCGTCCATCAGGGCGTCTAAAGTGTAGCTAAGTTCGTCTTGGGTTTTGTCTTTGCCGGCCAGAAACTGCACTTCCTCCAGCAGCAGCAAATCGCAGTCGCGGCGAAAGCGGTCTTTGAAGGCCTCTATTTTATTGCCGCGCAGGCTGCTTATCATTTGATTGGTGAAGTCTTCAGCCGTAAGATAGGCCACGCGGCTGGTTGGCATATCGCTAATAACCTGGTGCCCAACTGCCTGAGTTAAATGGCTTTTGCCCAGGCCGGTGCCAGATGCGATAAACAAGGTGTTGGCAAATACCTGTTTGCCACCGGCTAAAGCCCGGGCCGCGGCCCAGGCAAACTCGTTGCTCTGGCCGGCCACAAAACGGTCAAAAACAAAGCGCGGGTTAAGCCCGCCATTTTGCTTTAAGGGCAGGCTTTGCGGTTTGGGCGCGGCCACCGGCGGGGCGGGCGCGCCAGCCCCGTCTTGGCCGCCAATAACGGCAAGCTTTAACTGGGCTTCGGGCATAAGCTGGCGCAAGCTGTCGCGCATGCCGGGCAGGTAGTTATTGACCAGCCAAGTGCGGTGAAAGGGGTTGGGGCAAGCCAGGGTAAGCTCCTGGCCACTGCTGTTCAACAAAATAAGAGGTTTTATCCATATGTTGAAATCTTCCTCGCCCAACTGCTGTTGCATTAAGGCCTTAAAATCTTCCCACATTGGCGCCGAATTTGCGAACAAGCCCATCTATCCCCCTGAAGTATACTTTTCAGCAGTAACTATAATTCAATAAACTTTTTGGTATTTGCGCTTAAATGACCAGAGCTATAGGACGCCCCTTGCGGGCCAGCTATGATCTAATGAATTAAGCGTGAGTATTATTTACCTAAGGAAGGGCAAAGGGTCAAGCGGCTATAAATGGGAATAGGATTTTTAGACCTGATTAAACCAGTTTATCGGGTAACTTACTGATATAAAAAATATAGTAAGATGTTTTTTGCCAACTGAC
>JAVBVK010000044.1:0-13366 GCA_031554335.1 Desulfarculales bacterium
TGCCTTTCGCCTTTTGCCTTTTACAGGCGCAGCACAGCCCCCCATCCCGTCATTTAGAGCGCAGCACAGCCCCCCACTCCGTCATTTAGAGCGCAGCACAGCCCCCCACTCCGTCATTCAGAGCGCAGCGCGAAGCGCGAAGCGAAGAATCCATGCCTTTGGGTTTTGCCTTTTGTCTTTATGGGCCGCCGGCGGTTTGCCGCAAAATAGTCTCTGCCGTGCCGAGGGTGTTAGATGGGCTAGTCCGTAGGTGAGGGCGTACCTCGCTATTTAAAGTTTTGGGCAAACCTTGGCGCGCCAAGTTGGGGAGGGGTCTCGGGGTCTAGGGGCGGCCCCACAGGGGCTGGTATCTGCCGGGCATTTATATGTTAAGCGCAGGTAGTATGTGCAAGCATAACGTTTGCCAAGCCGCACGGCTGCCCTGGCCCCAGTCGCTGGCAGGACCCGCGAAGCGGGTGGCAGCGAAAACATATTATAAATAATAAAAGTACAACTGTAAAAGACAAAAGCAAAGGCAGGAGGCGAAAGCCAAAAGGCAAAGGCAAAGGCAAAAGGCAAAGGCAAAAGGCAAAGGCAAAGGCAAAAGGCAAAGGCAAAAGGCAAAGGCAAAAGGCATGGATTCTTCGCTTCGCTCTGAATGACGGAGTGGGGAGCTGTGGTGTTGCGTGCTGTGCTCAGGATGACGGCGACTTAACATTCACAGCACATTCGTGGGGGCGGCCTTTAGGGGCGCAACCCGTTAAGAACCACGTCATTCCGAGGGCGGCCCTTAGGCCGCAACCCGGAATCCAGGCTGTTGGGTTTAAACCAAAAGGCATGGATTCTTCGCCTCGCTCTGGATGACGGAGTGAGGGGCGCTGCACACTACGCTGAAGGACGATGGGGTGGGGGCGCTGTGCGCTGCGCTTGAGATGAATGAGGCTTAACCTGCGCAATGGCGGAGCGGTGGAGCTTGGGCAAAGGCATGGGCAATGAATAGGGATAGGCGCGTAAAAAGGCGCGTTAAGGGATAGGCGCCATAATGACATGTTATTATATTTTTATAATTAATATTAAATAGTTGAACTAATTGCTAGGGTGACTCGTCCACTTGGGGTGGTTGTTAGCCTACAGGCTTATTAGCTATACAATATGTAGTATTTGATATTGAAATACATACAATATATGCTAATATATTTAATCAGATTTTAAATTTTTTAAATAATTGGAGCAGACTTTATGTTTCAAACCATACAAAAGCGTGACGGCCGCACCGTACCTTATGACATTGCCAAAATTGCCGATGCTATTGAAAAAGCTCTGCAGGCCTGCAACCGCAGAGGTGGCGAGGAAAGCATGCGCCTGGCCAGAATAGTGGAAGAGCGCATGGCGCGGAGCTTTGGCGACCGCTCGCCTGGCATAGAAGATATTCAGGATAAAGTGGAAGCGGTGCTAATGGATAACGGTTACGCTTTTGTGGCCAAGCGTTACATTCTTTACCGCGCGGAAAGAACCAGGGCCCGTGAGCGCAACACCAGCTTAATGCGCATTTATAATGAACTTACTTTTACCCAGGCCAACGACAGCGATATAAAGCGGGACAACGCCAATATTGACGGCGATACCGCCATGGGCATGATGCTTAAATACGGCTCGGAGGGGGCCAAAGATTATTACGAAAAATATATATTATCCCCCCCCCAGGCCAAAGCGCACCGCGACGGCGATATCCACATTCACGATTTCGATTTTTATACCTTAACCACCACCTGCTGCCAGATTGATATTAAAAAGCTCTTTAGCGGAGGTTTTTCCACCGGGCATGGTTATTTGCGCGAACCCAATAGCATTCAAAGTTACGCGGCGCTGGCCTGCATTGCCATTCAGGCCAACCAGAACGACCAGCATGGCGGGCAGAGCATTCCCAACTTTGATTACGGCCTGGCGGAAGGTGTAAGCAAAACCTACAAAAAGCTCTATAAATCCAACTTTGCCAAGGCGGCCGCTCTGTTGCTGCCCACTGCCCGCTTGGGCCAGCAACAGGTTAACGAATTGATAGACGCCATTGCCGCTAAAACCGGACTGTACCCCAGTGTGGAAATGAATCAGGATTATGTGGCGGCTGAAACCGAGGCTCTGGCCGCCATTATTGATAATGGCATAACCCTGGCAGAGATTCAGGCTTTTGCCACGCGCACCGCTTTAGCGGAAACCGAAAAAGAAGTGGCGCAGGCCATGGAGGCTTTAGTGCACAATCTTAACACCATGCACAGCCGCGCGGGCGCGCAAACGCCGTTTTCCAGCATAAACTATGGCACCGACACCTCGCCGGAAGGCAGAATGATTGTACGCTATGTATTGCTGGCCACAGAGGCCGGCCTGGGCAATGGCGAGACGCCCATATTCCCCATCCATATTTTTAAAGTGAAAGAGGGGGTTAATTACAACCCGGAAGACCCCAACTATGATTTATTCCAGTTGGCATGCAGGGTAAGCGCCAACAGGCTTTTCCCCAACTTCGCGTTTCTGGACGCCCCTTTCAACCGTGGCTACTACCAGCCCGGCCGCCCTGAAACCGAGGTGGTATATATGGGGTGCCGCACCAGGGTAATAGGCAATGTTTACGACCGTGGCAACGAAATTGCCTTTGGCCGGGGAAATCTAAGCTTTACCTCTGTAAACCTGCCGCGCATTGCCATAAACAGCAATGGCAATGTAGAGTGGTTTTTTGAAGAACTGGAGCGCAAGCTGGAACTGGCGACCAAGCAATTGCTGGATCGCTTTAAAATTCAATCAGCCAAAAAAGTGCGAAATTTTCCTTTTCTCATGGGCCAGGGCATCTGGCTTGGTTCAGACGCCCTCTCTGTGGATGACGCGGTTGGCGAAGTGCTTAAGCATGGCACCTTGTCGCTGGGCTTTATCGGGCTGGCTGAAGCCTTGGTGGCTTTAACCGGCTTTCATCACGGGCAGAGCCGTGAATCAAAAAACCTTGGCTTGGAGATAATAGGCTTCATGCGCGATTATCTGGACAGGTTAAGCGCGGAGCACCAGCTCAATTTTACCTTGCTGGCCACCCCGGCCGAAGGCCTGTCCGGCCGTTTTGTGCGCCTGGACAGAAAAAAATTTGGCATCATTCCCGGGGTGACTGACAGAGATTACTACACCAACGGCTTTCATCTGCCAGTGCACTTCCCCATAAGCGCCTTTGACAAAATACAACTGGAGGCCCCTTACCACGCCTTGACCAATGCCGGCCATATTACTTATGTGGAGCTTAACGGCAACGCCTCCGCCAATTTGAGCGCCTTTGAAAAAATCATCCGCGCCATGAAAGAAGCCGGCATTGGCTATGGTTCCATCAACCATCCCGTGGACCGCGACCCGCTATGCGGCTATAACGGCATTATCAATGACCAGTGCCCCGGCTGTGGGCGCAGGGAAAATGAAGGTGCTTACGGGTTTGAGAGAATTCGGCGTATAACCGGCTACCTGGTTGGCACCTTAGACCGCTTTAACGACGCCAAGCGCGCGGAAGAGGCGGACAGGGTTAAGCACAGTGCCTGAAAAAATTCGCGTTGCCGGCATTGTTAACGACTCTATTACCGATGGCCCGGGTTTAAGGCTTGCTATATTCATGCAGGGCTGCAACCGGCACTGCCCCGGCTGCCACAACCCTTCCGCTTTAAATCTGGAGGGCGGAACCGGGTATGCTGTTGACGAATTATGGCGGCTGGTTGAGGCCAATCCGCTGTTGTCCGGGGTAACCTTCAGCGGCGGCGAACCTTTGTTGCAGGCTAAGGCGCTGCTGCCTTTGGCCAGAAAAATAAAAGACGCGGATATATCGCTGGCCATTTACACCGGCTACACCCTGGAAGATATTGTCAGGGACAACGATGCCGTGGTTATGGATTTAATTGCCTGCGCGGATACCCTGGTAGACGGGCCCTATCTTAAAGACAGGCATAGTCTGGCCCTGGCTTTTCGCGGCTCAGCCAATCAGCGCATTTTAAATGCGGGGCAATCGCTTAAAAATTTTGCGCCTGTTTTAGAGCAGAGCGGCGGCTGGCTGGGGTTGAGCTAGGCTCAGGACACATTAAGTTAAGAGCACCAAGACAGCACATCGTCATTAACTACAAATAATTGCGTTATTGTCACCCCGGAAGTGGCGCCAGCCGCTATCCGGGGTCCTGGCTTTTAAAGCTAACAGCCTGGATGCCGGACAGCCGCAAAGCGGCTTCCGGCATGACATGCCACATTACTATTGATTAAGCAGCCTATTCACACAAGCAATTAATGAGTCCTGAGCCTAGGCTCACACCTCATTATAGCGGCTGGCTTCGCTTGGGCAATGGCGCCGGCCGCTATGCCGGCCGGCGGAACAGGCGATAATCCAGCCCGTATTTTTTCATGCGCAACCCCATAATGCGCTCTGTTATGCCAAGGCCGCGCGCCGCCTGCAGCACATTGCCGCCGCTTTCGCGCAAGGCCGCCACAATCATGCGCTCTTCCAGCTCGGCCACGGCCTGTTCCAGAGAGGCAGGATTGGCTGCCGTGCCGGCTTGGGAATTGCGCAGCCAGGGCGGCAGGTGATCGGCGTCAATAACTCCGTCCACCCCGCATAGAATAACGGCCCGCTCCACCACGTTTTCAAGCTCGCGAATATTGCCAGGCCAGTGGTAAGCCATAAGCAGTTCCACCGCCTGGCTGGAAACCCGCGCCACTTTCTTTTTGTTGTCGCGGCTGGCTTTATCTATAAAATGCGCTACCAACGCCATAATTTCGTCGCGCCGTTCGCGTAGCGGCGGCAGGATAATAGGAAATACGCTTAAACGATAATACAGGTCCTGGCGAAATTCACCTTTGCCCACCATTTCCTCCAGGTTGCGGTTGGTTGCCGCAATCAGGCGCACATCCACCCGCATGGTTTCGGTGCCGCCCACCCTCTCAAATTCCCGCTCCTGAATAACCCGTAAAAGCTTGGCCTGGGTAAGCGGAGTCATATCCCCCACCTCATCAAGGAACAGGGTGCCTCCATGAGCCATCTCAAAGCGGCCCTTGCGCGCCCCCACCGCCCCGGTAAAGGCTCCGCGCTCGTGGCCGAAGAGTTCGCTTTCCACCAGGCCTTCCGGCAGGGCGGCGCAGTTTACCTTAACAAACGGCCGGCCGGCGCGTTCACTGTTGGCGTGAATAATGCCGGCCGCCAGTTCCTTGCCGGTGCCGGATTCGCCACGGATAAGCACGGTGGCGCTGGTGCCGGTAACCTGGGCTATCTCCTCCAGCAGGGTACGCATGGCCGCCGACGCGCCGACCAGTTGGCCGGCATTAAAGTTGTCATGCAGCAGTTTTTGCAGACGCTGGTTTTCCTCCACCACCGCCGCATGCATGGCCCGCACCTCTCGCCGGGTACGCACCGCCTGACCTATAAGAGAGGCCAGCACCTGCAAAAGCCGCATGTCTTCTTCCAGGCAAATCGAATCGGCAAACATCCGGTCGGCGGAAAGGGCGCCCACGGCCCGGCCGTCTAAGATAATAGGGACGCAGATGAAGGAAATTTCTTCTTTTTCCATGTCGCGGGCGCCGGTGCGGTTGAGGAACAGGGGTTCGTTAGATACTTTAGGCACCAGCATGGGCCGGCTGGTTTCGATTACCCGGCCGGTAACACCTTCGCCAAATTTGTAGCGGCCCCGGCGCTGCTCCGCGCTGTGCAAACCATAGGCGGCTTCTATCACAATGTCATGGCTAACCGGGTCCAGCAACAGCAAGGTGCCGCGCATCATGCCGGTGTAGCGCGCCATTAGCGCCAGGGCGGCATCCAGTTGGTCTGAAAATTCAGCCGCCCCCTGCAAAAGCCGGCTTACTTCAAACAGCAGGCGCAGTTCATTGGTTTCATTGCGAATGTGCAGCTCTGGCATGGTAATCCTGTTTTTGGGTAGCTTGCCAACTAACTTTAGCTATTATCGCCCTGTTTTGAGCGGTTTGCCATAGTAGTCCTGCAACGGCGCCACATTGCAGGGTTTAAGCTTGCGCTCCTCCAGGCCGGCAATGGCGGCGTTTAAGGCGGCAACAGTGGTAAGCAGGGTTATTTTGCGGCTTAGGGCCTGGGCGCGTATTACCGTGGCGTCGCGGGCGGAAGCGGGGCCGCTGATGGTGTTTATTATCATGCTTGCTTCGCCGTTGCGCAAAAAATCGAGCAAATGGGGGCGTTCAGGGCCGATTTTAACTATCAGCTCGCAGGCTATGCCGCTGTTTAGAAGCGCGGCCAGGGTGCCGGGGGTGGCATAGAGGGAGAAACCCAGCTTTTTGAGCCGCCGGGCCAGAGGGATGAGTGTTTTTTTATCACGGTCGCTCACGGAAAGAATAACATTGCCGGAGTTGGGGATAGGGGTGCCCGCCGCGGCCTGGGCTTTCAAAAAGGCCATGCCAAAAGTCAGGTCAATGCCCATAACCTCGCCGGTAGAGCGCATTTCCGGGCCTAAGGCAATTTCCGCGCCGGGAAATTTGTCAAAGGGAAGAACCGCTTCCTTTACCGCATGGTAGCCTATTATTGGCTCTGCGCGGAAATTCGTTTCGGCCAGGGAAAGGCCGGCCATTACCTGGGCGGCTATGCCGGCAATATTGCGGCCGGTGGCCTTGCAGACAAAGGGCACGGTGCGGCTGGCCCGGGGGTTGGCTTCCAGAACGAAAACCTGCCCGTTGCGGATGGCAAACTGCACATTGAGCAGTCCGCGAGTGCCCAGCGCCAGCCCCAGGCGGCGGGTGTGGGAACGGATGACAGCCAGTATAGCTTCACTTAAGCTGTGGGGAGGTATGGAGCAGCAGGAATCGCCGGAATGCACCCCGGCCTGCTCGATATGCTCCATCACCGCGGCAATGGTGACATCATTTCCATCGGCTATGGCATCAACATCCACTTCCACCGCATCTTCCAAAAATTTGTCCACCAAAATGCGCGGGCCGCCAGACATGTTAAAAGCGGCGCGCCAGCCCTGGCTATTCATATAGGCGCGCAGGTCGGTCTCGTGGTGGATAACGCGCATGGCCCTGCCGCCCAAAACAAAAGACGGCCGCAGCAAAACCGGATAGCCTATATCCCGGGCAATGCGGCAGGCCGACTCTTCGTTATGGGCCATGCCGCTGGGGGGCTGGCTTATGCCTAGGCGCTCCACCAGGGTGCTGAAATCTTCGCGGTCTTCGGCCAAAGCAATAGCCGCGGGCCTGGTGCCCAAAATCGGCACTCCAGCCTTTTCCAGGGCCGAGGCAATGTTAAGCGGCGTTTGCCCGCCCATTTGCACTATCACCGCGCCATTGCCTTCCGCAAGGTTTTCCGCCTCGCATATGGCCAATACGTCCTCAACCGTAACCGGTTCAAAGTACAGGCGGCTGGCGCTGTCAAAATCGGTGGAGACGGTTTCCGGATTGGAGTTGACCATAACGGTGGTAATGCCCAAGCCCTGCAAAGCCCGCGATGCCTGCACGCAGCAGTAGTCAAACTCAAGGCCTTGGCCAATGCGGTTGGGGCCGCCCCCTAAAATGACCACCTTGCGGGGAAGATTAGCGCGGGTGGGGGCATGGCTGGCGCTTGCGGACAAAGAGGCGGCATGTTCCGGATCGTCGCTTGCGGCATCGTAGGTGGAGTAAAAATAGGGAGTGCGGGCCACGAATTCGCCGGCACAGGTATCAACACTGCGGAACACCGGCCGCACATTCAGCTTCAGGCGTAAGGCGCGTATGCTTGCGGCGGAAATATCCGCTTTATCCAGGGCGCTCTTCAACAGAGCGGCCAGGTGCTGGTCGCTGAAGCCCTGGGCCTTAATATGGCGCAGCAAGCGGGCCAGCTTTTGCTCATCCTCAGATTTATCTGGCGTGCCGGCGGCCAGCTGTGGCGCCAACTCGTTTTTTATCATCTCCTCAGTTTGCTGTATCTGCTTTAGCTGCAGTAAAAACCACGGGTCAATGGCTGTTAGCTGGTGCGCTTCCTGATAGCCCATGCCCAGCCTAAGGGCCTCATAAAGGTAAAGCAGGCGTTCCGGCTGGTTGTGGCGCAGGTGTAAACGCAGTTGGCTCAGGCGTTCGCTTCTGGCAATAGCGCTCGCGCCATCCACCCGTGGTGGCGGCGTTAGCCCGGGAAGGCCGGTTTCCAGTCCGCGCAGGGCCTTTTGCAGGGCCTCGCGAAAGTTGCCGCCCAAGGCCATGGTTTCGCCCACCGAATGCATCTGTAAACCCAAGGTGGCGTCGGCGCCGGCAAATTTGGCAAAATCAAAGCGCGGCACCTTAACCACGCAATAGTCCAGGGTTGGTTCAAAGCATGCGGAGGTTTGGGTTATATCGTTGCGCAGTTCATCCAGCCGGTAGCCTAAAGCCAGTTTGGCGGCCACCCGGGCAATGGGAAAGCCCGTGGCCTTGGAGGCCAGGGCGGATGAGCGCGACACCCTGGGGTTCATTTCAATAACCACCCGCCGGCCGTTTTGCGGGTTGACCGCGAATTGGATATTACAGCCGCCGGTATCCACCCCCACCGCCCGCACCACAGTCAGGGCATCGTTGCGCAAGGCTTGGTATTCCATGTCCGACAAGGTTTGAATGGGGGCTACGGTGATGGAATCGCCGGTGTGTATGCCCATGGGGTCTAAGTTTTCGATACCGCAGACCACAATGGCGTTATCCGCCTGGTCGCGCATAACCTCCAGCTCTATCTCTTTCCAGCCCAGCACTGATTCTTCAACCAGCACCTGGCCAATAGGCGAGGCGGCCAGGCCGCGCCGGGCTATTTCCTCGCATTCCTCCAGGTTGTAGGCAATGCCGCCCCCGCTGCCGCCCAAGGTGTAGGAAGGGCGGATAATGGCTGGGAATTTAACCTCGCGCGCTATTTGCAAAGCCTGGGGCACAGAGGTGGCCAGGCCGCTTTTAGGCAGCATGAGGCCAGCGTTGAGCATGGTGTCATGAAAGAGGCGCCGGTTTTCCGCCAGCTCAATGGCCTGCGGCCGGGCGCCGATCATCCGCACCCCGTAACGGGCCAGAACGCCGGCTTGGTGTAGTTCCATGGCCAGATTAAGGGCTGTCTGCCCGCCCAGGGTGGGCAGCAGAGCATCGGGGCGCTCCTGGGCTATGATGGCGCTTGCCATCTGCAAGGTAAGCGGTTCTAAATAGGTGCGGTCGGAAAAACCGGGATCGGTCATTACCGTGGCTGGGTTGGAATTTAGCAAAATGATGCGGCAGCCCTCTTCGCGCAAAGCCTTGCAGCCCTGGGTGCCGGAATAGTCAAATTCGCAGGCCTGGCCAATAACGATGGGGCCGGAGCCGAGCACCATTATGGTATGCAGGTTTTCTTGTTTGGGCATTATTCCTCCGCTTGCGCGTGGGCGCGTATAAGTTGGGCAAAGCGTTTGAATAAACCTCGGGCGTCGCTGGGGCCGGGCGCGGCTTCGGGATGGAACTGCACGGAAAAGGCCGGCAAATCGGTTGCAACAAGCCCCTCCAGGGTTTCATCGTTAAGATTTTGATGGGAAGGGCACACATTGGCGGGCAGGGAGGCCGGGTGAAGGCAGAAGCCATGATTTTGGCTAGTGATATGTACCTGCCCGGAAAAAAGGTCTTTAACCGGGTGGTTGGCCCCATGGTGGCCAAAGGGCAGCTTATAGGCCCTGGCGCCCAAGGCCAAGCCCAACAGTTGGTGGCCTAAGCAAATGCCAAATAAAGGCAGGCGCCCCAACAGCCCCTCTATGGTTTTTACGGCATATGTGCAGGCTTCGGGGTCGCCCGGCCCATTGGAAAGCAGTACGCCGTGGGCGCCCGAGGCCAGTATCTGCCTGGCCGACACAGTGGCCGGCCACACCTGTATGTCCATATTCTGGCGGGCCAGATTAAGCAAGATGGAGCGCTTGACCCCATAATCAATAACCGCCACTCGCGGGCGCGGCCCAGGTGGAGCTTGATAAGTGCCGTCGGCAAACGTATAAGGCTCTTTGCAGGTGGCATGTATGGCCAGATCGCGCCCCGCCATGGCGGGCAGTTCTTTGGCCCGGCGCAGCAGGGAAGGGCGGTTAAGGTCGAGCGCGCTGATAACGCCATTGCGCGTTCCACGCTTGCGCAGGTGCAGGGTTAACGCGCGGGTATCCACCCCGCTAATGCCGGGAATGCCCGCGCGCGCCAGAAGGGTGTTCAACGACTCTGTTGCCCGCCAATGGGGGACGTTGGTGTGCTCTTCATTAAACAAGTCGTGAAACACCGCTCCGGCGGCGCGGGGGAGAGAGGCTTCGTTATCTTGGGGGCTGGTCCCATAGTTGCCCACATGGGCGCTGGTGAAGGTTATGATTTGTCCGTGGAAAGACGGATCGGTCAAGGTTTCCTGATAGCCGCACATGCCAGTGGTGAACACCACCTCGCCCGCCGTCTCGTGGGCCGCGCCGCAGGCTTGCCCCTCGAAACAGGTTCCATCATCAAGCATAAGAAGGGCTGGTTTGCTCATAACACCTCGCTTGGCGGTTCTTATTTCAATATGGCCTTCATGTTGGCTAAACACCAAACCAATTTGAATTGACTATTTTGCATTAAAGCAAATTAGATGCCACGGCCCGCGCCCAGGTTGGGGAGAAGTTGGTTCGCGGCTAACCATGTTTTATTTATGGAAAAAATTTAGATTTTTTGCGGCTGGCATGGTTTCAGCGGCCCGCGGCTGGAAAATCGCGTCCAAATAATATCACATTTATGTAACAAATTATTAAACAAAATACATTTATGTAATTTATTTAGGTTCTGATCAAATTCCCTATTATATGCGTAACACTGTGTTTTTCATTGCAATTTAAACTTGATAGGTGGCCAGGCGGTTTGCCGAGCTATTTTTCAGCGTTGCCGTGGCGGCAAGCAAGAGGCGCGATGGTGTAAAAATTATTTAATAAAAAAGGCATGTTAAACGCGAGGTGCTAATTTGGCACTATTTATGCCAAACAGAAAGCGGGGATTTAGCGGATTGGCCGCTAGCCCCCGTCGAAAAAATAGTGCTGGGCCAGATGCCGGTGATATATTGCCGCTGCCGTCTAGGGGAGCGGAAGCAACCAAAAAAGGATGTGTGAGAATGAAAAAATTAGAAATTACAATCCATCCGGAAAAGCTGATCAAGGCAAAGTATATGTTGTGCAAGCTGGGAGTGCGCAACATGGCCATTAGTGGAGTTAAGGACTCGGAATGCCAGCGCGGCCAGCGAAAAGTGTGCTGTGGCGCCTCTATAGATGAACCACGGATTGTTTCTATGATAAAGCTGGAATTTTCAGTGCGCGACGATGAGTTGGACTATATGTTGAGCATGCTTCAGCAGGTGGTTGACACCGGCCAGATAGGCGATAGCGAAATATGCGTTATGCCGGCCGACGACATAATGTGTCTGCAAGCCGGCGGATGCGGATAAAAAGCCCTGCCGCGGTTTATCAAACATGCCGCATAGCGGGGCTCGCCTAAACGAAAGGAGAAAAATTCATGCCGTCAATGCGCCGCCAAGTTATTCTCGACATCAGCGCCAGCGGCGCCCCGGCGCTGAACCCAGCCGCAGCCTTAAGCAAAAAATATGATATGCCCGGCCTTTATGGGCGGGATGTTTTTAACCTGCGGGTAATGCGCGAGCGCTTGCCCCGTGACATACATGCCAAACTGGAACAAGTAATCGACGGCGGCACCAGGCTGCCGGCCGATATTGCCGATGCCGTGGCCAATGCCATGAAAGATTGGGCGGTGGAGCGCGGCGCCACTCACTACACCCACTGGTTTCACCCCATGACCGGCCTGACCGCGGAAAAGCACGATTCGTTCATGACGCCCACCGTGGACGGGCGGGCCATAAATCAGTTCTCCGGCAAAACCCTTATTAGCGGAGAGCCCGACGCCTCCTCTTTCCCTTCTGGCGGCATACGCTCCACTTTCGAGGCGCGCGGCTATACCGCCTGGGACCCAACCTCGCCGGTTTTCATTTTGGAAGGACCCTTAGGCAACACCCTACATATTCCCACGGTCTTTTATTCCTATACCGGTGAGGCGCTGGATCGCAAGATACCGCTTTTGCGCGCGGCCGCCGTCTGTTCGCGGCAGGCCTTGCGCATTTTGCGCCTGTTTGGCAACCATAGCGCCACGGCGGTACAGACGGTGGTTGGGGCTGAACAGGAATATTTTTTGGTGGATAAGCGCCTGGCCGCCCTGCGTCCCGACCTTATGCTGGCCGGCCGCACGTTGTTGGGCGCGCCCGCCTCCAAAGGGCAAGAACTGGAAGACCATTATTTTGGCGCTATTCCCACCAGGGTGATGGCCTTCATGCAGGAGGTGGAGTACCGGCTGCTGGCGCTGGGCATTCCCTGCCAGACCAGGCACAACGAAGTGGCCCCCGGCCAGTTCGAGATGTCGCCCCTCTATGAAGAGGTCAACCTGGCCTGCGACCATAACATGCTGATTATGAACCTGTTGCGCCACACGGCGGCCAGCCACGGCTTCATCTGCCTGCTGCACGAAAAACCATTTGCCGGCGTGAACGGCAGCGGCAAGCACAACAACTGGTCGATTTGCGATTCCGCCGGCCGCAACCTGCTCAGCCCGGGGGAAACCCCGGCCACCAACGCACGTTTCCTGGTCTTTCTGGCCGCCGTGCTGCGGGCCGTACACAAGCACGCCCGCGTGCTGCGCCTGGGCATCATCGGCGCCGGCAACGACCACCGCCTGGGGGCGAACGAGGCCCCGCCAGCCATCCTTTCCGTCTACCTGGGTGACGAATTGACCGCCGTCCTGCACAACCTGCTGGAAGCCTCCGAACCCGGACAGAGCAAGAGCAAGCGCACCATTGAAATCGGCGTCTCCTCCCTGCCCCCGCTTCCCAAAGACATGTCCGATCGTAACCGCACCAGCCCCTTCGCCTATACCGGCAACAAGTTCGAATTTCGCGCCCTGGGGGCCTCGCAATCCATCGCCCCGGCCAACATCGCCCTGAACGCCGCCGTGGCCTGCGCTCTGGATGATATCGCCAGCGCACTGGAAAGCAAAGTAAACAACGGCCTGCCTTTGAACAACGCCGTACAGGAACTGCTGGTCGAACTCGTTCGCGAGCACCTGCCGGTCGTCTTCAACGGCATCGGCTACGCTCAGGAAAGGAAAGAAGAGGCGGCCCTGCGCGGTCTGCCCGACATGCCGACCACGGTGGAAGCCCTGGAACATTACAGCGACCCGGAAGTCATGGCCGTGTTTGAGCGCCACGGGGTGCTCTCGGCCCGCGAACAACTGGCCCGCCAGGAAATTCTTTTCGAAAGCTACACCCGGACCATTGCCATTGAAGCGCGCTTGACCAGCCGGATCGGACGCTGCACCATTCTGCCCGTCACTTTGCGAGCACCGGCCGAAGCGGCGGCAGTAGCCA